>MHRF01000007.1:59317-118804 GCA_001820875.1 Candidatus Taylorbacteria bacterium RIFCSPHIGHO2_01_FULL_46_22b
ATATAGTTACTCTATGGAATCACTCATAAAGGCAGATATTTTTTTCTTCATAGCTTCGATTGCGACGATTGTGTTGACGGTGCTTGTGTCTATTCTCTTATTTTATTTCATTAAAGCGGGAAAGAACCTGTACGCACTTTCAGAGGCACTCAAAGAAGGTTTTAAGGGGTCGGAAGAGTTTGTCATGGAGCTCAAAGAACGGCTGGAAGATAATATTGTATTTCGACTCTTTTTCCCTCCCTCGCGCAAACGGCGCAGGACGGCATTAAAAAACGATAGCATTAAGGATAGTCATTAACCGAACGAAGTAATTTAAAAGATAATGAAAAAGAAGAACGCAGGAAAAAGTTCTGATGCGGTGAAGGTTGCCGTAATCGGTGTGAGTGTCGCCGCACTCGCGGCGACCGCCTACTTTTTTCTAGGCCCTAACGGAAAAAAACGTCAGAAACAGGTACGGGCGTGGGCAATCAAGATGAAAGGTGATGTAGTTGAGAAACTTGAGCAGGTTCGCGAGGTCAGCGAGCCCGTGTATCATGAGATCATTGATTCAGTGGCGGCAGAATACGAGAAGGGAAAGAAGGCAAGCCGAGAAGAGATAACAGACTTGGCGCGAGATTTGAAAAAACATTGGAAAACGATTGGCGATTCAGTGCGAGTAGTTAGGCGAGATGTCGTGAGAGGTGTAAAGCGGGTTGGAAAAAAGGCGAAGCTTTAGACACACGCTTGTTTTTTTGTGCCAATTTTGTTGAAGATTTGGCACGACATATGTTTACGAAAACACCACGGCGTGTTGTGTTGTAGCTATCCACTTGACCAGTGAACGTTCGTTCACCTATACTGTTTGTATGTCACAGAGAGAGCACAACAAAGCAGTCATCAGCGAACTCCAGAAGATTAATGAGATGATTGACCGCAAAATTATCAGGGGTGAAAACTACCGCATGGAGTCGAAGCGACACTTTGAACTTTTGCGTATGCTCAAGCGCGCTCGCTCACGCTGGAATTTGCATAACCTGCTTTCGGCGCTGACCCTTTTCTAATATGTATAACGAATATCAAGATAAGATTGTCTCATTTTTTAAGCAATACAAGCGTCTGCCTTCGTATCGCGAAGTGATGAAGCTTGTCGGGTTTAAGTCAAAAAATTCCGTTCATAAATTGATGAGCAAATTGGTAGAAGCGGGGATTCTCACTCGCGATTCAAATGGAAAGTATGCGCCGAGCAATATCTTCGGCGAAGTTGCGGTGCTCGGTTTGGTGAAAGCGGGCCTCCCTGCTCCTGCAGAAGAAAGTGTTCAAGACACGATGAGCTTGGATGATTACCTTATAGAGGGGACCGGATCAAGTTATCTGCTTGAAGTAGATGGAGACTCAATGATAGACGCCCATATTGCGGAGGGGGATATGGTGTTGGTTGAACGGACAAATAAGGCGAAGGACGGAGAGATTGTTATTGCCGAAGTCGATGGAGATTTTACGATGAAATATTTCAGACAGTCGGGGAACAAGGTATGGCTTGAACCGGCAAACAAAAACTACAAACCGATTTATCCTACTGAAAGTCTAAACATTACTGCAAAAGTAAAAGCGGTGATCAGGAAGTTTTAGGGGGGAGATGAGGGAAGAGGAATCGAGTCACGCATAATTTTCTGCTGAAAATTTGCGCGACCCCGTCTCGCGCCGCCGCGCTCCGACCGTTCGATTCCGCCCGCAAGCAAAGCAGCGACCAAAATATCTTGAGTACAGCGATTAGAGATTTGAAGTATCCTTGTGGTGTTTGCTTGCTCCATCTCCACCAAACAAAAAAGGCACGCTTGCGCGTGCTCATTTTTGAACTGGTGGAGATGGGCGGACGCTTGCGAGACGCTTCGCTATCTCACACTTTGGAAACCCTCGGTTTTCCAACACTCGCCGACTCATTTCCTTCCTCCACGGGAAAGAATTCTCTTTCCCGACCCCTTTCTGTTCGATTCTCGCCATCTCAAAATCTACAAATCAAAACGCCCACTTTCGTGGGCGTTTTGGAATTTTTGGAGATGGCGAGAATCGAACTCGCGTGCAAGAGAAAGAGGTGAATTGTTCTACAACATCTAGTTGGTCTGATTTTTTCGGCTCATGGGCTCAAGGCCAACAAAAAACACATGAGTATAGTTCTGTTCCCGCCGTGAGGCGATTCGGACGTGTTCCAGAACGGTAACACATCCTATCCCGAGATTATTATGCCCAAGCCAATGTATCGGAAGTCAATTGGTTGAACAGTGTGCGGTTTTTAAGCGTACACAAACGCAAAGTCCTTCGCACCGAAGTACGGAGAAACTCGCGCTACTGCATTTTTGGCAGTTATAGTTTCCAGCCGTTTTAGGAGTTACTGGAGCTCCACGTTGCCCAAGACAACTCGTTTCTTTTGTCTATGCCGATCATCCCCTTATGAAAAGCGACAAGCGATGAGCGAATAGCGATTAGGGTGACACCCCACTTTTCGCTGTTCGCTTTTCGCTACTCACTATACTTTGTCAAAGTTCTCTGCATGTCGCGTTCGGCATCGCGTTTCTTCAGCGTTTCGCGCTTGTCGAATTTCTTCTTGCCTCGCGCAGTGGCTATGGCCACTTTGATCCGCTTCCCCTTATTATACATCGAAACTGCCACAATTGTCAATCTCTTGGTACGCTCAATATCGCCAAGTTCAATAATTTCCTTTTTGGTAAGCAAGAGTTTTCGGTTTCTATCGGGGAAGTAGTGTTTGGGGGTGTTACTTGGCTGGTAGGGGGAGATGGTGGCGCCAAGCAGATAGGCCTCGCCACCGCGTATAGTGACATGTGCACCATCGAGGTGGGCAAAACCGGAGCGGACAGCTCGAACTTCAAATCCAAGCAATTCAATACCCGCCTCGTAGGTATCGAGTAATTCATAGTTAAAACGGGCTTTTTTGTTGGTGGCGAGTTCTGCCATAGCGCTATACTAACAAATTTAGTGGTTATTGACGAGAGGTATATTTCCATGGTACTCTACGAGTCGGCTTTAGTTCTTCGTCACACGAAGAATCTGCCAGAACTCAACCCCAAACCCCAAACTACGGAGGAACCTATGTTAGCAGACCTCGGCGGCAATATACTTGCCCTGTGTTGCGTGATCGGATTGTTGTATGTTTTGTTTTGGTGCCCCAAATCGGGTCACTCATCGAAGCGCATAGTTCCACCACCTCCTCACAACGAAGGCCCTTAACCGAAGGAGGAGGAGCTATGGAAATAACAGTAACGCTGATAGCAGTTTGCACTGTCGCGCTGGTCTGGGGGGACCAGTATCGGAAGCACAAGGCTTTTTTACGAAGATGCCCTCACTGCGATGACCCCAAGGTGATTCGTCGCCCCTACAAGTGGCGCGTACATCCATGGAACACATTCTACTGTGAGTGTACGATGGGACGTGAGTGCACCAACCCCGAATGTTCCCAGTGTGGTGTGGAGACAGAGGAACCCACTTACACAAAAGTTTTCTCCCCGTTTGAAATTAAGTGGAGGCAGAAGGTGAAGCGGGAGAAGATCGCTTGATTTGACTGGGCGGCGAACGCATGCGTTCGCCGCCCTCTTCTTTTCCCGAAATCTTCTATTTCCCTTGTGTTTGTGTATAATACCTCTACTTCACATATGGAAACTGGTAAACCCAAAAAACCTCGTCTATTGTTCAATATTTCGACTGCGATTATTATTTTTTTCGCATTAACGCTTGGGTACTCTCTTTTGACTGAAAATCAAGCACCGGCCAACCAGATTTCATTGTCCGAATTGGTTACTGATATCAATGCAGGTAAAGTCTCGGCACTTTCTATCAACGGTGATGCGGTTGAAGTTACCTATACCGGTGAGACACCAGAAGTGAAAGCTGTGCGTAAAGAAGATAGCGTCTCTATACTTGATTCGCTCAAAAATTTAGGTGTTGATTCGAAAAAACTTTCGGCGATTGGTGTGACAGTCAAGACGCCCTCGGGATTTTCATTCTGGTTTTTCAATCTCGCACCATTCATTCTTCCGCTCGTGTTCATTCTTGTGTTTATCTGGTTTCTCTCGCGCCAAGTACGCGGGGCGGGGATGCAAGCATTCTCCTTTGGACAGTCAAAGGCACGTATGATCGCGCCTGATGACAAGCGTCAGCGTGTAACTTTTAAAGATGTTGCAGGTGTCAAAGAAGCAAAAGAAGAATTGAGCGAGGTGGTTGATTTTCTAAAAAACCCGCGGAAATTTTTTGAAATCGGAGCGCGGATCCCGAAAGGTATGCTTTTGATGGGTGCTCCCGGAACCGGAAAGACGCTTTTGGCGCGCGCAGTGGCGGGTGAGGCAGGTGTGGCATTTTTCTCAATTTCTGGATCGGAGTTTGTCGAGATGTTTGTGGGTGTTGGTGCAAGTCGCGTGCGGGATCTTTTTAAACTTGCTAAGCACACGGCGCCAGCGATTATTTTCATTGATGAAATTGATGCGGTAGGGCGCGTGCGAGGAACCGGTGTTGGTGGAGGAAATGACGAACGTGAGCAGACACTCAACCAAATCTTGGTGGAGATGGATGGATTTGAACCAACCGAGAAGGTAATTGTGATGGCAGCGACGAATCGTCCTGATGTGCTTGATCCGGCACTTTTGCGTCCCGGACGTTTTGATCGCCGCGTGATACTCGATTTGCCTGATCGCAATGATCGCGAGGAGATTTTGAAGTTGCATTCACGCAAGAAACCGTTTGCCGAAGATGTGAATTTGCGGGTGATAGCCGAGCGAACTCCCGGATTCTCTGGCGCCGATCTTTATTCTCTGATGAATGAAGGAGCGATTCTTGCTGCACGCGAAAATCGCACCAAAGTGTCGCAATATGATTTGATTCGGGCGATTGAGAAAGTGATGTTGGGTCCTGAACGCAAGAGCCATTTGTTGTCGGTGAAAGAAAAAGAGATTACCGCGTATCACGAAGCAGGGCACGCACTAGTTGCCTCGGTACTCCCATTTGCCGATCCGGTGCATAAGATTTCAATTATTTCTCGCGGACGGGCGGGAGGATACACGCTTAAACTTCCGCTTGAAGATCGCCGTCTCCAGTCTCGCAGAGAATTTCTGGATGATATTTCTGTTTCGCTTGCCGGTTTTGTTGCGGAGCAAATGATGTTTAATGACGTAACGACTGGTCCCTCAAATGATTTGCAGGTGGCAAGTGCGCTGACGCGCGACATGGTGACTAAATATGGCATGTCGGAGAAACTCGGTCCGATTGCCTATGAAGCATCAGCAGGAGTGCTCTACGGTAAACCATTTGCAGAGCGTGAATATTCCGAACGGATAAGTGCCGAGATTGATTCAGAGGTGTCTCATATTGTCGAAGGTGCTCTGAAGAAAGCGACTGATGTTTTGACAAAGCATAAAAAAGCACTGCAAGCGATTGCGGGGCGATTGATTGAAGTGGAGACAATCGAGCGCGATGATTTTGAAAAACTATTGATTGCAAACGGTATTGTGCCGAAACGAAAAGCGGAGATTGAGCACAAGGTGTAGTGTTGACGTTTGAAAAGCCTATGTGATAAGGTGTGGATTGGTTTTGTCGTATCTACACTCCAAACTCCAACCTCAACTCCAGTCAAAACCTATGACGACCCTAACTGTTCCTTGTTCGCAATGGAAGAACCTTTTGGACGAAGCCGCGGATCTGACAGCTGCGGAAGCAGTGATACAAAGAGCCCTGCTCGCATCTCGGGAGGAACTGCTCGAGTTCCTTCACGCATTGTTTCTCGAATACGTTGGCCCTGATGGGGCCGGTGGAGGGTGCAATGGCACTCGCGACCGCATCCAACAGGTTGCTCGGGTGATTCACCTGAACGACGTTGACCTCGAAGGTCTCGGTCTCAATCCGCACGATTTTCGTGCGACGATCTTCTCTCACTGACTTCGAGTTCTTCTCGTGCGCGCCGCGTGCCCTTTCAGGGCCGCGGCGTTTGTTTTTATGTATCGTCACGAGTCACAAAGTATTTTGTCCGCTGTCTTGGAGTCTCACTGCTCGCTCGATTAACTCGCTCCGCTTTGAGAACCCACGGTTCTCAACGTCCCTCGAAGACTCGGGACTGCTCTCCGACACGGGAAACTCCCGTTTCCCGACCCCTTCCCATCGTTCGAGTCCAAGAGGACTCACTCGCTTCGCTCATTCCGCCCTCTTGGACTCGCCCGCGACTCAAAATTCGCTACCGCTCATTTTGGTCTGGGCACCAGCTCGCTTGTTTTTTCTATCGAAAAAACATAGCTCCGCTGTTCGAGTCCAGACGCAACTGAAGAAGTTCAGTTGCTTAGGTCTGATACTCGCCGACTCGTATCCGCCCTCTTGGACTCGAACCAAGGACCTACGAGGTATAAGCTCGTTGCTCTAACCAGCTGAGCTAAGGGCGGGTGTGTAGAAAAGAGTATAGCAGTAAATTTTTTAAAGCAAACTTTTTGTCTTTTGTTAAGTTGCTTAATCAAGCTGGCGGGAGTAGTCTTCTTGGTTAGGAGGTGAATTATGAATCCCAAAGTGTTCTATAGGTATTGCAGGGAACTGGTTATGCTCCCTCAATCTCGATGGGTAGTCCGATTCGGTCCAAAGCTTGAGATCCGTCTCATGCCGACTCTCGGTACCGTCCCGGAGTTGTTTGATCCGGTACTCCCACTCTTGGCGGTTGCGATTGATGTTAAAGGTGAGAGAGAAATATACAAGGATGATCCGTGGATTGCCGCAGACGCTCTTGAACTTCCTTCCACTTTTGCTTCGCGGTTGATCATTGCTTCTACGCAAGCGAAAGGTCTTTCAAGTCCGATTTGTGAGGAGAGGGAGAATTTGATTTCTGCGCTTTGTGTCAGAACGAATCGAGTGCCACGGTGTGCGAATTAGCCACAAGGTGTTTGTGCGTTTTGGGCGCCCTGCAATGCAGGGCGCCCATTCCTTTCTCTAACTATTCGAAATGAATCGCATCTTGCCGTTCGAGTCTCTCTTTCAAAAGGGAATGTTTTGTGAGCATCGGATCTGTATCTATAATCGCTCGCGCTTCGGTTCGTGCAGCTTCCACCATTTTGATATTTTGCAAGGCTTCCATTGCAACGTCAGATACTCCCCATTGTTTTCGTCCGTATAGTTCACCGGTGCCACGAAACTCAAGATCGCGCTCTGCAAGCTCGAATCCGTTTTTTGCCGTTTGTAGTGCTTTGAGGCGAGCAAGCGCAGTTTTTGTCTTGCTTTCGGTGAATACGTAACAGTACGCCTGATCATTTGATCGGATGATGCGCCCGCGCAATTGGTGAAGTTGGGCAAGTCCGAATCGTTCTGCACCCTCGATAATCATGACGGTTGCATTCGGGACGTTTACGCCGACTTCAACCACTGAAGTTGAAACGAGAATTTTTTTCCGTCCGTCTTTAAACATATCCATCACTTTTTCTTTGTCGTCATTTTTCATTTTGCTGTGGAGTATGTCAATTTCATATTCGGGAAATACTTCTTTTTTCAGACGGGTTGCTTCAGCGATGGCGGATTTTGCCTGCAGTGCAAGTTCTTTTGTCGGATCGGGTTCGTCAATACGAGGGCAGATCACAAATGCCTGACGTCCTAGAGCAAGTTGTTTTCGCACTTTTTCGTACACTTCATTTCGATTTTCGGGATCGATGATTTCGGTGATAACCGGTTTTCGCCCTACAGGCATTTCATCCAATACTGATAAATCGAGATCGCCGTAAATGGTGAGTGCGAGTGTGCGCGGAATTGGAGTTGCGGTCATGGAAAGGAGGTGTGGTTTCAACTCTTCTTTGGTGGTGAGTTTTTGTCTCTGCAGAGTGCCAAACCGATGTTGTTCATCGATAATCACAAATGCGAGGTGTTTGAACTTCACACTTTTTTGAATCAGGGCATGTGTGCCGACAAGAATTGGAATCTCTCCATTACCCACCCATTTAAGCAGTTGTGTGCGCGATATGTCGGTTGATCCGTGCGGATTTACTTTTGAGGGGAATTTCCGACAACCACTTCCGGTAATGAGGCCAACATTGACCCCAAGATGCGCGAAATATCCCACAAATGATTCAAACTGTTGTTTCGCAAGAACTTCGGTTGGGACCATGTAAGCAACTTGTAGATGCCCAAAATCTTGTCCCGAAGGGCGACTGGTGATGACGGCATATGCGGTTGTGGCGGCCACTGCCGTTTTTCCCGATCCAACATCTCCTTCAAGGAGTCGTGCCATCGGGTGTCCGCGTTTGAAATCAGAAAGAATTGTTTGTATAGACGAGTGTTGTCCTTTGGTTGGAGAGAATGGAAAACGAGATATGAATGATTGCAGAGATTCTTTTGATGGCTCGATTACGAATGCCTTTTCGCGCTCGAATTCTTTCCGCGCGCGCTGTTTCTCAAGTTGTATGAAAAATATTTCTTCAAATGCGAATCGTTTTCTTGCCGCCTGCGCATCCTTTTCGTTTTTTGGGGTATGAATCCAGATAAGCGCCGTGCGGAGAGTGGGGAGGTGATAGCGCGCTAGTATTTCTTCAGGAATATCTTCAGTGAGCCTGTCGAGTATTCCTGCTTGGAGAACTTTTTGTACGGCGTGATAGAGCCAATTTGACGTGATCCCTCTCGTCTCGGGATATACCGGATGGAGCGCGTGGAGTTCGTGCTCGGCGCCGAACAAGTTTTCTGAAGTTGAAGGAATCCGTTCAACTCGCTCGGCTTTTGGGTTTGAGAAATATTTTACTCCTTTGCGTTCCGCAACATTTCCTTCAATGCGCACGAGTGTTCCTTCGCCGAGCATTTTTGCCAGATACGGCTGGTGAAACCAGATTATTTTTATCGAGCCCGTGTCATCGGTCAGGATTCCTTCCGCCATAGGGATTCGTTTGTGAAATGCTTTGAGGGTTTTCAGTCCGTGGATTCTGCCGTAGACGACGGCGCTTGAACCGGTTTGAAGCGAGGCTATGGTTTTTGTCTCCGAATTTTTTTCGTAGCGGGAAGGAAAGTGATGCAAGAGGTCGTCAGCGGTTTGTATACCGAGCTTCGTGAGAGCCTTTTTCTGCGCGGGGCGGATTTGGAGCAGTGTATCGAGGGGAGTCGGGGAGTGCATAACAGACATTGTACCGCGTCTGACGCCGGATTCTCTAGGTGTATCCCGAGTCGATGCTTTTCCACAACACACCTCGTAGTATCTATTGTAGACTTAGAAAGTTACTAGCTCTCTTTTTGTATATGGGAAACCAGCGATATATACAAGCAGTAGCGGGGACTTTCTTGTTTCTGCTTATGTTTTGTGGCGTCTCCGTTGTCTATGCATCGGATGATCACGATTCTCATTGGGATTGGGGCGATCAGGGTGGTCGATATTCTTTTTGTGATCAAAATTGGGGCGGGTGGTGGAATAGGTTTAATTTTTGCAATGATAGGCACAGTGAAAAGCCGCCGCTTGTATATTTGTTTGCTACTAAATATGCGATTAAAGCAGGAAAGTCGACGACCTTGTATTGGGATGCAAAGCGCGCTGACAGCTGTACTGTTTCAGGAAGCGGGTGGAGTGGTAGTCGGCCTATAAAGGCAGAAGAAATTGTTAGTCCTGCAGTTACCACTACCTACATAATTACTTGTACCAACACATTTGGAAGTTATACCGATTCGGCTACGATTACCGTTAAAGGAGTAATTCCGCCACCCCCACCTCCTCCTGCGCCAGAACTTTCTCTGGGCGCTCTTCCGCTTATTGTGATTGTGGGCAACACATCGACATTGTCGTGGTCTTCGACAAATGCAACTACTTGTGAAGCTTCAGGCGGCTGGAGTGGTACGAAAATTTTGTCGAGCAATGAAATTGTTGCTATTTCTGCCACTACGACATATTCGCTTGCCTGCGGCAATGGAATTGCGACAACCAGCAAATCGGTAACCGTTGATGCTGTTATTCCTCCGCCTCCTCCAGTTGATGCGTGCCTCAATATCGAAGGAGTGCAGGAAACTATTCCCAATGGATATCATCTCGATAGCGGTCAATGTGTCCCAGATATACCCGAGACTCTTGATCTTTGTTCAAATATTGAAGGAGAACAGACGACTATTCCGGACGGGTATCACGCAGAGGGAAGCGAGTGTCTTCCAGATGCGGTGCCCCCAACAGGTATAGATCATGTGGTGATTAATGAAGTGTATTACGATGTGGATGCTGTGCATGGAGTTGAGACTACTGGTTCAAACAATAATGAATGGATTGAGTTGTATAACGGCACAGGCGCACCGGTTGATATTGGCGGATGGAAGATTTCTGACGCGAACGCCACTGATACATTGCCGAGCATTATTTTACCGGACGGCGGTTCTGTAATCATTACAGGGACTTCTACCACCGCTTCATTCTGGGATTTCCACGGGGCACCCGTTATCGTACTCAACAGTGCTATTGGCAATAGTCTTTCGAACACAGGGGATGTAGTCTATCTCTCAAATATATCAGGCGTAGTGGACGCGGTAAGTTATGGGGAAAACACAGATGCTTTTAGTCCTTCTGTGATAGATGTTGTTGAGGGGCACTCAATACAGCGTATTGATCCAGATGTTGATACTGACACAGCGACTGATTGGGAGGGTTCTGAAGTTCCCACATCAGGGAGTTTAGGGCCGGTGGTGCCGATTTAGAGAATTCTGAAGCTAAAGTTGTAACGAGAAAACCATCACGATTGGGAGGAGTGCAACAATAATTTGGAGCGCCAAGATCATAGACGTTTGTTTTGGTGCGTGGGGAAACCATTTAACGGCAAAGAATCCCAACATAAAAGGTTCAAGTAAGAGCCAGAGTTGGAAGAGATGCGCGCCGACACCTTCGTCTGCGTTTGGATCAGGGGTCGGCATACCGTTTAATGCAATGTAGGGGAGAATATATGCGAGAAACAGGAGAGGAATTATTATTGGGATCCACGCGCTCGGTTTTTTGAGGAGAGAAAGCATGTCCTTATTGTAACGCTTTTTGAGATTCTTTGGTTACGTGGTTATTGTGAAGGTTATTGACCAAGTGGCATTATTTATGTTATAATTATATCAGACTTCAGACAACCTGAATTCTTTTGCAACAACCCCGAAAGGAAAAAAAGAAAGTGAAAGCTCAAAAACTACTCTCGCTGGTGACTGCAGTCGTCGCCCTCGTCGCTACTGGCTGCCAAGAAACTCGGATCGAACAGTCGAGTGTCCTCTATGAGTCGGCAACGATCCTGTCCGCGGTGCACACACCCTCACATCACAAATTGGGGGTCAAGGCCACCACGGCCGACAAAGAAGATTTGGTTGGCATTGATTTTGGCGGCAACCTCGGGCTGAATTTGGGGAACGGCATGCAGGTGAGCGCTGTTGAGGTCCCTGAAAAGTTTGCCGTCGTCTTTGACTGCGAACACGGTCAATTTATCGTCCAACGCAAAGAGCTCTACGATAAGCTCAAAGGCGTCGTCGGGAAACGAGTGGTTGTCTCCTACAAGGAGAACTACCGAGTCACCTACGACAAGGATGATACGGGGAAGAAAGTTGAGACCTCGCGGGTCTTAATTGGCTACGATTTCATCAATGCATCTGTCGTCGAGAAGGCGGAAAAGTAACGTCGGTTGGTTCGTGCAGACCCTGCTTTTAGCGCAAGCTATCGGCAGGGTTTTTGTTTAGACACGAAAGATAGTGGAAAAGGCCCTGAAGTGTCTTGTATAAACGAAGTTTGGTAATATAGAATAATAGAATAACAGTATTAAAATATGACGCCAAAAAATACAATTTGTCTCTGGTTTAATAAAGATGCGGAAACTGCAGCGAATTTTTATGCCGCTACTTTTCCCGAGAGTTATATAGGTGCTGTTTTTCATGCGCCCAGCGATTTTCCGAGTGGCAAGAAAGGCGACGTGCTGACGGTTGAGTTCACCGT
The DNA here is from genome assembly GCA_001820875.1 of Candidatus Taylorbacteria bacterium RIFCSPHIGHO2_01_FULL_46_22b. GTDB lineage: Bacteria > Patescibacteriota > Minisyncoccia > Phycocordibacterales > DSPV01 > 2-02-FULL-46-13. The sequence continues at coordinate 71,232 of MHRF01000007.1, forward strand.
CTGCGGAATTCCGTGTGTCGGTCTGAATGGTGGTCCGGCATTCAAACAAAGTGAAGCATTTTCCTTTCAGATTGCAACGGACAATCAGGAAGAAACTGATCGCTATTGGAACGCAATTGTTCAGAATGGCGGTCAGGAGAGCGAGTGCGGGTGGTGCAAAGACCGCTGGGGAGTATCATGGCAAATTACGCCGCGCACACTAGTTCAGGCATTCACAGCTGGTGGTGCAGAAGCAAAACGTGCTTTTGACGCAATGATGACAATGGGCAAAATCGACGTCTCTGCTATTGATGCTGCGCGGCGAGGCTAAAATCGTCCGCCAATTGTGCAAGAAAATTTATTTTATTGTTTTCTCTGTTCAACAAAAAACGCCCTGAAGGGTTATTTTTGGATAAGGTGAGTTGAAGTTGGAGTTTGTTCTTACGTCAATTAGAACGGTTTTGCAATCTTTTCCTCATCCACTTTTACTTGGTGTGAATCAATCAATGACTTCAGATGACTCCTGAAAGCTTGCATCGAAATTTTTCCTTCTCTTGCGTCGGAGAGAACTTGAAAACTTTCAGCCTTATTTAGTTTTAACCCAAGCGCGATGACACCCATATTGAAACCAAGCTGAACCTTTCTCTCTTCGGATAGATCATCCCAATGTTCTACTTGTGTAAAACGAAGCACTTGTTCGCACCCATGAATAATAAAATCATCCATACCGATAAAGGTAACCTTTCTTACGAAGAATATCAATTACGCAATACCAGATTTTCTTGGCAGGGAGAGTGGAAGTTTCGAAGCTTACAGCTTCAGTATCCGTTTCTGATTTTTTATTCGCCTTCGGCTCTAAAAAATCTAGAGAACGGCTTCGAATCCCACACGCAGGCATAACATGCCTGCTCCTCTCCGTTAACAAAATTGGCCGCTTGCGCGGCTCAATTTTCGTAAAAACGGGCTACTCGGGTATGGTACCCAGAGATTTAAGCCTTGTAATGGTATTCTAGCGCATTTTCTGCTGAGACGCCGAGGTACGTGGGTCGGGGGGTCTAGTTTCCAGAAAGTTACAAAAGTGACACAGGAACGGGACACTCATGTGTCACTTTTTTATCCCATCAAACAGAGAACTAAAATCGAGACCTAGTCGGAGCATTTCGCTACGAAGATGGAGCAGTCCTTGCCACGCTTTCTTGTGGCACACCCGGAATGGCTTCCCTGAACCGCACAAACAGGACCGTTCCGCGCTTGGTTTTCGTAGTTGCTTATGGTACTCCTTCCAATTCAGATCCTTCCGCATCGACGGTAAAACCTCCGCAATGTCCTCTACCGTTTGAGGAGTAGTATCTTCTGCATAAAATTCAAGTAACCCCATGCTGCCATGTGAATAGTCGCCCCATGGCCAAATGCGATGGTGTTCATAGTGAACGAGTCCATACAAATACGGTACCGCCAGTTCCTCAACAAATACAAATAGGTCTGAACTCGGCGGAAACTTTCGCTTTTCAATTTGTTTTACACATACACACACAGTGCCATCCTTATTTCGATGAAGCGTTCGCAAATCAGTTAGCCCTAACTTTTCGGCGATGACTTCAGTGCGTCCTCCGATTTCATACAGTGCTGGCACACGACTCGAGTTAGGATTTGTTGCCGTGATTCGTACTTGAAAACTATCCTTTAGCGGCTTGCCATCATAAACCGCATCCATCTCCAGAGTGCCCTCTACCGTGCCAGACCCTGTTCTTTTAAGTCCTGGATATCGTGTTTTTACTGCCGATATTTCTTCATCGGAGAATGCCGTGGACATGGCTACTGTGCCCAAGGACCGGATGGATTATTGATAACAGTAGGACCGGTTGTCGCATAAGACTTTTGTGACAACGGCGTTGCTGTGGAATGGCGGTCAAGAGTACCCGCCTTAAGCGTGATCTCGCCCTTGTATTGTGTTCGTGCACTCGCCGCTTCATCTGCCCATGTACCTAGGTTGTTGCGGCCATCGTTGTTTACCCAATCGTAGGTTTTGCAGACCGAGGAAAGCGGCTGTCCGTTTGCTAGGTAGATATTATCTAGCGGATTGATACCTTGCGCATCAGTTTTGTTCTCTTGGTCTTTGACGTTATGAATGTAGAGGCCAATAATTGCATTGCCGCGCTCCCAGCTGGTGCGGATTTCATAATCGACCCATGGGCGCTGTGATGTCTCTGCGCCAATCAGCACAACCGTAACCGAGGTGCCTTCAAGTTGTTCCTTAATCCAGTTTTCTATTGCCTTATCGCCCTTGCGTTTAATTTCCTCCCATGCCGCAGCGTCAATGAATCCGTACTCGTCCTCGTTTGGAAGAAGGTCACTGTTGCGTACCTGGCCAGCTCGCCAGGCATCGCGCTCGTAATGGAAACTGAAGAATATTTTTCGAGTCATAGTTTTAGATAAATATAAATATAATAATGTGCGCTACTGCCAACCCTCCGTAGAACAGCCGCATCGTTTCCGAGAATGCACATCCACCGACAGTTACCTCCTTCTCAAATGGCTTCGTGTTCATAGAGAAATCTGTGTTGTCACCTTCCGATGTGCTTACGCGCTCGTAGAGTTTGATGAATAAACGTTCTCGGGAAAGATAGTAGCTATCAAGTCGCCAAAACAGGACGAGGACTACCAATGAGATTAGGAGGTATAACGGATCCACCTCCTTGAAGGTCAATGCGAACAGAGCGCCGACAATGGTGACCGCCCAGCCCTTCAGTAGAAACGAGTTGCCGGCCATCCGGTTGATGGTCGACTGAATGAATTCGAGGTGTTTGAGTTTTGCTTCCATATGTTTAGTACAGGTCAGGCGGCAGAACTCCCATCACCACACCTTGAATAATGCAGTTATCTGTTAATACGATCGGCGTGTGCGGATCGGACGACTTCGGGCGAAGAATCACCACGCCGTTTTTTCGTTCCAGTATCTTTACCGTCGCTTCGTCGTTGATGAGCGCGACAACGATCTGGCCGTCGTCTGCGGACCCCTGCTGACGGACGAGCACGATACTTCCATCATCAATACTCACACCGCTAACCCTCGCTTGGTTCATCGACGTACCGACTACACGGAGCAAAAAGTACGTAGACCCGGGACGTGCAAGCGCGGTTGAGACCGATATGATTGCTTCGACATTTTCCTCCGCAAGCATAGGTGCACCGGCGGCGATGCCGCCGACAAGTGGCACCTCAACGGTGGAGACCGAGGAGTTGGATTCGAGACTCGGACTAGTGAGTCGAATTCTTCGTCCTGCGCGCCGAATCAGTCCGGCCTTCTCAAGACGCTCAAGAGAAAGGACGGCAGAGCGCGGGGACGATCGCTCGGTGACCTCGTTTATCTCCCGCAGGGTAGGCGCATCAAGACCGTGAACCAGGCGGTTCCGGATGAGGGTATAGACCTTCTTATCGCTCTCGCTGAGGTGATCTAGCATAGGTATAAACAAGTATACACCCAAGTGGACTTTTTTGCAAGGGCTTGCTAGACTATAGATATGGCAAAACAGCGCATTTACCTCACTGACATCATGTGCCATGTCCGAAATCACCACCAAACCGGCAGTTTTGCCAAGGCCACAAAAAAGGGGCGCATGTATTCGCCTCTGCCTGAAAATTACGCAAAGACAGATGTTGACCCCGTAAACCACACCTTCAAATTTCGGTTTCAGCTCCCTTCTGATCTGGTCGACCTCATTAAGCGTGGCGAAGCCGAGTTGGTCATGCCGAAAGATGGCCTGTTTATTTTTGCCGGACCAGACACGCAGGAAATGGTTAAGAAAATGGGTCGAAAGGAACGCCGTCAACTTATCCACCGCAGCCGTACTTGGCACGCTGATAAGAAAGAGTAAAATGTAAGTATAACTGAATATTACAGGTGGTGCCTCGCACTCGTTGCCACGCCCACTTCGTAGAGAAAGCCTGATGAATCAGCATTGCTGGTTCCCCGAGTCTTCTTAGCGAAGTGGGCTTTCTCGTTATTAGCAAATTAATAACGCGAAATATGAGCAAAGACATAAACATTGTGTACGTGCCGGTCAAAGATCTTAAACCGGCAACTTACAACCCTCGCAAAATCTCCGACGAAGCGCTCGCACAACTCAAAGAGAGCATCACGAGATTCAAAATGGTCGATCCGATCATCGTGAATTCAGCGCCAAAACGAGATGGCGTTGTGGTCGGCGGCCACCAGCGGCTCCGCGCCGCTAAAGAGCTGGGACATAAAACCGTACCAGTCGTGTACGTGAACATTCCAAGCATCGAGAAAGAAAAGGAATTAAATCTCCGCCTCAATCGTAATACCGGTGAGTGGGATTTCTCCAAGCTAAAGGCCTTCGACCTAGAGCTGTTGCTCGACATCGGATTCGACGACAGCGACCTCACCAACATCTGGGATGAGAATCTCGAAACTGAGGACGACGGTTTCGACGTCGAAAAGGAACTCGCCAAAATCACGAAGCCGAAAACGAAACTCGGCGACCTCTATCAGCTCGGAGCGCATCGCCTCATCTGCGGTGACTCCACCGATCCAACGGTGCTTAAAAAACTCATCGGCAAGGATGCGGTGTCGATGATATACAGCGACCCCGTGTACAACATCGGTATCGACTACAACAAAGGCATCGGTGGCAAGAAGTCATACGGCGGCACTGTGAATGACAAGCGCACGGACACTGAGTACAAAACATTTCTCCGCACAACATTGGTTAACGCGCTTGCCGTCTCCAAGCCCGACACGCATGTGTATTACTGGTGCGACGAATCGTACATCTGGCTCATCCAAGAGCTGTACCGCGAACTCGGTATAGAGAATAAACGCGTATGCATGTGGATCAAGAACGGCCACAATCCGACTCCGGGTGTCGCGTTCAACAAGTGCTACGAGCCCTGTGTGTATGGCGTGCGCGGAAGACCCTATCTCACCAAAGGCATCGACAATCTCAACGAGGTGTTCAACAAGGAACTCACGACTGGCAACCGGCTCATCGATGACATTCTCGACCTTCTTAACATCTGGCTCGTAAAGCGGATGGCAGGACAGGACTACCAGCACGCCACGGCAAAACCGCCCACTCTCCACGAAAAAGCCATCCGGCGTTGCACTTGTCCGAGTGATCTCATTCTCGATTCGTTCGGTGGATCGGGCAGCACCTTAATAGCAGCAGAACAACTGAAGCGACGCTCCGCCCTAGTCGAATTGGAGCCGATATTCTGCGACCTCATCATCAAGCGATATGAAGCACTCACTCACACAAAAGCCAAAAAGCTCAATTAAGGTCGGCGATGTCTTCCGCATTGGCGATCACATACTCGGTTGCGGCGATGCCCGCGATGCGGACTTCGTGAATCACCTTGTAGGCAAAGCAAAGATCGCCCTCATTCTGAGTGACCCGCCGTATGGGGTGGCGTTCGTCGAGAGCAAGGAGTCGTTTATGAACATCAAAGTGCAAAAAAAGATTCTCAACGACGGGATCGTCTCAGAATCACAGTACGCGCAATTCACCAAGGACTGGCTCGTGCCGATCATGCCACATCTCGCAAGCAAGAACAGCGTTTACATCTTCAACTCTGACAAAATGCTTTTCGCTCTGCGCGAGGGCATGGAGCGCTCCGGCATTCGCTTTTCACAGCTACTTGTATGGATCAAAAACCACGCCATCGTCGGACGTAAGGATTATCTCCCCCAACACGAACTGGTGGCATACGGCTGGCACGGCACGCACGAGTTCAAAAAAGCAAAAGATAAATCCATCCTCATCTACCCAAAACCCAACAAGAGCCCGCTGCACCCGACTCAAAAACCAGTGGGATTACTGCGTCGTCTTGTGCTCAACAGCTCCGACATTAAAAGCGTGGTGTACGACTGTTTCGCAGGGTCGGGGTCGACCGGAATCGCGGCGGAGCAATGCAAACGTCGGAGCATTCTCATCGAGCGGGACGAGGAATACTGCCAGACCATTATAAACCGCTTCGAGCGTGAGTTCGGGTTTAAAGCAACAAAGGTATGAAAAAAGACAAGACAGGAGACCTTTTCTTAGAACAGCTCCGAAAAATACCGATTGTACAGGTCGCATGTGAGAAAGTCGGCGTCTCTCGCAATACCGTATATCGATGGCGAAAGGAAGATCCAGAGTTTGCAAAAACAATGGACGAGGCCCTTGCCGACGGCGAAGCGGTCATCAACGATATGAGCGAGTCGCAGCTCCTCTCCAAGATTAAGAATGGCGAGTGGCCGCCGATTGCGTTTTGGCTTCGTAAGCGACACCCGAAATTCAAGGATCGTCTTGAGGTCGTCTCGACCATTGCGGCGCAGGAAGAACTAACTGATGAAGAGGAAGCTGTTGTCAGAGTAGCGTTGCGCCTGGGATCGGTATCAATCAAACCGCCACCTTCAGAGGAAGATAAAAAAACATGAGCCAAGTAGCTAACAAGCAAAATAATACTCTTCCGGCGGATATTGCCGACAGAATGTTCCATGATCGGCGGATTCGCACTGCCATTACCCGACAGAGCCACTTCATGTTTTTTCACTTCTACTTTGCTCACTACGTGAAATACCAGACGGCAGATTTCCAGCGCGAGATGTTTGCGCTTACCGAACAACAGGAGATACGAAACTTATTCGTCGTAGCGTTTCGCGGATCGGCAAAATCGACCATCTTCACCACCTCCTACCCCGTCTGGGCAATCCTCGGTGAACAGCAGAAAAAGTTCGTTCTGATCTTGTGCCAAACACAGGCACAAGCAAAACAGCACATGATGAATCTACGGAGAGAGTTGGAAAATAATTCATTGCTAAAAAATGACCTCGGCCCTTTCCAGGAAGAAAATAATGAGTGGGGATCTTCGTCGTTAGTCTTTTCTAACCACGACGCACGCATCACTGCCGTATCATCTGAACAAAGTATCCGCGGATTGCGCCATAACCAGTATCGCCCCGACCTCATCATCGGCGACGATCTTGAAGATATCGCCTCCACTAAAACGCGCGAGGGACGAAATAAGACATATCAGTGGCTCACCGGCGAGGTGGTTCCTGCTGGTGACCGAAATACACGACTGGTGATTGTCGGAAACCTTCTCCATGAGGATTCAACACTGATGCGGCTAAGAGAAGATATTGAAAAGAGCCGGCTCACTGGAGTTTTTAAAATGTATCCGCTCATAAAAGACGGAGTCATTCTCTGGCCAGGCAAGTACCCGGAAATGAAAGATGTGGAGGAAGAAAAGCAGAAAGCCGCCAATGAGTACGCATGGCAAAGAGAATATCTGCTCAATATTGTTCCGAGCGACGAGCAGGTAATCCACCGCGAGTGGATACGATGCTACGATGTTGTTCCGCCACCAATTCGATTCCGTAGCGGATATTCATCACATATGGAAATCAGGATTGGCATCGATCCGGCAATATCAAAGAACGACGCGGCAGATTATACGGCGATGGTGCCAGGTCTTCTATATGAATTAGAGGACGGATATCGAATCTATATTCTCCCCAAAATTATCAACCGTCGGATGAGCTTCCCTGAAACAGTGGAGATGTGCAAAACACTCGACAAAAGTTATAGCGAGGACGGTAACCGACCAACATTTGTGATTGAAGATGTGGCGTATCAGAAAGCACTCCCACAGCAGTTGGAAAACGAGGGGCTATGGAATGTGAAAACGACACGTCCAGGCAATCATGATAAACGTAGTCGGCTGGCTCTTACCGGAAATCTCATCAAAACTGGCAAGATACTCTTCCCCCGAGAAGGCGCGGAACAACTTATCCAGCAACTTGTGCATTTCACTGTTGAGAGGCATGACGATCTTGCCGATGCCTTTGCAAATTTAGTGCTTAGTGCCACCGAAGATCCGCCATGTGTTCCGCGCATATACTTTCTGTAGTTGAGATGAACTTTCTTTCCAGCACATAATGTCTAAGGTTCTACTGAATTTTTCCTCATACTGTTTTGACCGTGCTCTACTCGTATTTCTCTATATAGTTCAAGCAATTTATCAGCAATCGCTCCGCTACGAAATTGCTCGGCTGTTTTGCGTGCCGCTCCAGCCATCGCAAGTCGCTTCTCAGGATTAGAAATGAGATCCCGCACTCTTTCTTGTGCCTCCTCGTTTGAGGAAACCAAAAAGCCGTTTTCTCCATTCTTGATTATCTCCGGGGCCACGCCAACAGAATACGATATTGGCACAAGACCCTGCGACATCCCCTCAATGAGACTCAGAGAAAATCCTTCATACCGAGATGAGATAAAGAGAATACTTCCATAACGACGGGACAAAACATCAGGAATGAGATCTTTGCGTATGTTGGTATGCATATAGTGGGCCGGAAATGCGACCCGCAACCACTCTTTTAGTTTTTTATTAGTTGTCATGCAAATCGTCGTCTTGGGTATATCTGGAAAAGATCGGTAAAGTCCGATTAAACGATCGAGACCTTTGAGCTTGAGCGTAAAAACGTCTCCGCCGAGACGGCCAAGAAAAACGATATGCGGATCAGAGGCAACGGGCGATTCTTTTCTTTCGAACCAGTAATCTTCAATCGCGTTATGAACAACTTTGATCCTCTCCGGCAATACTCCCATATCAGTAAGTTCTCCTTGTACGTGTTCTGAAGTTGCTATACATCTCGTCACACGCGTGGCTACCAACTTTTCCATATCAGCGATATCTCGGAGTGGCCGGAAGGTCTCAAGCTCAAGGCCCGAAATGATACCGAGGTCACGTAGCTCGTGCCAAATCGCTATCTCGTTCGATAAAAGTGCGGATGTTTTTGGTGTACTTTGGAGAAACCCGATAGTCGTAGAACCGAAATGACTGACCAGTGGTGTTTTGAAAGAGAGGAACGGCAAGGGTGTGTATGTAGTTCCTTGAATTATGTGATATCGCAAAATATCATCTTTATGTTCAAGCAAAGAATGAAAGAAGAGAATATTTGAAAGCCCCCGCATATGTATTGGCGCATCGGCAAGCTGCCAGCGCGGATAAAAATTGCGGACGGTAGCACCCCGCTCTTTGAGAGCCATCGCCATAATCTGATTTATATGATGCGCTCCGGTTGCGATACGTTTTTCATTGTGGATCATCGCCACCTTCATGCCATTTCCCGGTTTTGGCGCGTTTTCACTCTTCCGGCTGGATAAGTGGCGCAATCCTCTCATAAAGGAATTTGTTGCTTTATATGCCCGACGAGTCAGGCTGTGATTTGTTTTTGTGTTCATAAAATAATTTACGCACTTCTTACCGAAAGTTTTCTTCGGTAAAAGAATTTACGCAATTCCTCGGCAACAATTACTGATGCCGCTACCGGAATGATCAGAAGCCACTCCGAAAGTTCAAGCGGAACGGTGCGAAGAATCTTTTGCATAACTGGAGCATATATAGCAGCTATTTGGAGCGCGATAACTACAAAGGTTGCGCCGACCAAATATTTGTTTGAGAACCAATCCATACTGAATATCGACTTATTTTCTGAACGGCAATTCCACGCATTGAACCATTGAAAGGCGGCGAGTACGGTAAGCGATATCGTCCATGCTTTGGCAATATCAGTTTCAAAATGCTGGCTGAAAAGAAAGAGGGTTCCGATCATCATGGGTAGTGCCATGAAAGCCATTCGTTGAATCATGAGCGAGTCAACAATGTACTTTTTCGGATGCTCAAATCTTCCTGATAAAAGCCCCTCCTCCTTCGGTTCCATAGCCAGAGCTACATCAAGAAATCCGTCGGTTACGAAGTTGAGCCAGATAATCTGAGCCGCAAGAATTGGCAATGGATATCCAAGAAAAAGGGCGACTGAAATCACCAGAACTTCGCCGGTACTGGTCGAGAAGAGATATAGGATGACCTTTTTTATCGTCTTGTATATGCTCCTACCTTCCTCAATTGCCGAAATAATGCTCCCAAAATTATCATCGAGCAGAACTATGTCCGAAGCTTCTTTTGCAACTTCTGTGCCGATCTTGCCCATAGAAACTCCGAGATCAGCGGCAACGAGGGATGGAGCGTCATTAACCCCGTCTCCAGTCATCGCAACAATTTCGCCACGCTTCTTGTAGGCGTTGATAATCTGCATCTTGTGTTCCGGCGTCACCCTAGCAAAAACCGTTGTACTCGCGAGCTTGTCGGCAAGTTCAACATCATACATTTTTTCAATTTCGTCTCCGGTCAAAACCGTATCTCCGTCTTGATATATACCCGCCTCTTTGGCGATAGCTCGTGCAGTTATCTTATGATCCCCCGTAATCATCACCACCCTAATACCGGCGTCTTTCGCACGTTGCATCGCTCCCTTCACTTCAGGTCGGAGCGTATCTTGCATACCGAAGAACCCGACGAAAGAAAGTGAGTGAATTGCTTCGGTTTTCAACTGTTTCGGTGCCTCATGACGAACCGCAACAGCTATAACGCGGAGTCCCTCTTCGGACATGCGGATAAATGTCATCTCAAGCTTATCTTTTTCATTCTTTGAAAGTGGATGATTCTTACCATCACGTCTGATTTCGGTACAAAGCGCGAGTATTGTTTCTGGAGCGCCAGCAACGGTTAAGAGAAGGTTTCCTTCAGTTTGATGGACGGTGGCGTGATACTTCAATTTGTAGTCAAAAGGAATTTCTGAAATAAGAGGTGCTTCTCGTAAAAGATCGTCTTTATGAAAGCCTATCTTCTCGGCAAAAACGAGCATAGCAGCTTCGGTCGGATCTCCAGCGATTCGCCACTCTTTTGCTTCTTCGGCGTACAAAAGCCTAGCGCTGGCGACGAGCGAAGCGACTTTCCCTAGATATAGCAATTCATTGTGGTTTGCCGAATTGACAATGTTCTCATCAAGTTTGATTTCACCTTTGGGCTCATACCCGATGCCACCGATTTCAAAGAGATAGCCATCCGTCCATGCTTTGCGAATGACGAGTTCATTTTTCGTAATGGTTCCCGTTTTATCAACCGCGATCACTCGCGCTTGTCCGAGAGCCTCAACTGCTTGGAGTTTCTTCACAAGCGCATTCCGCTTCGACATACGCCAGACGCCAGTTGCAAGCACAAGTGTCATGACAATCGGAAGTCCTTCAGGAATAATTGAAACGGAAAGAGAAACAACCGTCGTAAACATTTCTTTGACTGAGTGGCCAGATAGAATGCCAACGGTAAAAAGGACTGCGCTGATTACAAAAACGGTGACAATAATTGCTCGCGAGAGATAACGAATATTCGCCTTGAGTGGGATTTCCGTATCAATTGTTGAAATTTGTTTTGCAATTCCGCCGATGACTGTTCCAAGACCTGTGGCGACGACAATAGCCCTACCATTTCCAGAAACGATGTTAGTGCCTTTCCAAACCATATTTTTCTGCTCGGCTGTCGGTAAGTCATTACGTTCCAGTACCTCAGTATTTTTGTATATTGGTTCGGACTCTCCGGTAAGAGAAGCCTCGTCTATCTTTAGACTCTGTGAAAGAATGACCCGGGCATCAGATGGGATCCGTTCTCCCTCCTGGAGAATAAGTATGTCACCAGGAACGAGTTCGCGATCAGGAATGATGAACTCTTTCCCGTCTCGAAGAACCGTCGCATTTGTTTCCACAAATTTCTTGAGAGCAAGAAGTGTGTTTTGTGCTTTGCCTTCCTGAATAACACCGACGATGGCGTTAAATAAAAGAACAGCAAGAATGATAGAGCCGTCTATGGTCTCGCCCATAGCAAAAACAACTCCGCTAGCCGCAAGGAGGATGTATATAAGCGGACTTTGGAACTGACTTAAAAAGAGCCGCAGTTTTGAGTGCGGCTTTTCTTCGGGGAGACTGTTTGCGCCGTATTGCTTGAGACGTTCGCTTGCTACCTCAAGAGATAGACCTCGATCTGAACTCTCAAGCTTCTCGAATGTTTTCTCTAATGTAAATGAATACCATGGTCGTGCCATGATATGAATTATAGCTGAATTTCACTTTTATTTCAGCAGATCTATTTCTTGAACCACACAAACCCTAAGTAGATGCCGATAACGACGGCGACTACCACGAGCATCGTTGTGTACCCAACAAATACCTGCGGCCAATTCGCTCCGATTACGATACCGATCGCAAGCATCGAGAGCTTCAAGAGACCAATCTGCCGCCACTTGTACGAACCATTAAAAATGTTCATACTTATAGTATATACCCTCCGAATTAATACTGATAGATAAGAAAGTGGTTTTGGGTGGATAGAACTCAAATCTATCTCATAGCGCGGATGCCAACGAAACAACTATAAAAATCCCCACGGCGTTCAGTACGAACGCGAGAAGCATAAACTGCCAGAACTTTATCTTTGAAAGACCCATGAGTCCTATCCCTATCTCATCAGGAAACGGGGACGCGATAATAATCGCCCCAAGCACAGGAAGAAGCCATGCGAAGTAAGGTGTCTTAAATACACTCGATACGTAAGAGTTTCCAAACTTTCTGAATAAAGGCGCGAGCTCTTCAAAGACGCGATCTTTAAGAAAACGGAAGATAAGCAGATCTCCGATGGCTGCGCCAGCTCCTGCGTAAAGTGCAATAAGTATAGGGTTAAACTCCTGAGCGAGATGGAAAAGCACTACTGAAGCAGGTGCAACCGTAAATGTTGAGACAAAGAAGATACCGGTGATTGCGGCACCGAGATAACCATAGCTCCCAATCTGTTTGATGAGCGCGTGAGCAACTGCTGTATCAGCAAGAAAGATAAGCGCAACCAAACTCAGTATGAGAAGCGTTGTATTTTTATATCTCCATTTAGTGGTCTTTTTCATTTTTAGTATTGAGGCCCCACTGCCAGCGTGGTTTTTCTCCTTTTTTATAGCAGACGCGGATAAGGAGGATTGTCAGGAATAAAATCGGCAAGATGAATGTAAACGCAACTTCTCGGGGAGGAGAATTTTCATCTAAGGTGAGTGCAAAGAATGCGACCGAAATCAACCACAGGCCGATGGCGGCCCACCCTTGCCACATCACAGGAACCCAACCCCAGCCGTAGAGCTTTCGCTTAAACCAGTAGTGTTCTGGATTGTCCCTTAAATAAGCTAGGTACTCTTTAAACATTTACGCAAAGTAGCCTACCCACGAGAGGTATGCACCAGCTAGGAGCATGAGACCACCCGCAAACGGGATGAGCTTTAAACTTACCCATTTATCTCCGGCACGATCAACAAAACCCGGGGCGACAACAAACAAAGTTCCCTTGATGAGAAGGCTCCACCCCAAAAGGGTTACTAGTATCTGTGGGAACGTACCCCACACATTGTGTGCGAGTACATGGGCGATACCGACCACCATGCCGACCATACCGAAAAGAAGTACCGCGAGCGCATCCTTCTCGAGCTCACGATAGATCTTGATGTAATATGTGCGGCTTACAAAAACACCGATTGCCACAGCGGAGATGACAGGTCCCCAAAGTTGGGCGAGAAATATTGTTATATCCATACAAATATAAAGATTAAACTAATAATTAATTATATATCCTTTTGAAATCATGAGTTCTTTCCTACAGAACTCATTGCATGCCCGATTGCGGTCTCAAGTTCTTGAGGGATATCCGTGCCTATACGGCACATTTTTCCATTTTTCATGATCAGTTCAACCGCATCAAAACCGGACACGTTATAAATCCACATATAGGGCCAGAACCATAGGCGTATGCCCCAACCGTAATACCAATGATTTTTTACCTGTTTTACCGAACCAATCTCGCTCACCAAAAAGCGTTTGCGAAAAATGCCGTAGCCAAATTTGATTGCCACATTTTGCTCGTCAACGCTTACCTTTAGTGTCCCAAAAGATGCAAGTATGAATACAACAAACACCATAACACCAATTGCAAAGTTGGGCATGTTTGTCTCCGCCGTTATGACTCCGTAAATCCATATGAAGAATGCCAGAGCAACGCACAGAACACCGAGCATGAGATACCCAATTTGAGTGTGTTTGTAGGGAATCATGTTTTCATTTTCTCATAATCCAGCATCATTGGATAGTATTACGGATTACCTTATTCACCCTCTACGGCTAAAACTTAATCGCCTCGTAGTAGTTATTCCGATCATCGATTCTACTTTCTGATTTAAGAAGCGTAGGTAGATCACGGTGGTTGAAATTACTCCAGTTTATTTTGGCAAAAAGCGGTCGGGCAATTGAATACACGATGGCCGTCCCGTCTTTCACATTACCGTATTGATCTTTAACCGGAAGTTGAGACCAGATAATAATGTCGCCAATGGTTGAATTGAGAGGAAAAATCGCTTGAGCTGTTTTTGTTGCCTCGTTATGCATTGTTCCTTTCTGGAGATTGGTCGTGAGATTTTCGTCAGAGTTTATTTTTATGAGAACTCCGGTTACTGATTCTCCGCCCTTGTATCCATATTCAGTGAGCATAGACGGTTTATATGGATCAAGTATTACTTCAACTACCCTCGGCTTTTTGGTGTTGGTCTGCGAACCAAGCGATGTGTTAATGGTGCTCGTTATTCTTTCTTCTAGAGTTTTAGGTTTCGCTGCCACTTGTTCTATCGGGGCAACAGTGGTTTGCGTGCTCTCAGATTCTTGGGCTTGTCCTGCTGAATTATTCGAGGCCACATCCTGACGTGGTTTTGTCTCCATCGTGGCTCCAGCGATAACCAAAAACAGAACCGCAATTCCAATTTTAATCGACCGTCCTATTTGTATTGGAATCTTACTCATCACAAACTGACGCGTTGGCTTGAGAATTACTAAAGCGGCGAGTAAGAGGAAGAGTCCGGGAATAAGGTCTGAGAACAGGGATACGAAGCCGGTGAGAGCCAATAGCACCCCAACGACCCAGCTGATAATTGTGAGGGATTTATTTTTGGTCTTACCCTCTAAAGACACATTTTCGTTTTCCATAAGCAAATAAATTATCTTGATAATGACCCGTACCTTAGCTTCGATTCGGACCCTTGCGAAGCTCGAGTTACCAACAGCTCTTTTGTGAGGGAAATTGGGCTCATTTATTGTAGGTATAGCTCTGTTTGATAAGGGACATTATTTTGGGAATGTCCTCCTCGCGTTCAAGCTTTACTTCATAGTCCCCATTGCCCCAGTGGCCGATTGGCTTCGGTTTCGTGAGGTCGCGAGCGATAGTATCCGGATCATCAAGCTCGCCGCTTGGGATATTGAGAAAAATCTTGAGGGCATCACGAAGTATCACCACATCGCAGAAATTGGTGGTTAGTTTATACGCAATATACTTCGCTTTTGCTTCCTCAATAATCGATTCATCAAGAGCGGAGATCTGCTCCTTGAGCATGGAGAATATTTCTTGCAATTTTGGACTCGCAGATTTGAGATGATCGGCAACGGTATAGTGAATATGATCCTTGAATTCTCGCTTCTGTTTTTCTCCTCGCTCAAATACTTCTGAGGTAGAGATTTTCACCTTTCGTTGAACCTCCGGCTCAACAAGTAAAATATTGTTCTCGTATAGCTGGTAGCGCAGGAGCTCAATGTTCATCGGCAAAAGGTCTGCGGTATCGAGATCGAATTTGTTGTAGCTTTCGGCAACGCAGATCACTCGCGGCGAGGCCCAATCAATATCGGCATCGATATTCATCTTGCGGACAAGTGCTTCAAAATCAGCTTTATGATCCAAGAGCCAGCGAAGATATGAGAGTCCTTGGTTGATGACACTGTCATTCTGTCCCTTCTTGTATTCGATGATTACCGGCGAGCCGTTGTTATCGATTCCGAGGCTGTCGATTCTTCCACCAAAGCTCGTGGAATATTCGGTGGCTAAAAATTTGATATTCAAAATCTCCTCTAAGTTTTTCTCAAAGAGTTTCTGTACGTCTTTTTCAAGACCCACTTTGACAGGGGGTATCTTTTTTGCGGTCTCGTTTTTGGTAAAAAATATAGCCATGAGTATTCATGGCGCGGGGCTTTTCAGGCAACACTAAGCCCCACGCTAGCTTCAGGCCTTGCGGCCCCATACCAGTTTCCCGATATGGCCCTTGGAAGAGTCGCTGAACGTGGGGTTCAGTATCTTCCAAGGGTCTTTGGGCCATGCCCGCCGGATACATCCAGACAAGTTTAGGCCACTCCTATTCAGTTGTACTTCATTAGAATATCAAAATTTTCTTCACAAAACAATGATTCCGGAGGGCTGTGTAAGGATAAAAGTTACCAACTTCTTACCTACTCGGGACGCTCTGGACTCCTGGGGAGGGTTGCGTCATTCCTTAGGTGTATGAAGATAAAAAATCCAACACAAGGGGAAGATTATGAGAAACCAAGGGTCGAGCCAAAGAAAATCAGATACTGCCTGTATGCAAGAAAATCGACAGAATCTGAGGAACGCCAAGTCCTCTCAATTGATAGCCAGATAAAGGAGATGCTTCAACTGGCAGATCGAGAAGGTCTTGAGGTAGTAACAATGAAGCGTGAATCGCACTCGGCCAAGGAGACTGGGCAACGTCCAATTTTTAACGAGATTATCGAAGAACTCAAGCAGGAGAAATTCAACGCCATACTGACATGGGCACCGGATCGTATCAGCAGAAATGCGGGCGACCTCGGAAAGATCGTGGATTTAATGGATGCAGGGAAACTGCACATGATACGAACTTTTGGGCAGACATTCGGAAACAATCCGAATGAGAAATTCCTTCTGATGATTTTAGGTAGCCAAGCAAAACTGGAAAATGACAATAGGGGAATAAATGTAAAACGAGGATTGCGAACAAGAGTTGAAATGGGACTATGGCCTGGAATGGCACCGCTCGGATATCTCAATCAGAAACTGATGGACCGTAAATGTCAGATAATTATTGACCCGGAGCGTGCACCGATTATCAAGAAAATGTTTGAGAAAGTTGCGTACGAAGGATGGAGTGGAAGAAAAGTATACAACTGGCTCAGATTTGATCTGAACTTCTACACCCGAGGAAATAAACCTCTGACTCTATCGGGTGTGTACCGTATATTTGATATGCCTATCTACTACGGACCATTCGAGTATCCAAGAAAATCTGATAATTGGTATCAAGGGACACATGAACCCATCATTACCAAAGAACTTTACGAAAAAGCACAGGAGCATCTCAAGAGAGATAAGATAGTGCGAGAAAATAGAGAGTTTGCATTCACTAAATTATTTACCTGCGGTATGTGCCAGTCAGGGATAACAGCACAAGAAAAATACAAAGAGCTTAAAGACGGCACAACCGCGAAATATGTTTACTACTCCTGCTCAAAAGCGAAAGATAGAAATTGTCCGAACAAATATATTCGGGAGGAAGAACTAATCGAGGAATTGTTCAAAGTAATAGACAAGGTAGACATCAACGAGCTTGGAATGAGAATGAAGCTTGAAGAAGAAATAAAAAGATTTAACAGACTTCAAAGACTGTCGACCAAGGGGACACCTAAATACAGCATCAACGAAGATGACGTAAACACGAGAGAGTACGCCAAGTATGTGTTGCGCGAGGGCACACCACTTGAAAAGCGAGAATTGATGGGACACTTACGATCGAGGCTTGTCCTGAACGACAAAAAGATTACTTTGTTGAAGGAATAATTAGTGCCGCAAGAGTGCAATGTCATTTTCGGAGCCATTCTACTTACTCAAAGAGTCGAATTTTTGCTAAAATAAAGAAATCATGAACATCTATATTCTCGTCGGAATTATCATCGCAGTAGCAATCGTACTTGCAATCCTCAAGGCGGTTGTTGAAGGTGATAGCGACGAACATGAGAAGCCGAAGTATCGCTATGCCCGTAAACAGTTCTTCCTCACCCGAGCCGAGCATGAGTTCTACGATGTCCTCATTGCCGCCGTTGGCGATAAGTACTATGTCTTCGCACAGGTGCATCTTCCAACGATTCTCGACAACAAAGTGAAAGGACAAGACTGGCGTGCCGCACTCGCGCACATCAATCGCAAGTCTGTTGACTTCGTCCTCTGTGACAAAACGTACATTTCGCCCAAGCTCGCCATTGAGCTGGACGATAAGAGCCACGAACGACCCGACCGACAAGAGCGAGACAAGGAAGTTGAGCGCATTCTGGCTGATGCAGGCGTGCAACTGCTCCGCATAGAGAACAAGGGTCACTTTGATCCTGCTGAACTAGCCCAGCGCATAAACGAATATGAGCAACGAAATCAAGTCACATCTACTGATAGGCAATAAATACCTCGGTTCGCTCCTGTACTTCAAGGACGCGCAGGGACGCGGCTGTCTCAAACTCTCTTTCAAGAACATGGTAGCCGATCTGACGAAAGGCACGGACGTGCCGACCATGTTGCCTGTGCCTATCAAGCGCACCGACCCGACAACCCTCGACATCTCGTACAAGTTCCCAGACAACCTGCTCGAAGTGAAAGAGATTGTGAACGGCAAGACGGAACGAGCATTTTACAAAGTACCCCTACCTGTCTCAGGTATGCTCTTTATGATTCGCATAAAGGACTGGCAGACGCTCGACAACGACCAGCCGAAGCCAAACCCGCTTGTGCTTACGCCGCCGACCAACACGAACAATGTTGTTATTATCTTTTCCTTTCTCGGGGAGAATGGTCTGCCGTTTACAGCAGGAGGATATCAACCAACGGAAGGGATGGGTACGATAGACCTACCGGAAAATCCGCTTAATACGTTCTGCATTGGTCTTGCCGAGGATCCGAACAACAACACCGCGAATGGCTTTGAGCTAGTGGTTCCGTTACCGAAGGCAAATTAAGTAGCAAAAGAAAAAGAGCGATTGTTCGCTCTTTTTCTTACAACTGTAGCTTTGTGGGTCACAGCTCGGCATCGAGCATATGGGACAACAAAACTAACAGGTTGTCAATGCGGAGAGGGTGGGATTCGAACCCACGAGAGGATTGCTCCCCTAACACCTTAGCACGGTGCCGCTTTCGGCCACTCAGCCACCTCTCCATGTAAACTTGCTCACGCACGTATTTTTCAAACGAGGCTTCGCCCCCTCGGGCTTCCCTAGAATCAGCCTCTCCAGTGGCATTTACCTTATCACAATTTCTTTTTCATTTCTACCAAATTTTTTCAATGTGCAAGTGTCAGGCCAGTCACTTTTTTCGCGCCGGCTGCCAAGAGGACCTTTCGGATTTCCTGAACGGTGCTTCCGGTTGTAGTAACGTCATCAAGTATGATGAGAGTTTTCCCAGTAACGAGAGATGAGTCAATCACTTCAAACGCATCACGCAGATTCTTTTCCCGTTCCGCACGATTTTTTATGCTTGTTTGTACCTTTGTTTCTCGTACACGTTTGACTGCGCATATCACAGAGAAATTTTTCCTCCCATCAAGTTTCTCCATTTCATCCGCCAAACGCTCTGTTTGGTTGAAACCTCGTTCCCGATTACGTCCGAGCGATAGGGGAACGGGAACAATAATAGGTTGATCAGTGTTCGAAAAAAGATGTGTATCCGACAAATCTGCGATTAAATGATCATACAAGAGAGTTGCGGCAAGTTTAGTCAACTGCAAATTTCCTCTGAATTTTATTTCCCAGACCAATTGTTTCATCAGCGGATCACGGTAGTCAAAAAGGGACTCGGTATTGGGCAACTGTCTCTGTGTCCGCCGTGCTCGGTGTACAATTTCGGATGTGTCTAGGTGCATGAGCTCACGCGCCATTCCCGATTGCGGGAGGAGAAGATTGAGGAATGCTTCCCATAGTTTCTTTAGTGCAAACATGTGTGGCTGAATAGAAAGACCGTCAATGCTATAATTATACACATATAACATATGCAAAATCCGTTCAAGGACATTATGCGTCTCTTTCAGGGCGGCGGGGGAAGTGCACTCGGAATTGATTTCGGGTCTTCGGCCGTGAAGGTGGTGCAGTTACGCAAGACGCACGGACATGCGGTACTTGAAACGTATGGAGAACTAGCTGTTGGCCCCTATGGCAATGCCGAAATCGGACAATCGGTACGTCTTTCTGTTGCCCGCATGTCAGAAGCACTGACGGACGTACTGCGCGAATCGAAGGTGAGCGGTCGCGATTGCGGTGTTGCAATTCCGATTTCTTCAAGTCTAGTTACTACCATTGAGATGCCTTTGGTGGATGACAAGCAGTTTGCACAGATGGTTCCGATTGAAGCCAGAAAATATATTCCAGTCCCTATTTCAGAAGTTGCACTTGATTGGTGGGTGATTCCAAAAGAAAACGGGGAAGTGACCTATCCACTTGCAGGAGAAGCAACCGCGGGAGCTCCGGCAGGGACGCCGGCGTCTGAAGCAGGAAAAGATCTCAAGTCAGGGCGCTTGGTAGACGTTTTGCTTGCAGTGATACACAATGACGCAATCAGCAACTATCAGAGCTTGGTTAAATCAGCTGGACTCACCTCGACCTTCTACGAAGTAGAGATTTTCAGCACGTTGCGCGCCTCGCTTTCACAGGAGACGAAACCCGTTATGATTCTTGATATGGGAGCGGCGACGACGAAACTCTATATTGTAGATCGCGGTATTGTGAAAAGTTCGCATATGGTGAATCGGGGATCGCAAGACATCACGATGTCGATATCGCGCGCACTCAATATATCTGTCAAAGAGGCGGAGTTGTTGAAACGTAATGTGGGGTTAGATATGGCAAGCGGGCGTAAGGATATTTACGATATCGCTTCAACCACCCTTTCCTACATTCTTTCGGAAGCAAATCGAGTCGTTTTCAATTATGAAAAACGCACCGGACAGAGTTTAAGCCGGATTATTTTGACCGGAGGAGGGGTGTTGTTGAAAGAATTTTATGGATTTGCTCAGCGGTTTTTTGAGACAGAAGCGGTTATGGCGGATCCATTTGCGAAAGTCGAGTCTCCGGCATTTTTGGACAACATTTTAAAGCGTGCTGGTCCTGAATTTGCCGTTGCAATTGGGCTGGCGCTCCGGAAACTCCAAGAATTGCCCTAATTTGAGGTTACAGAACCCGTTTGTCCTCACTTTTTCGGCTTTTCTCATGGCGTTTTACCGCTTTCACGTTGTATAATGGAGAGGAACTAAGCGCTTATGGACGCCAAATTTCAACCTTCATTTATTCCCAAACAGCCTGTTTCTGTCCCCACGCAAACACGGGTGGGATACATCAGTCTTTTATTTGTTGTGGGACTCATTGTCTTTATTCTGACCATTGGATTGATTGCCGCTGAACTGATTGCAGAAAAGGTGTTGAGTCGTGATATTGCCAATCTCAATCGTAGTCTTGTTGAAGCTAAGAGTTCGCTTGAACTTTCGACCATTGATGAGCTTAAGAAAACAGCAAGCCGCACAGGACTTGCAATGACGCTTATAACAGCACACATTGCTCCATCAAAACTACTTGAAGCGATTGAGCAGTCGGTTTTTGCAAATGTTTCGTTGAGCGGACTTTCTCTTGCACAATCTGAATCAGGAGGATATCAATTGAATACTACCGGTGTGGCAGGAAGTTATAACTCATTGCAATTGCAATCTGAATTTCTCTCTACTGCACCGTTTCTCTCTAATCCCGCTTTCTCAAATTTTAAACTTGATCCTTCTGGGCGAGTCTCGTTTTCCTTTTCTGCTGAAGTATCACCCAAACTTGTGAATTACTCGACATATGTGAGCAATTAACTTATGTCTTTTTACGGAAGAAATTTGTTGCCAGTTCTTATGATCATTGTTTCGGTGCTTGCTTTCTTTTTATTTCTTCGTCCGCACTATGCGACTATCAAAGATCTTCAAGCTGAAAAACAAGAATATGAGCGAGCGGTGAACAACGCAAATGAAGCGCGGGCGCTTCGGAGCAGGTTGTTGGCAACCCGAGATTCATTTTCGCCTGAAGATTGGAAAAAACTTGAGATATTACTGCCGGCTAAGGCGGATGGGGTAGGTCTGGCACGTATGGTAAGCAGTGTCGCGTCTATTTTTGGTATTTCAGTCGACAGTTTCAGTTTCAGTGAGGGAGGAGCTTCATCTGGTGCCGCAGCGTCTGTCCCTGCAGTGACACCGACCAGTTCCGGTTTTGGCACTTCGCCTGAAGGAGGTTCAAGCTCTGCGGCTCCCATCTCATTTACTGATATAGAGAAGCAGACTATGAATCTCAAAGTTACTTTCAAAGCGCGCTATCAGGATTTCACCAGCTTTGTCCGAGCACTCGAGAAAAGTTTGACGCTCCTTGATATTACCGACCTCTCTATTATGGGGAATGCGCCGACAGGTGGTACTAGTGGAGGAAGTAACAAGACGGTTCCGTCAAACGGAGTATACAACTTCAATCTTGGCATCGATACATATTGGATTCAATAGATATGGAATTTATAAAGAAAAATAAGAATATTCTTTTGGGAGCCGCAATACTCATTCTCGTATTTACGGGGTATGGAATGTGGAGCAGAAACAGTTCCTCAAATGATTCAAGTTCGGGTCTTACATTCACCGATAGCCCGATTGCCGTTGATACGGTAGGCGGACAAGAAATTCTCAATGTGTTGAATCAGCTTCGACATCTTTCAATTGACAGCAGTATTTTTGAAAGCCCTGCTTTTTTGAGTTTGATGGACTATACCGTGGCGACCAGTTCAGAACCTCTTGGTCGTCCCGATCCGTTTGCTCCATTACCAGCAACCTCTACAAAGACACAATAATTCCATGACACTCCTTGAAGCATTGGTAGAAAAAAAGATGGTCCAACAATCGGATGTGTCTGCTATCCGAAAAGAGATGTCCGTTCCGAATTCGTCTCTTGAAGACATATTGGTTAGACGAGGTGTGCGTCCCGAAGATATTTTAGATGTTCGGGGAGAGCTGTTCGGCATGCCTCCCGCGCATCTCGGGAATCGCAATATTCCCTACGAGGTGCTCAAATATGTTCCTGAAGAGTCGGCAGTATATTATCATTTTGTCCCTATAGGTCTCAAAAACGGAACGCTTGAAGTGGGTATTGTAAATCCTGAAAATGTTGAAGCGCTCGATGCGTTGAATTTTATTTCTTCTAAGAGTGCTCTACCCTATCAAATCTTTTTGATTACTGAAGCAGATTTTAAACGGGTGGTTGAACTCTATAAGAGCCTCTCTGGAGAAGTTAATAAAGCACTTTCTGAACTTGAAACAGAACTTTCCGGTTCAGGGAAAAAAGAAGAGGATGAATATATTGAGGGAGGGGAAATGGAGGGAGAAACCCGTATTATTGAAGATGCGCCGGTTACTAAAATTGTTGCGACCATTTTGCATTATGCGACTGAAGGGAATGCCTCGGACATTCATATTGAACCGATGATTGATAAGGTGCGCGTTCGGTTTCGTGTCGATGGAGTGCTAGCCACCAGTTTGATCCTTCCTCAAAAGGTGCATCAAGCAGTGGTCGCCCGCATAAAAATTCTTTCTAATATGCGTTTGGATGAACGGCGCAAACCACAGGACGGGCGGTTTAGTGCGACGATTGATCGGCGAAAAGTTGATTTCCGTGTTTCGACATTCCCCGCATATTACGGCGAGAAGATCGTGATGCGTATTTTGGATTCTGATCGCGGGGTTAAAAAAATGGATGAATTGAAATTGAGTGATCGAAACCTGAAACTCTTGCGCGCCGCGCTTTCTCGACCCTATGGCATGGTGCTCATCTCAGGTCCGACCGGATCGGGAAAATCAACCACGCTGTACTCAATGCTTAATGAGCTTGATCGCGATCATAAAAATGTGTTGAGTCTGGAAGATCCGGTTGAATACAGCATTTCAGGCATGAGCCAGTCGCAAGTTCGTCCGGAGATCGGATATACGTTTGCCAATGGTTTGCGCACCACCTTGCGCCAAGACCCCGACATTATTATGGTTGGGGAGATCCGCGATAAAGAAACTGCACAGCTTGCTGTGCAGGCAGCTCTGACAGGACATTTGGTCTTTTCTACTATTCACACCAACAGTGCCGCTGGAGTGATCCCGCGTCTGATTGATATGGGTGTTGATCCCTACCTGATCGCCCCCACGCTTATTCTTGCTGCTGCGCAACGCTTGGTTGTCCAGTTGTGCGAAGGAGGAGGGAAGCCGATACCGGTGCAGGGGAGTATAAAAATGTTGTATGACCGACAATTTGAGGATGTGCCAGAAGAATTTCGTCGTACGCTTCCCAAACCGGAGTTTGTCTATGAGGCAACTCCTATGCCGGATTGTCCGAAAGGAGTGCGTGGGCGCGCGGCGGTTTTCGAGGTGCTTGAAATGAATCATGAACTTGAAGCGGCTATCTTAAAAAATGCCCCCGAGTCTGAATTATTGAAAGTGGCTCGAAGACAGGGCATGCTTACCATGAAAGAGGACGCTATGATTAAGGCGCTGACTCGAGTCATTCCTTTTGAGGAAGTTGGAGGTTTGTAGGAGCGCGTTACTATTCTTGTTATACTAACTACATAATGGCAGAAGAAAAAAAATACAAAGTATTGGTGGTTGATGATGATGAGTTTCTGTTAAACATGTACTCGGTAAAATTCACTAAGAGTGGTCTTGATGTGCACACCTGTGCTTCCAGCGAGAAGGCCCTCCAGATCTTAAAAGAAGGATTTGTTCCTGATGCATTGGTGCTTGATATTGTTATGCCTGGAATGGATGGATTTGAATTGTTGGAAAAGATTCGCGCGGATAAACTTGCCCCGAAAGTACCCGTGCTTTTTCTGACGAATCAAGGACAATCGAGCGATATTGAACATGCAAAAAAACTTGGCGCTCAAGGATATATTGTGAAAGCAAGCACGATTCCTTCTGAAGTGCTTTCAGAGGTAATGAAGTATATCAAGGAAGCAAAGGCCTCGGCGTAACACCTGTATAAAATCAATCGTTGAAATATCATGGATTACAAACGAGAACTCGATGATTATGTTGCTGTATTGGTCCGCGAGGGAGGATCAGATCTGCACTTAGCAGAAAACAGATATCCCATGATTCGCGTCGGAGGATTTTTAGTTCCTTTAGTAAAGAAGGGGTTGTTATCCCGTGCGGCAATAGATGAGTTTCTTGCACTACTTGTTTCTGCCCCCAATCGGGAGATCTTTGCACAAGAGCGGGAGGTAGATTTTTCTTTTACGTTTAAAAACGGTATTCGGTTTCGTGGTAACGCATATCAGCGTATGGGGCAGGTTTCAATCGCACTTCGTCTTATTCCCAATCGAATTCGAACACTTGATGAACTTCGGCTTCCTCCTGCGCTTGCGACTTTTACCCGCCACCAGCAGGGATTTTTCTTGGTAGTAGGTCCCGTGGGGCATGGGAAGACAACCACACTTGCTTCGCTCATTGAGCTTATCAATGCGGAGCGAGCTGAACATATTATTACCGTTGAAGACCCAGTCGAGTATGTGTTCGAGCCGAAGAAATCAATGATTGATCAACGCGAAGTTCGTACTGATACGAAAGATTTTCATTCAGGCCTCATCAACATGCTTCGACAAGATGTTGATGTGGTGATGATTGGAGAAATGCGTGGGACGGATACGATGCAGACTGCTGTCACTGCGGCAGAGACTGGACACTTGGTTTTCTCAACTTTGCATACCAACAATGCAGCGCAGACGATAGACCGTATTATTGACACCTTTCCCTCTGGACAGCATGATCAGATCAAGATACAGCTTTCGAGTAGTTTGCTCGGCATTTTTTCACAGAGGCTTATTCCGCGCGTTTCCGGAGGGTTAATTCCTGCGTTTGAATTACTGATTAATAATGCGGCAGTTTCCAACCTGATTCGCGAAGGCCGAACGCATGAAATTAGCACGGTAATTGAGACTGGTATGGATCAGGGCATGATTGATATTAACAGGTCGCTTGCCGAATTAGTTCGCTCGGGAGAAATTACTGTCGACAATGCCTATCAGTATTCTCTCAATCCGAAATCACTCGATCGGTTTTTATAAGTGAATTATGAAGCAAGAATAATGAATATAGAAGACATCTATTTTTTGAAGTTGCTTCTTCCTACATTCGTCATTCGTAATCCTAAATTCCATATTCATGTTGTTTAAATACGAAGCAGTTGATCCAAGAGGAGATCGTCAGCAGGGAACGATAGACGCATACAGTGCGGACGCGGCTATCAATGCTATTCAGCATCGAGGGCTGGTGATCACTTCTATCAAAGGAGCGGGAGAGAGCTCTTTCATGAAGCTTGAAGTCTCGCTTCTCAATCGAGTGTCTAACAAAGACATTGTCATTTTGTCGCGTCAAATGTCGACTCTGTTTAATGCACAGGTGTCAGCACTTCGTGTGTTTTCGCTTTTGGCAGCTGAAAGTCATAACCCCGAGTTGCGTAAACACATGGTAGAGGTTGCTGACGATTTGCAGGCAGGCAGTTCTATTTCGAAAGCACTTTCGAAACATCCGAAAATTTTTTCCGATTTTTACGTCAACATGGTGAGAGCAGGCGAGGAGTCAGGGAAACTTGATCAGACGTTTAGTTATCTTGCCGATTATCTCGATCGAACCTATGAGGTAACTTCAAAAGTGAAGAATGCGCTTGTATACCCTGCATTCGTGGTGTTTGTATTTATCGGCGTGATGGTGTTCATGCTTACAAGCATTATTCCGAAGATCAGCGAAATTATTGAAAGTGCCGGCCAAGATATACCGATCTATACAAAGATTGTTATTGGGATAAGTCGTTTGCTGACAGAATATGGTTTGTGGGTGCTTATAGTTTTAGTGATTGGTGGCATTTTCACTTTTCGTTACGGACGCACTGAATCAGGAAAATTTTTCTTTTCAAAGCTACGCCTTTCGACCCCTTATTTAGGCGATTTGTATCGAAAGATGTATTTGTCGCGTATTGCAGATAACATGAATACCATGCTTTCAAGTGCGATTCCTATAGTTAAAACTTTGGATGTTACTGCTGCTGTGGTGGGGGATGTGACGTATGAAAAAATCATAAAGGAGGTAGTTGATGCAGTGCGCGTAGGGAGCTCGGTCTCGCTTGCTTTTTCTGCCCATAAAGAAGTTCCTACTATCTTGGTGCAAATGATCAAAGTAGGAGAGGAAACTGGCGAATTGGGTAATATTCTTAATACATTGGCAAAATTCTATACCCGAGAGGTTAATAATGCCGTAGATACGGTTATTAGCCTTATTGAGCCAGCTATGATTATCCTCCTTGCGGTAGGTGTAGGTATACTACTTGCATCTGTTTTGGTCCCTATCTACAACCTGACTTCGAGCATCAATTAAAGAAAGAGTCTAAAACCCCTCTATTTTAGTGAGATTAGCTATCCACAAGAGGGTTGTGGCTTATTGAGTAATGGGATTATAATACGGGGGTACCTAATAAGTAACCAATGTGTCAGTCTCGACTGGCATGAGGGATAAAAAACAGGTCGGCGTCTCGTTCCCATCTTAGTACGGCGCGGGTCGCAATTATTGCCTAGTGGAGCGAGGGAAAAGAAATGGTCTTTTCTTTTCCGAGTGAACGACGGCAACAAGAGGTCCTTAGACCAATTATTAATTCTTAGTAAGAGTTTACATGAAAAAGACAAGAGGTTTTACGCTCATCGAATTGTTGGTGGTCATTGCGATTATTGGTATCTTGGCGTCTGTCGTGCTCGCCAGCTTGAATACTGCCCGTGGCAAAGCATCGAATGCGGCAATCAAAGCTGATCTTTCACAGGTTCGCACGCAGATGGAAATTGCTTATGATACTGCTGGTTCGTATGCAGCGGTGTGTGCAAGCAGTGTATTTGCTGCCGGCCAGACAGTTCTGTTGCAGATTGCAACTCATGTTTTGAGTCAGAATAATGGTGCAGCAGGTGTAGCAGCTGGATATGTTTGTCAGAGCACAGGAAGTGCGTATGCAGTACAAGCGGCTCTCAAGCAGGATGAAGGCACTCTTTCATACTACTGTGTAGATAGCACAGGAGTTGCAAGACTTACCGACACAGTGCTTGGTACCAATACCGCCTGTCAGCCGTAGTCTTCTTAGAATATATTTCTGTTATCTACAACACCCGCCTTTAGGCGGGTGTTGTGTATTTGTACCTTGTCGCAGTGTATCTAGGCTTGTTATACTTTCTATATGAAACGACTCCTTTGGAAGAGTTCACTGATTCTCCTCATGTTTTTTTTGCTGATCGGGGGAATATCTTTTTCTCAACCGGCGCAAGCTTTTGTCTGTCTTCCTCCACCTGACCAGAATGTTTGTGGACTTGATCCGCTTCAGGTTACTTGTTCTGCGACTCCCAAAAATAAAGTAACCCAGCAGACATTTGGGGAGGCAGTTGCAGTGACGTGGACTGTGGAGGCAAAAGACGGTATTGGCACGGCACCTTATACATACTCTTGGAGCACCCCATGGGGACTTTCTGGAACGAGTAATACGCTCGCAACCGCAATCACAATCCCGGGGACATATCGTGCGACCGCAGTTGTTTCGCACGGGACAGAATCGCCAAAATCTTGTTATGCCGAAGTAGTTATCGATCCGCCACCTGCTCCGTTTATCACATTTAGTGCTGACGATACAACAATCGAATATAATACCTCAACTAATCTTTCGTGGACCGTGCAGAATGCAACCTCGTGCACTGCATCAGGTGGATGGTCGGGAGATAAAAATGCAACCGGCGGGGTTGAATCGACAGGCCTTCTCACTGCTACAAAGACATATACGCTTTTGTGCAGAGGTCCCAAACAGAATCTTTCGCGATCAGTAACAGTAACTGTTAACCCCCCGCCCGCCCCTATTGTTAATTTCCGCGCATTTCCAACAACCGTTGATTACAACGATACCTCAACTCTGTCTTGGGAAGTTGAAGGTACAATATCTGGTGGATGTCGTGCGTCAGGAGCGTCGGGCTGGTCAGGTAACAAAGATTCTACGGGCTCTGAAGAAACACGTCCGCTTACTGCCAATCAAACGTACACGCTTACCTGTAGAGGGGCTAGGGAAGATACTGTTCGGAGTGTAACCGTGACGGTCACCCCCCCTCCTCCAGCAGCCGTAACCCTCACCGACGATCAAAATGGCAATCCAGTTGCTCCCAATACTGATGTCGAGCTATCTTGGGAAGCTGAAAATGCAAAACAGTGCACCGGAACGCGTTTTTCAACAGGAAGTGCAAAACCAACTTCGGGTTCTGTGGTGGTGAGGCCGACAGAAACAACCACCTACTCAATTTCTTGTGATCCGCTGCAAGGTTCAACAAAAGCTTCAGACAGTGTCACCATTACCGTCTCAAATACCAACCTTCCTTCTGGATCTTCTTGTACTGCTTCAAACCAATGTCAGAGCCCTCTGATTTGTAATATTCCTTCAGGACAAACTTCTGGCACTTGCGGTGTTCCCTCATGCACCTATACATATTCTTGGGGTGCTTGTCTAAACGGCAAACAATCTGCAACAGTAACTGGCAGTTCGCCTTCCGGATGTACAGGAACCCCACTGACGCAGCGGGATTGTACAGCTCAATTGCAGGTAAGCTGTGAAGTGAGTCCTTCCAGTGTTGCTACCGGTGAGAATACGAATTGGATCTTGCGTGTAACATCAGCTGGCCCGTCAGGAAGTATGAGTGGGACTTATTCTTGGGTTTGGAGCGGGGGAGCAAATCCACCTGCACCAGAGACGAGCGCTGCAAATTATGCTGGTCCAAGTTACGGTGCTGCAAAACAATTTCCCACTACTGGCAGGTGGACAGGAACTGGAACAGTTACCACGCAGGATGGGCCTAAGAGTTGTAGTAGGCAGATTGATGTAAAAGAGTGCAATCCAAGTACGTTTGTGGGACAGTGTGGAGACCAAAGAGGGGTTACTAAATGCAACACTAGTCAGATATCACGTTGCAATGCCGCTGGAATATATTGTCAGACAGATTCAGTCAGTTGTAATCCTAATAATCCTAACAACCCCAATAACCCAAACAATCCCAACAATCCTAACAATCCTAACAACCCCAATAACCCGAATAATCCTAACAACCCCAACAACGCCAATTGTCCTCCTGGGACTCTTTGCAACCCACTTGGTCCCAACGGTGAACCGATCAACAATATCAACACACTTGTCGCCACTGCTCTCAAGACGTTTGTAAGTATTCTGATCCCGATTATCGTTTTGTTTTATGTGATTACGGGTTTGATGTTTATCACTGCGCGTGGGAATCCTGAAAAACTCTCGACTGCAAAAACTGCATTCCTTTTCACCACAATCGGCGCCGGTGTAGTGCTTGGCGCATGGGTATTTGCACAATTAATTTCAGAGACTATTACCTCTGTCAGAGGATAGAGAGTAAATCCTTCGTATAACTTTGAATTCGAGCCGTTTGTTGGGATAATACAGGAGATGTCATCTCTACTTCTTTTCTACAGTGTCATATTAGGTGCGATTATAGGAAGTTTTTTGAACGTGGTTATTTTCCGATTTCACACCGGCCGATCGATCGGAGGACGTTCTTCATGCGCGACCTGTGCCCACAGGCTCAAATGGTTTGATTTGATACCGATAGTAAGCTTTGTTATTTTAGGGGGGAAATGCCGATCGTGTCACTCGCGTATCTCGTGGCAATACCCTTTGATTGAATTGCTTACAGCCGCGGTATTTTTCTGTATTACTGCTAATTTTTTGGAAAATCCAAATACTATAGCAGAGTGGACTGTCCTTGGCTTCTCACTTGTTGTCTGGCCTTTGCTCATTGTGATTCTTGGATACGATCTTCGTCATAAAATTATTCCAGACGCATTGGTCTATACAGTTGCGCTCGGCACACTTTTATTCCGCTTAATTATGATTGCGTTTGCGGGCGAAGGGGGATCTTGGATTGATCTCTTGGCCGGTCCGATTTTTTTTATCCCGTTTTTTCTTTTGTGGTTTCTTTCAAATGGACGCTGGATGGGGCTCGGTGACGGCAAATTATCGCTTGGTATCGGGTGGTTGTTAGGCATGTACGGAGGAATTTCAGCTCTCGTGTTCGGTTTTTGGGCAGGTGCAATAGTGGGACTCTTTTTGGTCGCAATTACATCAGTGCAATCCCGATTGAAGAGGGGGAGCAAAGCGGTTACTATGAAGAGCGAACTTCCTTTTGCCCCATTTTTGATTGCTGGCATGTGCGCGGTTCAATTTTTCAATTTCTCGCTTTTTGCAGGATTGTAATATGACTTTCCATTTGAAAGAGAAAAGAAATAGCGTACGGCGCGGGTTCACCCTCATCGAACTTTTGGTGGTACTCTCTATCATTATGGTGATTACGGTGATTGCAAGTTATGGAAAAACCAGATACGAGAGGTCAATTTATCTCACCAACCTTTCTTACGATGTAGCCCTTGCAGTACGCGAAGCGCAGTTATATGGAGTCAATGTCCGTCGAGGTGTTG
This sequence comes from Candidatus Taylorbacteria bacterium RIFCSPHIGHO2_01_FULL_46_22b, assembly GCA_001820875.1. Lineage (GTDB taxonomy): Bacteria > Patescibacteriota > Minisyncoccia > Phycocordibacterales > DSPV01 > 2-02-FULL-46-13. The sequence goes on from MHRF01000007.1 coordinate 102,523, forward strand.
GAGCTGATTATGATTATGGCTACGGTGTCCATTTTTCAACGAGCCAGCCATCAAGCTTCCAGTTATTTGTTGATAGCGACAATGATCATTATTATGACGGAGTGTCTGAATTAGTTCGCAATTATGGCGTTACTAATAATCATCGAGTTTCGGCGCTCTGTACGGTCGCCGTTGGTTCAAGTCTGTGTGTCGCCGTAACCACGCTCGATATTACGTTTCGGCGCCCTGATCCTGACGCCTGCATAAACACAGGTGTTTCCTATTGCAGTGTGGGTCCTGCAACTGCGACGTGTATTCCCTCCAATCAGACTGCCAAACTTTCTTCTTCGTGCATTGTTGCGACTGCAAAATCGGAAGGCCGTATTACGGTCAGTTCTGATGATCCTTCTGTCCCGACGCACACGATTAAGGTTTATTCAACTGGACAGATATCAGTGCAATGAAGATATCTATGCCAAAAAACAAAGGGTTCTCAACAATTGAAATGATGGTAGCAGTCGCACTCTTTGCGATGGTTATGCTTATGTCGGCCGCCGCGATGGTGACATTAGTGAATGCTAATCAAAAAGCTCGGTCGGTAAAAACGGCAGTTGATAACTTGAATTTCGTGGTGGAAACTATTAGCCGTTCACTGCGTGTAGGGAGCCACTATTATTGCCAGCCGACGACTAATTCAAGTGGCATTGTTATTAACCACAATACGCAAAATTGTCCGATTGATCTCAATAATTCTAATTCAGGCGGTACCTATATGGGGTTTAGTGATCGAAACGGGAAGTTGGTTTTTTATCGATACAATGGATCTTGTATCCAACGAAAGGTAACCAATGTTGATTGGGTTTCAGCGGCACCATATGTGGACGATCTAAATAGTGGGTATGATTGTATTACTCCTGCAGATATCACCATTACTCGATTTCGTTTCTATGTATACAACACAGGTATCGCTTCTCCGAAACAGCCGTTTGTGACACTGGTGATTAGTGGTACGGTCGGTGCAAAGCAGTCCACGCAGACCAATTTTAATCTCATGACTTCAGTTACCCAACGTATCCCACAAGAATAATGCGGAAGTGTTTACAAAGAAAAATATACTGGCAGAGGAAAGGCGAACAAGGATTTACCTTGGTCGAAACACTGCTTGCTATCGCCATTTTGTCGATGGCAGTGCTCGGGCCTCTCGGGATTGCTTCAAGTGGGATTTCTGCAGCGACGATCGGGAAAGATCGCTTGATTGCAGTTGCACTTGGGCAAGATGTATTTGAATATGTGAGGGGGGTGAGAGATGCGAACCGCCTTTTGAATGTAGATGGAAATCCATCGAACGATGTTCCGTGGCTCTCTGGTATTTCTCTGTGTACTGCACCGCTTGGGTGTAAAGTAGACACCACAGCAGCAAGCAATAACATTGTTAAGATAAATTCAAATACGAGTGAAGGGCTTCTGAAATTTGATAAAAATGTTACAAAGCTCTATGGGTATAATGGTTCGTGGGGGGATTCAGCCTTTACGCGTTGGTTTACGGTAGAGGAATTAGTTGCCAATCGCGAAGCAAGGATTATTGTTACGGTGACATGGCGTACACTGTTTAGCACTAAGAATGTGATAGTGAGTGGGAATCTTATGAATTGGTAAATATGCGGCGATTTATTTCAAACTTTTCAAGTGGGCACCATCAGCGGGGATTTACTCTCTATTATGCAGTATTATTTGCAGGCCTTTTGCTTGCAGTGGGCGCGTCAATGCTCAATCTCACACTAAAAGAATTTCTGCTTTCGGCTTCTCTGAAAGAATCAAGTTACGCTTTTTTTGCCGCTGACTCTGGGATGGATTGCGCACTGTATTGGAATTGGAAAGGGTTGCCGGTAACAGTTAGAGAGCAGTCTGGAGTTTTTCGTTCAGTGACATTTCCTCTTACTCAGACAGATGGTAATGGGAATATTTATAATGCCGGCTACAATCTTCCTGCTCACCCCCTTACAGGAACTTCTAATATTCGTTGTAACGGGGATACCCCAGTAACTATGGGAAATAATATAACTAATCCATCTACGCCAGTTCCTCCGGTGATTTTGGCAGCCAACAGTGCCACTACGACATTTAGATATGATGTGGGCACTGGTGGGAATTTATTCTGTACAATTGTTGCCGTAGGAAAACAGATCAATGGAACGGATGTTACGACTACTATTCAATCGCGGGGGTATAACGTTTCTTGTGGGAATATTTCCAACAACACTCGTGCAGTTGAACGTGCGCTAGTTTTGCAATATCCTAAACTCTAATGGCCACAGTACCGGCGAGTATAAAAGAGAGAATTTTGCAACTTCGCAAGGCGATTGAACAATATCGTTATGATTATCACGTACTCGATAAGGAGACTATTTCTCCGGTTGCTCTTGATTCGCTCAAATACGAGCTGGTGAAGCTTGAAGAGCAGTATCCGGAACTGGTTACCTCTGACTCTCCTACGCAACGAGTAGGAGGAACACCTCTGCCTGAATTCAGAAAGGTGACGCACAAAGTTGCGCAGTGGTCGTTTAATGACGCTTTTTCTCCGGAGGATATTATTGATTTTGATTTGCGTGTGAAGCGGTTTTTAAAATCGGAGACAGGTAAAGACTTGGTTCCAACCTACACGACTGAACTCAAGATTGATGGGCTTAAAATCATACTTGAGTATCAAAAGGGATTATTTATCCGCGCCGCGACTCGGGGCGATGGGCGGGTAGGTGAGGATGTAACGCAGAATGTTCGAACAATTGAAGCAGTGCCGTTGCGTCTCTCACGATCCATTGATCTTATTGTCGAAGGAGAAGTGTGGTTACCGAAGAGTCAATTGGTTGTTCTGAATAGAATACAGAAAAAGAAAGGAGAGTCTGAATTTGCTAATCCGCGCAATGTTGCAGCCGGATCTATACGACAACTTGATCCAAAAATTACTGCGTCACGAAAACTTGCCGCGTTTATTTATGATATTGCCGAGACTAGAGAGATCCCTTCAACGCAGGTCAAAGAATTGGAGACCTTGCGAGAACTTGGATTTAAGGTTAATCCTCATTTCCGACATTGTAGAAGTGTGCCTGAAATTGTTGCGTATTGGGATGAGTGGAGAAAAAAGGCTCCTAAGGAAGATTATTTAATTGACGGCGTGGTGATTAAGGTCAATGAGCGTGAATATCAAGAGACGCTTGGATACACCGGCAAGGCTCCGAGGTTTGGCATTGCATTTAAATTTCCTGCGGAACAAGTGACGACTGTGGTGGAGGACATTGTATTTCAAGTAGGGAGAACGGGGGTAGTCACTCCAGTTGCGGTTTTGAAACCAGTTTTAGTTGCAGGCTCAACGGTGTCTCGTGCCACTTTGCACAATGAAGATGAGATAAGACGTCTTGATGTTCGTGTTGGTGACACGATTGTATTGCAAAAAGCAGGGGATGTGATCCCCGATATTGTTTCAGTTGTGTTGCCGCTTCGGTTGAAAAATACGAAGCCATTTGTATTTCCTACGCACGTTTCGGCTTGCGGTGGAGACGGGCGTATTGAGAGGATCGAAGGACAGGCCGCTTGGCGGTGTGCAGATCGTAACTCGGGCCCCCAACTAGCTCGTAAATTCTACTATTTTGTTGGAAAACATGCGTTTGATATCGAAGGACTTGGTCCCAAGGTTATTGATCTGTTACTTGAACACAAACTCATTACGACATTTGATGATCTCTTTTCTCTCAAACGCGGAGATTTGATCAATCTCCCAAGGTTTGCCGAGAAAAGCGCGGACAATCTTTTATCTGCTATAGAAAAAGCAAGAACTACTACTTTATCGAGATTTCTTGTCTCTCTTTCAATCCCGCAAGTCGGAGAAGAAACTGCTGAAGATGTGGCTCTGCGTTTTAAAACAATTGAAGCAATCCAATCAGCATCGCGTGCTGATTTTGAAAATATTTCTGGGGTAGGTCCTGTTGTTGCGCAGGCACTATCGGACTGGTTTTCCGATCGCAATAACCGCGCACTGATTAAACGATTACTGAAATGGGTTTCTATTCAGCAGATACAGAAACAGGAAGGAGGGGTGCTTGTAGGAAAGGTTTTTGTATTAACGGGAACACTTGTTTCATTGTCTCGCGATGAAGCCAAGCAAAGGATAAAACTCTTGGGGGGAGAAATTGCCGAATCAGTTTCTAAGAAAACTAGTTTTGTAGTGGCGGGGGAGAGTGCTGGATCAAAATTGACTAAAGCGCAGGAGCTCGGGGTACAGATTCTTTCGGAGTCCGAATTTTTTAAGATGATTTCATAAATAAGAGATGCATGTTCCTAGATAAGATGCAAAAAAGAACATACTCTGTTGAGCCCTATAATCCAATATGGGTATCAAAGTTTGGTGAAATCAAGGCAATGCTACAAAAAGTTTTTGCTTCAAAAGCTTTGTCTATAGAACACATTGGGAGCACATCAATTCCTCATATGAGTGCTAAACCAGTGATTGATGTATTGGTTGTTGTCTCAAGGATGGAACCCTTTGTGAAAGAAAAAGAAGAAATGGGTAGGTATGGATATCAGAGTGCTGATAATTATATTGCTCCCGATACCGTAATCTTTTTCAAGACTGAAATGGGAGATAGAAAGATTGAGAATATACATATTTGTGTGAAAGATTCTCCTAAAGCAGTTCAATTTATTACCACAAGAGATTTTTTAAGAGCTCATCCAGAAAGAGCAAAACAATATTCTGATCTGAAAGAGAAATTAAATAAAAAGTTTCCAGATGATTATCCTGCGTATAGAAAAGCAAAACAGAGTTTTCTTGGCGAGACCGAAAGATTAACTCAAAAGTGGCTTAAACAAGATTGAAGTATAGAAATGCAAGTCGATTCGACTCGCTGCAGAGTATTTTCGATGTGTTCACTTAGTGTTATGATTGCGGTATGTTATCCCCCAAAGATATAGATAATTTGGCTGAATTAGCCCGTTTGGATATTCCTGCAGATGAGAAAGAGACCTTGCGAAAAGAGGTCGATGCTATTTTGGGTTATGTCAGTGAAGTGCAAAAATTATCAGGAGGAGAGGTAAAGAAAGTAGCTGGGGAAGTTCGCAATGTAATGCGCGAGGATGTGAATCCTCATCTGTCAGGCGCATATACCGAGGAATTGCTTGCGGAAGCTCCTCGTCGGCAGGACAATTTTGTGAAGGTAAAAAAGATTCTTTAAACGCATGAAGATTGATTTGTCGAAACTTTCTATTACGACTGCGCATGAGCACCTGACTCGGGGTGATTTTTCCGCGCGAGAACTTGCCGAGGGGTATCTCTCGGTTATTGAAAAGAAAAATCCTGAAATTAATGCCTATCTTGAGGTGTTTGATGATGTTTTGGATCAAGCACACGAGGCGGATAAACGTATCGCGGATAAAAAAGAGGTGGGACTTTTGACCGGTATCCCGCTTGCCGTCAAAGATAATATTTTGATCAAAGGTTACCGGTGTGGTGCTGCTTCGAAGATTCTTGAAGGATATCACGCACCGTATGACTCAACAGTGATTCAGAAATTAAAAGCGCAGGGGGCAGTATTTCTCGGTCGCACCAATATGGATGAGTTTGCTATGGGTAGTTCGACTGAAAATTCTGCGTACGGGCCAACCAAAAACCCTCATGATACATCTCGAGTTCCTGGGGGTTCGTCCGGAGGAAGTGCAGCGGCAGTGGCGATGGATGGCGCGCTTGCGGCATTGGGATCTGACACTGGGGGGTCAATTCGGCAACCGGCGGCATTTTGCGGTTTGGTTGGATTTAAGCCGACTTACGGAGCAGTCTCGCGTCATGGATTGATGGCAATGGGATCTTCGCTTGATCAAATTGGGCCGCTGACCAAGACAGTGGGGGATGCAGAGATTATTTTTAACGCAATTCGTGGAAAGGATCCCAATGATAGTACCTCACGAGATTTTCCTGATAGCTCAAAAAAACCATTGCGAGTGGGAGTATTGACACATTTTCTCCACGAGTCACAGGCGAGAAGTATAGATAAGCAGGTTTTTGACAATTTAGGCGAAGCAGCCAAGATAGTTGGCGATTTTGGAGAGACAGTGGATATCAAATTATCGGATAACCCACCTTTAGGCTACTCTCTAGCAACCTACTACATCATTATGCCCGCCGAAGTGTCTTCCAATCTTGCCCGTTTTGATGGAATGAAGTTCGGTGCTCTCGAAGAGGGTGGCAATCTTATGGAGGATTATTTCAAAACTCGTGGACGATTGTTTGGAAAAGAGGTTCGTCGTCGAATCATTCTTGGAACTTATGTACTCTCGTCGGGTTATTACGATGCGTATTACAACAAAGCAAATGTGGTTCGAAGTCTTATTCAAAAAACGTTTGAAAATATCTGGGAAAAGGTTGACGTACTTATGACGCCAACAACCCCTACACCAGCATTCAAGATTGGAGAGAAAACAAACGACCCGATGCAGATGTATCTTGCCGATATTTTTACGGTGACGGCAAATATCGCTGGCGTTCCCGCCATCTCTATCCCATCGGGATTTGCGGAGGTGGACGGAAAGAAACTACCACTTGGCATCCAATTTATGGCTCCCCACGGAAGGGAAGATATACTCTTTGAAATAGGGAAGAAGTTTGAGAAAATTAGCTCCTAGCATGGCAGAAGAAAAAAAATTCTCCTCAAAAAAACCAGCCCCGAGTTCTTCTGGGTGGTTTAGTGGTGGTTCGGACGAGCGGGCAATGGAAGTTTTATTTTTCTTCCTTATTCTGGTTGCAGTGTTTGGTAGTGTAAGTCAATTCTTAAGCACACACACACTTACATCCACCTTGTTGCCCAAATCCTCTGGACCTAACTCTTTTGCTGATGTAAAAACTCCCATTGGAAAACCCGTTTCACTTGGAGGTCCGACAGACGTTTTTTCTTCGCCTGGTGGCCCATCAATAGGTTCACAACCCGCTGATGCAAAAGGAGTCGTTACTGCAGGACCTGAATATATAAATGGAGAACGTTATTGGTATGTTGATTTTATTTCAGGTCCTGACGGCTGGGTTCCAGAGAGGATATTGCGTAACGGTTCAGGAGGAGCTTTTGATCCGGGCGACACTCCAGTTGGGTCTTCGGTTAAAACTAAAGGAGATACGAGTGTATTAGGGTCCCCTGGAGGCCCGTCAGTTGGTTCGCAACCTTCGGGCGCTAAAGGAACTGTCACCAAAGGTCCATTGTATGCAAATGGACAGAGGTACTGGTTTGTCGACTTTGAATCAGGTCCTGACGGCTGGGTTAGCGAAGAATCTCTTTTGAATGGCAATGGCGGCAATTTTAATCCGGGTTCTACTGCAGTGGGTTCTCGAATCAAGGCTGTGCAGAATCCCACTAGGGTATATGACGCTGCTGGAGGATCTTCTGTTGGTACACAGAGGGCAGGTGCAGAAGGTACTATCACTGCAGGACCAGTATATAAAAATGGCGTGCGCTATTGGTATGTGGATTTTGAGTCGGGACCCGACGGATGGGTTGCTGAAGCAGATATGCAGATAGTAAAGTCCGAGAATGTTATTTCCAAAACAATTCGTATTATTGGAAACTTCTTCAAGATACTTTCGATCATTCTTTCTTTACTTTTTTTGTCAGGTATTATTTATTCAGTTATTCGATCAAGTCAGATTGCCGCCGAAGAGCATAAGAAGGAAAAGGAGGGAGAGAAAAAGGCTGCACAGGGAGGAACAGCATCTCACACAGACCATCTGAATCGCCGCTGGGACAGAGTGATTACTCATGTGCAGTCGGAAAATCCGTCAGATTGGAGGTTGTCAATTTTGGAAGCAGATATCATTTTGTCGGAGCTTTTGGATCGTATGGGGTATTCCGGAGAGAATGTAGGAGAGAAACTTCAGCGTATTGAGAAAAGCGATTTCAATACACTCGATGATGCATGGGAAGCGCATAAAGTTCGCAATTTGATTGCCCACCAAGGTTCTGACTATGTCTTGTCACAACGAGAGGCCCAACGAGTGGTTTCTCTCTACGCAAACACATTTCGAGAATTCAAATACTTGTAATTTGTAGGAGCAAATTTTCTGTGGTACAGTGTTAACTTCGCATAGCGGGGTAGAGTAACAGTAATTCGTCAGGCTCATAACCTGAAGATGCCCGTGCAATTCGGGCCCCCGCAACAAGCATGTACCGTTGTTGAATCCATTGGACGTATAGAGTACAATAGGAGTGTATTCGTTTAATTTACTTATATGGATGTTCAATTTGGAGACGAAGAAAATCAGAGAGAGATATATCAATTCAAATCGAAAGCGGTCCTAGGGGATTCACGGACGCCGCACATGGCGCGTTGGTTAGTGAAGACAGGTATTGTAAAGAGTGAGAAATCAGCAGGCACTTTAATGTTGCTTATTACGATCGCGTGTTTCATTGCTGCTGGAATAATTCTCTGGTCCCTATTTTAAATTTGTTTTGTAAAAGGCCTCCGCGTGTTGCACGCGGAGGCCTTTTACTTTATTGTTAAGGCGTCAGGAAGGGTGTGTTTAGGCTGGGAAACAGAGGATTTTCTCTTTGTTAGAACTGACGGAGTAGCTCAGTTGGTAGAGCACGGGACTCATAAGCCCGGGGTCGTGGGTTCAATCCCCACCTCCGTCACACGAAGCGAGTAGGAAGGAAGCTTTGCCCTTCGGCAAAGCGCGGAGGGGATTGAAAAGCTTCTCCCATATTTTTGAGGCATTCTGATGACGAAAAAATGGGAAAGCTGTACTGAACCGGTACGGTTCAATCCCCACCTCCGTCACACGAAGCGAGTAGGAAGGAAGCTTTGCCCTTCGGCAAGCATGTGGGTCGGAATCAATTATTGATCCACACAAATGCTCTGTGCCCTGCTTGTCCTTTGGTTTCATGTTCAGAATAGCCTATACTATAGTTGTGTTTGCTATTCAAAATAGTTCGTATCTCATCTCTCGCTCCGCGGTATTGATCGGAACTATTTTTTTAGCTTTCTTTGTATTTTTTATTACGCCTTTCTCCACGCATGCCGCGATAGTGAATTTTGATGATTTGTCGAGAACATATCGTTCTAGTAGCCCGATACCAACATCTTATGGGGGGTTAAATTGGAGTGGTTTCAGGTATACCACTACTGCTGATTACAGCACAATTCCAAGCGGGCGTTCTGTGGCTGCGACTTCCTTACCCAATGCAATTTTTTATGATGCGGTTATCTCTCCACATGCAATCAGTTCACTTGAGAATTTTGATTTGATATCGGCGAAGCTTACTTCTGTATGGAAGGACAATCTGCAAGTGAATGCGAGAGGCTATAGTGACGGAGTATTGAAATATAACAATACCTATACACTAAGCGCTACCACACCCGTTCAGATTGATTTTAACTTTACTGGAATCAATCGTGTCGAGTTTGTTCCTTCGGGCGGTGTACAGCATTATGCATTTATACCCAATCCAGCTGACGCCACTGATTTTTACATAGATGATCTTACATATTCCGTAAACAATTGTGTGAAGCTTGAATTAGATATTGGAGGAAATGGGCCAAAGAAGATTGTATTTATGAGAGGGGATGGTTGGAACTCGAGTGTGAATGATTTCCTATCAAACGCAAAAATCATTCGAGACAGACTTCTCACTATTGAGCCGTTTGAAACCTATCAAGGACAGTTTTCATTTTACGCCGATCTAAAGAAGCATAGTCAATCAAGCTCTTTTACTGGCAGTTCTGACTTTGTAAAATCTCAATCAAGTTGTGGAACAGACGGATTTACCTACGTCTATTTTTTCCAGGATGCCAATAGGGAAGCTTGGTCAATTCAAGGTAAAGGAGTTTCCTTTCTGGATTACCCTCATTTTGTTGAAGACCCTCTTGATGTAATTCACGAGATGGGTCATGCCATCGGCAATTTGGATGATGAATATTACAGTAGTACCTACACGCCTGCTTTTCCTCCTGAAGAGACAAATTGCGCATCAGACCCATTTGATACGTATCGGAATCCTGTTACGAACCGTATGTACGGAGCGGCGCAGCAAGTGGGTTGTTATTATAAGAATGATACATACTATCGCGCAAACGACGAGAGTTTAATGGGGAATAATTATGATTCATCTAAAATAGATATACCTGCTAACAAATTTAACGTGCCAAGTTGCGCGCGCCTTGTTGTGGCCATCAAAGGTGAGACTCCCACTAAAGCCAATGCTGCACAATATTGGCCTGAATGTTTTGTGCTTGATACGGCAAAGAATAGTATTCCTCCAATTCTACCCGCACCAATTATTTCCAGCATCACCGGAGGTCCCCCTGGGGGAATGGCCACGATGAAGGGTTCAGGATTTACCCAGACCGGCAACAGCGTTCAATTTATTAGTCCGGTGGACGGTGGAATATTTGAGACGACAAATGTACCAAGTTCCGATGGAACAACCCTAACTTTTACTGTGCCGGCAAACCTACCAACTTTATCCCCATCGTCCTCGGGCTATTCATTTAAAGCGGGCGCCTTAAATAGTCCGTGGAGTAACCAACTAAACTTACCGAGTTTGCCAAATCTGGGTATGTATCGGGAAAAATTTTCTAAATTACAAACCAGCATCCTTGTCGCTATTGATTCTCTTAAGAAAAAACAGACTGCGGCCTTGGCTAATCTTAAGGCCGGAGAAGTGCAAAGAGGCAACCCTCAAATTGATGTACCGCTCCAGCTTTTGACGAGAATGAAAAAGAATCTGGAAACTGATGCAAATGGCAGTCTGAAAGATCAAGCGGGCATGGTAAGATTTTTCACTTACTTTAAATCTTTGAGTAATTATACTGATTTGGCCTTGGCCGAAGTATTTCTGCGCACTAATGAATTGGCCGGATTTTCATATTTATTCCCGCCTTCTCCGGATAAACCGATACTGATAAGCTTGCCTGGATCCGGTGGTGAGGGAGGCTGGCGCGGCTCATTCGAGCTTCTTCAAGGAGAAGCTTCAAAATTTAATATTGTTGTGTATACATACGATTCCGCAACTTTAACGAGCGGTGAGATGACGGATATATTTATTGCTAAATTTGTTAGCAATAAATTGCATGAAAGAAATCCGGTTATCGTCTCACTTTCAATGGGTTCCACGCTTATCCACTCTGCTATTTTAAGAGATGTCTCAGGGGGGAGTTCCGTTTTTTCCAATAGCTATGTGGTAAGTACCGGTTTATTGCCGGGTGGTGCGGCAGAATTTTTGGGATGGATGAAAATATTTGTGCCCCTAGCGCCTTATGCGTACCCTATTTCTCGTGGGACTATTAACGTGATGAACCCGACAAACCCGATTTACGTTGATATTGCTAATAATATGCCGCGAATCGCCTCAAAAACAAAAGGAATTTCTTATATCCAAGCTCAATTTGATCATCATACTGATCCGGAGGTTCAGGGAACCACGTATGCTTCCAATCGAGATAAGACCCTAGCTGGAATGGCGGATGTGGTAAACGTGGTACCTCCCAAAAAGTATATAAACAATAAAAATCAGATTGAGCAAAACAATGATCATATCAATCTTTTATATGCCACCGAGGTAAAGAATAAAATAAGTTACTATCGAAATCTTCTAGAAAACTCGTCTCCTCTAAATGCCAAAGAGCTACCGATTGCATCTGGACGAAGTATATCTCGATGGTTGATGGGAATAGTTCAGAATCTGGGAGCGCATCTTTCACTCGACAAACATGTATTGGTTGCTTCGGCACAATCGCCAGAAGATCCCAACTTTATTCCAAGTTTTTTTGGCGGACCTGATCAGGACATATGTGAAGTTGCTGCGGACATTTTGGAGGATGCTTTGATAATTCCAGAAATGGATTACGATATTTACGTTTCAAAGCTTGCGGAATACATGCTACTTACTGAAGCGACTTGTTCGATTGAAGATGAATCGGAAGAAGCTTTTAGCGATTTGGAAATTTTGCCGGTATCTGAATCGGTTGCTGTATCAGGAACAGAAATATATGCTGTTGATCTTGATCTGTCAGGAATTTCCGGTATTGATTTGGTTGTTGATGGGACTGTGGTAAGCACGGATTCGTCTGGACCGTGGAATTTGAGTTTTGCTAGCACTAATTTCTCAAACGGGATTCATACGGTATATGCAGTTATACGAACATCTTCGGGGGCATCTCTGAATACAAAATCAGTGCCAATAACCATAAACAATAGTACCTCACTCTATTCCTTGTTGATCGATGATTCGGAGACAGGAACAGTGAAGTGTAATAACGTTTCTTGTCCAGCTACGGTAGCTCAAGGTAGCCAAGTGACTTTAACGGCCCACCCTGATTCAGGTTTTGTTTTTAGCGCTTGGACGGTTTCTCCCTCTCTCCCTGGGACATGTGCAGGCATTCTTTCTGGGACATTGTCGTGTACTTTTACTATGGATAGCAATAAAACAGTAGGTGCACGTTTTGTTCCTGCTGGAACAGGGGTTTCTAATCCACCACAAAACCCTCCCGTTGAACCCGCACCAATCCTTAATAAAGTTGCGCCACAATTCATTAGTGGGTCGTACCGCCCACGTTATGTGGCAGGTACGACCAATCAGTCAGTTGTTATGGGGTTTGTATATCCATCTCCGACATTTCCAATAGCAAGAACTGTTGAAATTGAACGTTCTGACAGTTCCCAGCCTGTCTTTCAGAAAGTCGGCGAAGTTGCATTAAGTTCGGGTATAACCAGCGATTCTTACGAAGATAAGACCATAGTCCCTACACATGCGTATACGTACCGCCTTCGTGCACTTTATTCAGATGGCAGTTATTCCAATTACTCTCTTCCCATTTCTGTGATGACATACCCACACCCGACAGAGGCGCCAACTCTTTACCTTAGAGCAGAATCAGACAGTCGGATGTCTCTGTATTGGACGATACCAACGACCGAAGGAATAAAATCCTATACTATTTTAGACAAAGCAAATAATCCACCCCTAGTCCAAAATATTTCTCCTACTACTTCAGATTATTCAATAACAGGACTCAAAAGTGACACAAGATATTGCTACATTCTTCAACCTATCGCGATTTACGGGACGGGATTTTATGGTGGTGCGCCGCCCAGTTCTTCCGTGTGCACTAAAACTCTTAAAGTCGGAGAAACAGCCCCCTTGCCACAAGGACCTGGACCCGATCCGCGCGAGAGGTCAGTCAGTGTGGGTATAAGTGGGGGAGCAGAAGGAACTCATTATAGTCCATATGACATCATGCATATATCGTTTTCTGCATCTGAAGGTGTCGAGAATGTCATTATTTCTGTGGGGAACCAACAATTCACCTTATTAGTACCGGCAGGTGGCAGTGGTACATTTGATTGGACTATTCCTGAAACATTCCAACCGGGGAACTACATGTTGAGTGCCGTTCCCCAAGGAGGGGGGAATACTACCATTGTTCCATTTGTGATTGTGGGACAGGCTGCGGGGGAGGGACAACAAAATCAAAATCCAGCTATCAATAATCCTGTCTCTTCGAACGATGTATACCAGTTTCTTGCAACTGCACTCAAGACGTTAGTCAAAATCCTTCTCCCAGTCATAGTTATATTTTATGTAGTGGTAGGTCTCATGTTTATTCTTGCTCGAGGTGATTCAGAAAAACTAGCACTTGCTAAGATGGCGTTTCTCTACACAACGATTGGTACCGGCATTGTTTTGAGTGCGTGGCTCTTGGCTGATGTTATCAAAAATACCATCAACGTGATTTCAAGTTAGTAGGGGAGCGGGTTTGGTTGATGAGATCCAGAAAATCTGGTACAGTCTTTTTACTGCGGTCGTAGCTCAGCTGGTTAGAGCGCTCCCCTGTCACGGGAGAGGTCGCCGGTTCAAATCCGGTCGACCGCGCAAGCAAATCGCCGAAAGGCGATTTTTGCTTGCGCGGTTGGAGCGAGCAAACTGCTTTGCTCGCGTCCGGATTTGAACAAGCGGAGACATGTCGCTTGCGACAGGCGAGCTCGGGGAGGAAGTTCTTAGTAAAATTGAGTTTGCAGAACGAAAATTTTACTTAGAAACTTGACCCTCAAATCCGGTCGACCGCGTCAAATAACCGTAGATTGGTTCAAGACACACACATGGTGACGACATACGTGTCTTGCTATAATCAAAGCGATGAAAAAGGAGATGCCGGTCGCAATCATTATTTATGGAATGGTTGCAGTGGGTAAACTCACTGTCGCAAAAGCTCTTCAAAAGGAGCTTGGATACAAACTTACGCACAATCATCTCGTAAGCGATTTGGTCTGGAGCATCTTTGACCGAGGAACTCTAGAAGGGAACCGTCTTATTGAGAGACTTCGCTATGAGTTATACGAGGAGGCAATCAATCAAGGAGTGAGTGTAATAATCACACATTGCTATTCTCATGACTACGTCTCTCCTACAGGACTCTCCGACCCAGATTATTTGAAAACGCTTGAAGAAAAGTTAGAAGCTTCCGGTGCAAAGACACTATTTATCCATTTGCAGGCCGACAATCAAGTGCTCCTCGAACGAGTGCAGGGAGAATCAAGACATGAGTACAGGAAACTCACAGATGTGGCAAAGATGTCAGAGTACCTAGAGGATAAAAAACTTGATGTCAGGACGTCAGCGCCAGTCAAGAACAATTTAGTGATAGATAATACGAACATGTCAGTGGAAGATGTAGTCAAGCTAATCCGAACAGCAGTAATGTAGTTATGAGTTCGGTGGTGTGATATTGGGAATATATATATGCACTGTCCTTCAGTCAGTGTCTTTCTTATCTTAGTTCCAACAGCGTCCACTACGGTGCGCAAGCAAATCGCCGAAAGGCGATTTTTGCTCGCGTTCGGCTTTGAACCCCCCTTCTTTCCCCTAGGGGAAAGTTTGAAATCGGAGGCACCTATTTTTGCTTGAATATAAGCTGCTACTTTAGTTTTAAGGAGTGTAATAATTGTGGGCCTGCAACGGCGAATGTTATAGCCACACATGTAATAAGTTCGTCATCTTGTCCTTTTGAACACCATTCTTCATGAATAAATCATCCGCATGAGGGTGCTATAAGATTATAAAAGGAGTTTTTATGGTCGGAAATATAAGTTTAAATATATATGCAGATGAATAATAAAAATATAATTATTACCATTCTTGTTCTCATCGTACTTGGGTTCGCTGGTTATTTCTTATTTGCCGCTGGAGATGCATCAAAAGAAATTTCATCCACCACATCAACAAATTCTAATTCAAATCCACCAGCTATTCCACAAGAAAAGCCGGATGCCCCTATTGTGCAGACTGATTCAGATGTTAGTCCGTCAAATTCAACTGCTATAGCGAAGGGTCGGGTAACTCCGAATGGTGCTCTAACGGATTTTTGGTTCGAGTACAGTGAAGATTCACTACTGGGGAATATCATTGGTACCGTTACGCCAACTCAATCTGCAAGCAATGGTCTAAACTCGATTGCCATATCTGCTTCTGTCGGAGATTTAAGTGATAACACAAGGTATTTCTATCGGGTAGTAGGGAGAAATCAGTACGGCACTGTTCGAGGAGATGTTGTTTCATTTAGAACAAGACCTGAATAATCTCGAGATAAATTCAAAGTTACTGTTAACATCAGATTGCCAAATAGAAATAAGGTCGGTACGTTGTGCCGACCTGATTGAGTTCGTTGGGTTTATGCGAGTTCTGCCGAGAAGATGATTCCTGGGGCAATTTCAACCCCGCATTTGGTGAACAGCGCCATGCTCGCCTTGTTGTGAGGCTGAATCCATGCAAAACAGAGAATTGTTTTTCCATACTTTTTCTGCTAGCGTTGATAGTGAAAGGAGACCGATGTCCCATGAAACTCCACCTAATTGTTCTCCCTTTGCTCGTTGTTCTTTTCACCGGATGCAGGTCGATGACCACTCATCGTCCCTACGCTCATCAGCCTGTCGTTCGTACCAATCTTACTCCCTACCAGTGGGAGTGGATTAGAGTGTATCGCTGGGCGCGGGGGATAGTGACTGACACGCTCAAACTTCCTCGCACAATCTCTTCTGAAGAAGTAAGAGTGAATGTTGCTCGTTTGCTCCACGCGCCGGAAAATACGAGTTGGGAAACTATCTTGGTTCACCCGAGCCTCAAGCAATACGTTGTTCACCTCACAGAATCTCGGCGCTTGAGAATGAATCGCATCTTTGAACTTCCGCCTGATACCTCATGGGTTGATCTCATGAGATTTGCGGAGTATTGGAGAATGCGTACCTCACTGGATCAGAAAAAGACTCGCATGCACCTTC
>MHRF01000007.1:118818-211579 GCA_001820875.1 Candidatus Taylorbacteria bacterium RIFCSPHIGHO2_01_FULL_46_22b
TCGGTCAGAAAAAGCCTATGAGAACCTCACACCTTGTCGTTTCAGTTCTCTGGTGCGCGGTCTTCGCCACGTTTGGCGATGAACCGGTTGGACAGTCGCTTGTCACCAATGTAGTACAGGCGGCAGTGGCAGGAACAAACACATCAGTTGCGAGTACCAACTCCACTGACGTGACACGGGAGGTGTCGGTGATTTCTACGAGAGCAGAACGACCATCTCTTGATGGTTTTTGGAGGAATACCTCTGCAGAGAGGATCTTCTCACCCGATCGGAGAAGTGTTCGAGATCAATTTAGGTTCTTTCCGGAGACCGAGTTCATGAAGGGGAGGGTTTTTCTCGGATTGAACGACTTCTATTCGGTTTCTGCAGTTGGGCGTGATAACAGCCCGTCACGAACGATTGTCGCAGGGTTTTCGTGGAAGTGGGGAAGATGATTTTGTTTCGATCTGCGGGCGACTTTCGTCGCCCGCTCTCTTTATATCCAAATTGAAAAATGAAGCGCCACATAGTAGTATGATGCAATCATTGTTTATTGATAAGCCAATGTAGCTCAGATAGTAGAGCAACCCCATGGTAAGGGGTAGGTCGCCAGTGCAATTCTGGCCATTGGCTCCAACACCCGACTTTTGTCGGAAATGCCAATCGTCTCGTGGGCGTGCCGAAGGCACGCCCACTGGTTTTCCCCCGCAGAATTCAGAATTTTTGGCGCGCTTGCGCGTACTAATTTGTTTTGGAGGAGAAGGTTCGAGCCAAAGATTTCTTTGGCAGCAACCTTTTTAGCAAAAAGGTTGCTATCCAATGCAATTTTTTCCATATTTCCCGCGTCCTTGATCCACTTTTCCATCGGTTCGAGCCAATGTTTCTGCTTTTGTTGATTACGAGATATCTCCTCCTCCAGCGACTTTTTCTCGGATAACAATTTAGACTTTTCAGCACGATATACTTCCTTGTCTATGTCTTGGTCTAAATAGCCGTCTAAAAGTCGCTGGAGCTTCACCACGATGTCTTGTATCCTTTTCTCGTTCTCTGATACCAAAGCAGAAACAGACTGGGCGGATTCCACTTTATCTTTTCCAAGTCTTGTATTCAAATAGTCCGCCCAATTTTGTGGCAAAGAAACTTTTTGAAGAAGTGATGAGATTTGCGCGTCCAAAGATTCTTGGCGAATACAGGGTTCAGGACATTTTTGAGTTTTTGATTTCTTGGTGCAGTGATAATAAGTGTAAAAATGTTCCGTACCATTTAGCTGGGTCTTCACCCTGTATTCGCCAGTGATTTGCATACCACATGACGCGCACGAAAGGAGTCCGCAATATGCTTGTGGTTCGTTTTTCTGTTTATGACGCGGACGACTTCTTCTTTTCATCACTTCTTGCACTTGGTCCCAAAGTTTCTTTGCCACAATTCCCTCGTACTTACCTTCGTATATTTCGCTGTTATATCTAAAATGTCCGTAGTAGAACGGATTGGAAAGGATAAAGGTAGCGCGGGAGATGTGGATTCTCTTTCCATTTTTTGCAAAAAGATTATTTTGCGCCAAAAACATACCGATAGTATCAAGCGTTTGATTACCCTCTGAATACATTTCAAACGCTTTACGAATCACAGGCGCGGACTTTTTATCTATGTTAATAGTTTTAGTGCGAGAATCATTTATGTAACCAATCGGAGTTAGTCCAGGATATTCTCCGCGCCTGACTTTTTGGCGCATACCTCTTTTTGTATTTTCGGAAAGAGAATCCACATAGTATTTGCTTTGCCCGAAAGCCATGTTGAGCATAAATTTTCCCTGCGAAGTGCTATCGCACCAAAAAGTTGGAAACTTTAAGCTCGCAAGTTTCTCTGTGTCGAGGAGATATATTACTCGTCCACCATCAACAGAATTGCGAGCGAGACGATCCGGATGCCAAGCGAGAATATTTCCGCCGAGTTTTTCAATATCATCTAACATTCTATTAAACATCGGACGACCTGGAATTTTCGCGGATTGTTTTTCTATAAACTCGGCGGAGATTTCAATATTCTCTCGCTTGGCATAGTCTCGCAATTCTTGGAGTTGTGCTTCAATCGAAAGAACCTGCCTGTCCTCGACATCAGTTGACTTGCGAGCATACAAAAAGAATTTTTGATTCATATATTTTTTGTAAAGCAGAAATGGCTATTCAGTGTTGAAACCTTAACGCTAGTTAAGATAGCTGAATAGCCATTTCTGCTAACTAGCTAATAATTGGTTTCAACAAAGTAAGTATAGCAAAAAATATTTCTATAACGAAAATTCTTTTTGCTGGGCAAAGCAAATATTTAGGAAAAATTGCATTGGATTTCGAACCTTCTCCTCCAAAACAAATTAGTACGCGCAAGCGCGCCAAAAATTCTCAATTTCGCTGGGGAAAACCCGTGGGCGTGCCTCAGGCACGCCCACGAGACGATTGGCATTTCCGACAAAAGTCGGGTGTTGGAGTGTTTATACGATTCCGCTCGAACCTACTTTATCAAAAATTCGTGAAGATTCCTAATTGCATGCCCCGCGCGTGTGGTAGCTTGAAACCTAATCGTACGCTCCGATTTAACCGAAGTTTTAAACTATTTCCTTAATCTTACCCGCCCGCCGAAAGCGGGGGCGGTGGACGGGCAAAGGTTAATTAAATCAACTTCTGTTTTGCAGGGGGGGTGCTATACTATACCTATATGGACCTCAAGGAATTCCACTGTCAAAAGTGCGGAAAGCTCCTCTGTAAAGGTAGGTTGACCTGCAAGGACGACCTCTTGGAAGTCAAGTGCCGAGGTTGTCAGAAGATATGCTTTTTTTCTGGGCCGGATGCTGATATAATAAAGAAACGAAGCGTGCTCATAAAGCAGGGATTGATTCCTGATTCTGAAAAAGACTGATGCACATTTATCATATCAATAGCAGAGGCTCTGGAAGCCTATTTCAAAAACAATGAGCTTATTATTTTATAAAAAATCAAAACAGACTGAATACAGGAAAGATAGAATATTTTTTGCGGCAGGGGTGACTTTATTTATAGTCATCGGGTTATTTTCAGTTTTAGAGCCAAGCATCGCTCGCGCTTCCTCAACAAGCGGTACGATTGACTCCACGAACCGTTACGCCTGGACCGAAAACGCTGGTTGGTTGGATTTTGGTGGAAGTCTTGGCGCGGTAACAATCACCGACTCGGCGCTTACCGGCTACGCTTTCGGCGAAAATATCGGCTGGGTGTCGCTCAATTGTTCTAACGACAATTCTTGTGCGACTGTTGATTACAAAGTTTCAAATGACGGCAACGGCACGCTTTCCGGTTACGCCTATGGCGAGAATGTCGGTTGGATAAGATTTGACCCTGCAAATGGTGGAGTCTCCATCAATTCTTCGGGCGAGTTTACTGGTTACGCCTATGGCGAGAATGTCGGTTGGATTGTTTTCAATTGTTCTACGACGAGTTCTTGCGGAACCGTTGATTATAAAGTTTCTACCGATTACCGACCACAAAATTCTCGTCCGGCCTGCAACAACTCGCTTGATGACGACAGCGACGGCAAAACTGATTATCCCACTGATCCGGGCTGTACCTCTGCGGACGATACAAGCGAAACAGATGCCGTTTTAGGTAATGGCGCGCCGGGTGCCGGCGGGGGAGGCAGTCCGTCATTTTCTGGCGTTTCCGTCCCTTCTTCCGGCGGAGTCGCCGCTGTTGGTTCTGTTGTCCCAGTAACCCCTATTTTGGAAAAAGTTGGAGAAGCTATAAGCGCACTTATCCCCTCATTTTTCAAGCCCGCTCCAAAAGCAGAAATGCCGGTGGCCGAATTACCGCTTGAACAAACCCTATCAAAAACTACTCCGCTAGCTTTTAGCAATACACTGGACTTGATTTCTGCCTCCACGGTCGGTCGTTTCGTCCTTGCGCCGCTCCCGAGCGAAATAACAGCTTTGACCAAAAAATTTCCCGAACTTGGAAAAACACTCACTAAACTCGGTATAACGAAAATAAGCGACCTTGATAAGCTAAAAGATACAAAGTTTGTCTTACCAGGCCTAAGCGAGAATGTCGGCGTCAAAGACCTAAGCGGTCTGTCACTTCTCGATATGACCCTTAAACAAAAACAGGCTTTTCCTTCGGAAATTGTTTTCGCCAAAACGGGTGACCTCATAGACTACAACATCCATTTATCTATGACTGACGCCGGCAATCCCGAACAAGTGATAAACACTATCGCCGGAAAAACACTGGATTTGATCGTCAAACCAGACAAGCCGGCCAAAAATGTCAAAGGTTATCTAGTTGTGAAGAATATAGAAAGACAGCTTGGCCGAACAAATGTTCCGCAGACTTCTCTCATGGCGGCGCCGATCATGGCCGTGCTAGGGACATCGCTTTCCGCGAGCGAAAACGTCAAAATCGAGGAGAAAATGGTTTTGGATAAATTTGAATACGAAGATGAAAATGGCGACGGTATTTACACTACCTCTATCCAAGCTCCTCTGGTTCACGGCGAATACGAAGTCATCTCAATTATTGAATATAAAAACTCGGCGTATGGAAAAAAAGAGCTCCGCTTGACGGCAGTTGTCGATCCTGAAGGTTATATTTACGAAAAGAACGGCAACAAAGAAACACGCATTCCTGACGCAAAAGTTTCTCTGATGTGGAAAAATCCAAAGACCGAAAAATTTGAACTCTGGCCTGCCAAAACCTACCAACAAGTCAATCCTCAAAAGACCGACAAGAGTGGCACCTACTCATTCCTAGTTCCAGAAGGAACATACAAACTCACTGTTTCTGCGTCCGGCTACAATGATTTTTCGGGCCAAGAATTTGATGTCAATGAGGGGCGGGGAGTGCATGAGAATATCTCGCTTCAACCAAAAAATTGGTTTCGCCGTTTACTTAACGCATTATTTTAAATTAAAAATTAAAAACAAACAATAAAATGCCAAATAATAAAAAAACCAGATTGATTTTAATAATCGCTTTCGGAGCCCTGCTTATCGTGGCCGTTTATTTTATACTCAAAACATATTCCTTATCAAAAGCCCTATCAATAGCCAAAACCGACATCGCTTCTGTCCAAAAAAACGACAAGGTTATCGATTTCACTCGGGTTTTCATCGAAAAAGTGCTGAACGCCGATAGGGAAGTGGATTTTAACACTCGGCTACAACTCGAAAACGATGTCAGAAATCTGAAAGACGACGAAATCCTCGCTGGCTGGCAGAAATTCACCGAGAGCAAAACAAATACTGAAGCGGCCGATAACGTGAAAGAATTGCTCAAAATTTTAATAATGAAGGCCAGTTGATCCTTTATCAATAACCCCACATTTAATATGAACAAAAAAATCAAAAATATAAAAATCAAGACAGTCCTTCGTGAGACGGCAATCATTGCGCTATCACTCCTCGCCGTTCTTTCGGTCGCCACGACCGCTCATGCTGGTTCGCTCACTCCGTCCGCTTCGCCGACCGCCCAAAGCTACACATTTTCCGATATTTTGGCTCGGCTCGTCGCTAACACCTCCGCTACTGCCGGCAACCATTCTCTAAACGCCACCACTACTCCTCAAGCTACTTTTCCGACTCTCACGCAACTTTATAACGCCATTCCGACTATTTACGCGGGCGACTTTCTAGCCAGTTCCACCTATTTCGGTGTGACAGGTTCTGTAGCCGTCAAAACCGGTAACACAGCCGTCGCTTCGTCTTCAGCGCAGAGCACGTCGCTTATTTTCACCATTCCAACGGGATACTATAGCGGAGCCGACTCTGTCACAGTCTCCACTACCTCGGCGAGTTTTATTGCCGCCAACATTGCAAATGGCACCTACCTCTTTGGTATCACGGGAACGCTCACCGGCTATGCCTATGGAGGCAACAGTATCGACCAAGTGCTCACAACAGCGACTGGGACACCAGGAAACTATAATCCGAGCAACCTCATTGCGAGTAATGTGAAGAGCGGTATTACATTCGGCACAAGCACCACCGGCTCGCTTCTTCCGTCCGGCGGCACCGCTTCTCCTTCAGATGTGACTTCCGGAAAAACATTTTTTGGCTCTTCCCAAACTGATTGGAATCTGCAAACAGGCACAGCTTCGATTATCGACTACTCTTTGTGGAATCTTCAGACCATAGACGACTGGCTTTGTTCTGGTGCGACCAGTTGTACCTCTCCGACAAGAACAGAATATACCGCTGAGGAAGGAACATGGTCTAATGTATCAGGTTCGCCATTTAACGCCGGTTTCGCGACCTCATCCACCCCTCTTAATTATTTTCCAGTAGGCGCCCAGGTGTATCTTATGAGTGGCGTTGTCAAGCAGGATAACAGAACAGGCCTGTGGTGGTCTGACGCCGCTTCTACCGGCGCGGTTACTGCCGTCGCGACATCCACAACCAACATTTTCACTTTGACGGGTTCGGCCGGAGTAGGCGACGGCACGAGACCTTGGGATACGGCGACGACCACAGTAACAAACGGCAATTCTATAAATTTCTGTAATGCCTTGAATGACATAAGTTTTGGGGGTCACACCGACTGGTATCTCCCGACCCAAAAACAGCTAATGCAAGCATATATCAACGGTTCTGCCAACAATCTGCCTAATCCAGGCTTCAACTTCTGGTCGTCTACCGAGCTCTATAATAATACGGCTTACGCATGGACCGTCTACTTGGGCTTCGGCACCACTAACCCTAACACCAAGGCTCTCAGCAACTACGTTCGGTGTGTCCGTTAAGGCAAGGTTATTTGGTCATTTGGGCATTTGGATGATTTGAGTTCGAAAAATTTTTACAATTAAACACAACATGTCATTACAACAAAACAATCAGGATTTGCCGAGAGAGAGAGAGAGAGAGAGAGAGAGGTTAAAACCTCACAAGAAATTTTCTCGTACAAAAATCTTTTGAAGTGCTATTATGAGTGCCGAAGGAAGAAAAGATATACCATCAACGCCTTAAAATTTGAGTTGAATTTTGAGACCGAGCTTCTGAAATTACAAAAAGAGTTGACTGACCATACATACAAGCCCGGCCAGTCAATATGTTTTGTGGTGACTAAGCCCAAACCCCGTGAGATTTTTGCGGCTGATTTTAGGGATAGGATTGTCCACCACGTTCTCGTAGGTTATCTGGAGCCGATATTTGAAAAGAAATTTATAGATCAGTCCTATGCTTGCCGAAAAGGGAAGGGCGCTCATAAAACTATAGAGGACTTGAGGCGTTATATCAGAAAAGTTACAAAAGGGGGAATGGAAGAGGCGTGGTATCTACAGGTTGACATCCAAAGTTTCTTTGTCAGTCTCAATAAACATATTTTGTTTGAACAGATAAAAAGGCAAATAAAAAATCCTGAAATATTATGGCTAGCGGAAACTATCATTTTCTATAATCCCACTCGCAATTATTACCGAAAAAGCCAAATGTCGCTTTTTAATTTGATTCCTGATCACAAGTCGCTTTTTAAGGTCGCACCGGATCAAGGATTGCCTATAGGTAATCTAACCAGTCAATTTTTCGCTAACGTCTACCTCAACGAGCTGGACCAGTTCATAAAGCACATCTTGAAAGCTGAGCATTATCTGCGATATGTGGATGATTTTGTCTTGCTTTCAAAAGATAAGGAACAACTTATCGGATGGCGCGAGAAAATCGATGATTTTCTGAAAAACAGATTGAGTTTAAAACTACATCCAA
This sequence comes from Candidatus Taylorbacteria bacterium RIFCSPHIGHO2_01_FULL_46_22b, assembly GCA_001820875.1. Taxonomy (GTDB): domain Bacteria; phylum Patescibacteriota; class Minisyncoccia; order Phycocordibacterales; family DSPV01; genus 2-02-FULL-46-13. The sequence goes on from MHRF01000007.1 coordinate 126,515, forward strand.
AAAAACAAATCCTACAGACGGTTGATAAGGGTATTGATTTTGTAGGATTTGTCGTCAATCCAAGTCATGTCCTGATTCGTCAGAGGGTTGTCAGGAGTTTGAAGGAGAGGTTATGGAGGTCCAATCAAAGCACGAAAGTCATTTCCGAAGATGAAATGGAAAAAACGATGTCAGTAGTCAATTCGTATTACGGTCAATTCAGTCATGGAAAGACTTGGAGTCTGCGTTCAAAATTGTGGCGTAAGGATTTCGGAAAACTGTGTGATTTCCTTGAGCTGGTCGATGCCAATTTTAGCCATTTTAATATCAAGGAATGTGTGCGGCTCCGCCAGAGAATCTAGAATTCTTGGATTTTGTGGCGGGGCCGGAGCTTGCGAGCTTGATCTTTATGGATCGCTTGCAGGGAGAGCATAAAATTTATTGCGGTCCTGTTCAGTCGCCGTTAAAGGCGACTATAAATCCAAATAGTTTGTACTTTGCCAAGGCAAAGATCGAGCTATCATCACCCAAGTAACGGGACAATCTGCCTAATCCAGGCAACAACTTCTGGTCGTCTACCGAGAACTATAATAATACGGCTAACGCATGGAACGTAAACTTGAACAACGGCAACACTAACAATAACACCAAGACTAACAGCAACTACGTTCGGTGTGTCCGTTAAGGAAATGGATTTTATGCTTATGCCCCGTCGCCTGCTTCTAAATATTTATGGCTCAATATTCACATTTACCGATTTTTATTAAGACTTATGAATTCATCAAACTTGTTTATAGAATTATCCAGCAGTTTCGCAGGGAATATAAACATACACTTGGCGCGGAATTGCAGGCAATCATCTGGCAGGTTTTGGATGAAATCATCGTTGCAAATTCTTTGCCGATCAGGGAGCGAGCTCAAAGTATTGATAAAATAAGCTGGCTTTTTGATAAATTTAAAATCAGGTTTCGTTTCGCCTTTGAGCTTGGTCTCGTCAATGCCCATAAATTTGGCGTCGCTCAAAAGGAGATTGAAGAAATCGGCAGAATGATTGGTGGGTGGCGAAAATGGGTGGGGAAGTAATAAGGATTATTTACGCGATTCTTTATGTTTTTCGTTGCTGTTTTTCGCCTCAGGTATTTCCACTGGGGCGTCCGTGACTAAAGGACGAGCGCCGACACTATCTTGCAATGTAGAAGTTTAGTAGCGAAAGCGATACCACAGAGGATATATTGAAAGTGAGGAGTGGGGTTGTGCGAGGGCGGACTCCGAAGGCACGAGGAGGAGCCCGAAGCTGGGGAGAGGATTCCTTCCTCTCCCCAAATAGGTGTCCTGCCCGTAGCGAAGCGAAGGAAAGCAGGAATCCTAGGCATCTAGGCGCTCGTAGCCCTAGCGGAAATACCTGAGGCGAATGCCGAGGGGGCTCCCCTTTAGTTGTGGACGAACAAATGTGGGGGGAATGCACGAAACCTTTTTTGTTTTTTTAAGATCCCCAGCAAAACAGAAGTTGATTTAATTACCCTTACCCGCCCGCCGCCCCGCTTCGGCGGGCGGACAAGATAAGGAAATAGTTAAAAACTTTGGCCAAATCGGGGCGTACGATTAAGTTTCAAGCCACCACACGCGCGGGGCATGCAATTAGGAATCTTCACGAATTTTTGATAAAGTAGGTTCGAGCGGAATCGTATAAACACTCCCGCATGTTGCGGTTTGGGGAGTGAGTTTAGTGTGCCAGCGTAGCTCAGTTGGTAGAGCACCGCTTTCGTAAAGCGGGGGTCGTCGGTTCAATCCCGACCGCTGGCTTTGGATAAGAGAAGGATAGTTACACATGCCGCGCAGGCGGCATGTGTAAGGGATTGAACGCCGTAGCGATGCCGAGCCGAGAGGTGCGGATAATCCCGACCGCTGTCGCCAGTTTTTTGAGGACTTGCGTTTTGTATTAGGGGAGCTAGAATTATTATTGAGTTGCCTCGTCCCCTCCTCCCTCAAGGTGACTCACAAGCCTGCGCGAGTAGGCCCTACGACGGTCGCTGGAGGCCTCCTCCCCTAGCGACCGTTTTTTCTTTGTCGAAAATGTTTTTTCATGTTATCAAGAGTAGGTGGCTACTGAACAACAAAAACAACGAATTGTTGAAATTGAACAGGAGATGCAATCTTCTGATTTTTGGACTAACAAAGAACACGCGCAGAAGTTGATCAAAGAGCATCAGACACTGAAGGCCGAAGCGGAAGGGGGGAGCGTGTATGACCGTGGAGATGCCATCATGACGATATTTTCCGGTGCGGGAGGCGATGACGCGGAAGATTTTTCAGCGATGCTGATTCGTATGTACCTCAAGTATTTTGAACAGAAAGGATGGAAAGTCGCTATGATTCATGAAAATACCAATGATCATGGCGGCTATAGGAATATCACCATAGAAATTAGCGGCAAGAATATATACGGGACGCTCAAAAACGAATCGGGTGTGCATCGATTGGTTCGCATATCGCCATTCAACGCTAGTCAGAAACGACACACATCATTTTCTATGGTGGAAGTTATACCTAAATTTGAGAAAGTGTCAGAGATAGATATCCCTATTGATGAACTTGAGGTGACCTTCGCCCGATCATCAGGTCCGGGAGGCCAGAACGTAAACAAGAGGGAGACCGCAGTAAGGCTGGTGCATTTACCGACAAAAATTGCGGTACATGTTGAGACCGAACGATCGCAAGCACAAAATAAAGAGAAAGCTCTTCAAATTTTGACAGGGAAACTATATAAGATGCGTGAAGATGAACGAATGGCCAAAGAAAAAGGAATGTATATTTCAAAGACCACGAGTGTGGAATGGGGGAATCAAATTCGTTCGTACGTCTTGCATCCCTATAAAATGGTAAAGGACCACCGAACTAACGTTGAAACCGCGCAAGTTGATAAAGTTTTGGAAGGTGATCTGGGTAAATTTATTGAAGCGGAACTGAATCTAGGGTAGATGGAATAGGATTTAGGGTGTAGTGGCTTAGTGGCAGAGGACGATCAAGCCTCGGCTTTTCTTTTATGTTTTTTTCATCTACAATTACACCTGTAGCGGGCTTTTTTCTTTTGTCTTCTCTTTACCCTCCACCCTGTATGCTCTTATGATCTATTTCGACAAAGTAACCAAAAAATATGCTGACGAAACCCGAGCCCTTGATGGGGTGACTTTTACTATAGAACCCAAAGAATTTGTCTCGATTGTTGGGCATTCAGGTGCCGGCAAAACTACAATTTTAAAGATGATTCTTGCAGAGGAAACTCCTTCAACCGGATCGGTTTTTTTTGAATCGGTTAATATACACGATCTGGCCCCGCGCCTTCTCAACGGTTACCGACGTAAGATTGGAACTGTTTTTCAGGATTTTCGTCTCCTTCCTCATAAGACAACATTTGAAAATGTGGCGTTTGCGATGGAGGTAGCAGGGCACACGGATGAAGAAATTGAGTCGGATGTACCACACGTACTTGAGCTTGTTGATCTGGGACACAAATTATGGAATTTTCCGCACGAGCTTTCCAGTGGAGAAAAACAGCGTGTTGCGATCGCACGTGCAATTGTCAATCAACCCGACGTACTCATTGCCGATGAACCAACAGGAAACCTTGATCCCATCAGTACATTCGAAATTGTGCAGATTTTCAAGAAGATCAATGATTTGGGGACCACGGTCATTTTGACGACACACAACAAAGGAGTGATAGATTTTTTGAAACGGCGAGTAATTACCATGGATGCAGGAAAAATTATCAGGGACGACAAGCACGGGCATTACATACTATAATTGATATATGTTCTGGGTAAATGTAAAACGCGTATGGCGTGCAGGGTTGATAAATTTCTGGCGGAATGGATTTGTCTCCGTTGCGTCTATTCTCGTGATGTCGATCACTTTGTTTGTGGTTGGCTCACTGGTGTTCAATAATGCGCTACTGCAATCATCCCTTGATGATCTCAAGAATAAAGTGGATATCAACGTTTATTTCATTACCACAGCTTCCGAGGAAGACATCCTCACATTCAAGAAAACGATTGAATCATTTCCTGAAGTTGCATTAGTCGGATATGTTTCGCGCGACGAGGCACTTGTCCAGTTTAAAGCGCGACATGAAGATGATCAGTTGATTTTGCAGGCACTTGATGAAGTGGGGGAGAATCCTTTGAATGCTTCGCTCAATATCAAGGCCAAAGATCCATCACAATACGGTAGCGTCGCCGATTTCCTGAAACAGAATCCGCTAATGTCACAAGAGGGCACGCCGCTGATTGACAAGGTGAATTATTCGCAGAATAAGGCTGCAATTGATCGACTGAACGATATTATCTCTTCTTCGAGGAAATCGAATCTTGCGCGTACCCTAGTGCTTATACTCGCGTCTCTTGCAGTTGCCTTTAACACTATTCGACTGGCGATTTATGTGACACGTGAAGAGATTTCGGTCATGCGTCTGGTTGGCGCAAGCAAAACCTATATCCGCGGACCGTTTATTGTCGTAGGGCTTATTTATGGCTTGGTATCGGCTTTACTCGCTATTATTGCATTTTACCCGATTACCTATTGGTTTGGACCTCTGTTTTACCCCTTACCGGTATTTCTCACGAAGGATGTAGTGAGTGAATTGCACTTGTTCCAATACTATATTTCAAATTTTGTTCAGATAGCGCTCATTATTGTCGGTTGTGGACTAGCTTTAGGTGCAACCTCGAGTTTCCTTGCAGTGCGGCGGTATTTGAAGGTCTAAATATATCGCGTTAGCACGCGTGTTTTATGTCTCGTCAAGTATGGCGGGACTGCTTTCCTTTGGTTACAATACCAGCATTAGATTTTACGATGAAAAACCATAAATATATTTTTGTGATTGGCGGGGTGATGTCTGGTGTCGGCAAAGGGATAGCGACTTCTTCCATCGGCGCACTATTGCAAGCGAAAGGTTTTACGGTCAACCTAATGAAGGTTGACCCGTATCTTAATGTGGATGCAGGTACAATGAATCCGACCGAGCACGGAGAAGTATTTGTACTTGATTCAGGGTTAGAGACCGATCAGGATATGGGAAACTATGAGCGATTCTTGAATCGTGATCTCGCCTCTGACGACTACATGACGAGCGGCATGGTATACAAACATGTGATCGACAAAGAACGCGCACTTGGCTACAAAGGGAAATTTGTCGAAGCAATTCCGCACGTAACGAATGAAATCTCACGGCGATTTGTCCGTGCCGCTGAGGTTTCCAAGTCGGATATATCAGTTATTGAGATTGGAGGGACGATTGGCGACTATCAAAATATTCTTTTCATTGAGGCGGCGCGCGTGTTGAAACTCAAAAATCCGGGCGACGTTTTGTTTTTCCTTGTGTCGTATCTACCAGTGCCGGGGACAATTGGTGAAATGAAAACACGTCCGACACAAAATGCAGTGCGTATGCTTAACTCATACGGCGTTCAGCCCGATGTAATTATTGCGCGCGGTCCAGTGGCACTTGACCAGAAGCGAAAAGAAAAAATTGGTTTCTCATGCAGCATCCCTGCCAACCAGATTATTTCGGCCCCTGACATTGAGAGCGTCTATGATGTTCCTCTAAATTTTGAAAAGGATGGATTAAGTCAAATTATGCTTCGTTTGCTCTCTCTCAAGCAATCAAGTCGCAAAGATGGACTGCTCACATGGAAGAAATTTGTCCATTCAGTAAGGTCTGCAAAAAAAACCGCGCATATCGCGATTGTGGGGAAATATTTTGATACGGGAGATTTTGTTTTGTCAGATGCATATATTTCAGTAATCGAAGCCGTGAAATATGCTGCGTATACTGTAGGAGCAATACCCAAACTCGCGTGGCTTAATGCAAAGGATTTTGAAAATGGCAGTACTTCTGTTGAAGAACTCAAGCAGTATGACGGCATTATTGTTCCTGGGGGATTTGGCGAAACGGGAATTGAAGGGAAGTTGAAAGTCATTCAGTATGCGCGGGAAAACAAAATCCCATATTTTGGTCTCTGCTATGGCATGCAATTGGCCGTTGTGGAATATGCGCGTAATGTACTTGGGCTCAAAGATGCCAATACAACAGAAATTAATCCAAAGACACCTCATCCGGTGATTGATATTATGCCCGAACAGAAGAAACATATGGCTGATGGAAATTATGGCGCTACGATGCGTTTAGGTGCATATCCTGCCAATCTTAAAGAGGGGACTATTGCGCGCTTCGCATATGGAAAACCCAAAATCAGTGAACGTCACCGCCATCGTTATGAAGTAAACCCCCAGTATGTGAAAAAAATTGAAAAGGAGGGACTGGTTTTTTCAGGTACTTCTCCAAACGGTGTTTTGATGGAAATTGCAGAGCTGCCTCGCGAGATCCACCCATTTTTCCTTGGAACGCAATTTCATCCAGAATTTAAAGCACGTCCGCTCTCTCCCCACCCCTTGTTTGTTGAATTTGTGAAAGTTGCCGTTGAAGGCTCGCACAAAGCAACAGAGTAAATGCTCGGTTTCCCCAAAGAGATTGTAATTTTTGATACCGAGTACACCTCATGGGAAGGGGCGATGGCACGCAATTGGAGCGGGCCGAATGAATATCGCGAAATTGTCCAGATCGGTGCGATTCGTGTTGAAACCAATACGCTTGAATTTACAGAACTTGATTCTCTGATGTTGTATGTGAAGCCGATAAAGAACCCGATTCTCTCGGATTATTTTAAAGATTTAACAGGGATTTCGCAGGAGATAGTCGAAGAAGAGGGAACGAGTTTGTCAGAAGCGGTGCAGAAATTTTATGACTGGACTGACGGCGCAACCTGTTTTTCATGGGGATTGGATGGCAAAGATATCGAGGATAACTGCGCGTTGATTAATATCCCGTTCCCGTTTGCAGAAGGGCAATGCAAGAATATGAAAGATATTTTTGTCGAACAGGGAATCAAAACTGAAGGATACATGAGTTCAACCCTTGTTGAAGCTTTTGGGATTAAAAAAATACGCCGTGGACATGACGGGCTTGATGACGCACGGACGATTGCTGATGCTCTTCGGTTGTTAGCAAAACAAAAGAGAATTTCATGAGCATATCAATTGGTATAGGACTTGCGTTTGTGGCGATGCTCTGTTGGGGCTTCGGTGATTTTCTGATTCAACGTTCAACTCGCAAGATTGGTAATTGGGAAACATTGTTTGTGATTACGGCGATTGGTGCTCTCGTGCTTATCCCTTTTGTCTGGAAGAGCCTGCCAGAGTTGTTTATGAACAGCGATCGGACTGGACTTTGGATTCTAGTTACAGCTTCGACAGTTTTGTTTTTTGCGGCTCTTCTTGATTTGGAAGCGTTGCGCAGAGGGAAATTGTCAATCGTTGAACCCATTTGGTCTTTTGAAATTGTGTCTGCAGGATTTCTCGGTTTCTTTGTTTTGCGGGAACACATCTCATGGATGCAATTTGGATTAATTGTTCTTTTGATTGTCGGTCTGGTGCTCACGGCATTTAGAGAACGGGTTATACGAAAAGAATTTCTCCTTGAAAAAGGAGTTATGGTTGCGCTGGTGGCTGCGCTTGCCATGGGGTGCTCGAATTTTCTCCTCGGATGGGGTGGACGGGTGACCGATCCAATACTGACGAAATTTTTCAGCGACTTGGTACTTGCCTTGCTGTCAGGAGGATACCTTTTATTTCGCGGGAGAATTCGGAATGTATACCGCGATTTGAAGAATCATTCGGCACTTCTGATCCCCATGGCTATTTCCGATAATGCCGCGTGGATCGCGTATATATTCTCCATGTCTTTGGTTTCGATTGCGGTCGCCACAGCGCTTTCAGAAAGCTATATTATCATTACGGTTCTCTTGGGTTTGTTTATCAATAAAGAGAGATTGCAAACTCATCAAAAAATTGGCTTAGTTGTGGCACTTACTGCCGCGATTGTACTTGCAGCGATTACGGCGTAATATAGAAACATGGCTATCATCAAGAAAAAGATTCATCCAAAATATTTTGATTTGGTTGCAAAAGGGCGAAAGAAATTTGAATTCCGTATTGCCGATTTTGATGTCAAAGAAGGGGACATGCTTGTACTTGAAGAATGGGATCCAGAAGCCCGAGCGCATACGGGTCGCTCGCTCATTAAGAAAGTTGGGTATATAAAAAAATTTACAATAGCCGATCTCCAACAGGAATTTGGTCTTACAGAGAAGCTACTCGAACAGCATGGATTTTATATTATCCAGCTCGATTAAGTTCTACTTAGCCAATGAATATATTAAAAGGGATTGCAGCCAGTCCAGGGGTTGCTGAAGGAATGGTGCGATTGGTTTCTGGTGCACAGGATGTACATAGTTTTAGTAATGGAGATGTTTTAGTTGCGGATGTTACTGAGCCATCCATGGTGATTATGATGAATAAAGCAGTCGCGATTATAACCGATCGTGGTGGGATTACTACTCATGCCGCTATCGTCTCCAGAGAGCTTGGAATTCCTTGTGTCGTTGGAACAAAAACCGCAACCAAAGACTTAAAAGATGGAATGAGGGTTCGGGTTGATGGAGGGAAAGGTGAGGTGACTATTTTATAACCAATGACTAAAGAGTACCCAGCTTGGATTGATGAGTTCGCGGTGGCCATGCATCAAGCTCTTTCTAATATGATCCCAAGTCGCTGGTCTTCACTAGATGGATTAAAAACGATAGCAACCCTTAACGGGGTGTTTCTTTTGCGCATAGCTGAACTCATACAAACTCATGAGCGCATAGGTACTCCCATTGAGAAACTATGGAAATTATTTGCTCACCCTTCTTCACTTCGATCAGCTTTCCTATACTTGATTTGGGAATATAGGCACCTACCCGACAAGAGTGAGTTTTCTTCTGTCGCAAAGAAAACCTTCGATTTTATGGACAAGGTTCTAGACTATGGGATGCAGGAAGATAAGTGGGTGTTGAATTCCAATAAGATACATTCTCAAAAAGAGATTGAAGAAATACTTGCTATTACTCCTTGGGTGACTGCCACGCCCGAACTTACTCGTTCTGCTGGACAGTTATATGTTGCTACTGCCTCAATTGGATTTGCTCTCTACCGAGATTTTTTTCCACAAGAAGCCCACGAAATTTTTGGATCCTATGATGTTTCAGAAAAATTTGGAACGGGCGCAAAACTAGTTATCAAATATCATCCTAAATTGCGACCAGTCGAGTTTTGGCCAGAAGTAAAAGATTTTCCCTATTCTTCTATTAGGATTTATCAAGTTTTTCACAATGTGAATTTTCGCTGTGAATTTATTGGGATGCATTCTATATATGATGGGCCTGTTGTACCCAATACCATGGCAATTGCAGTTGAAGTTGATGGAAAGTTTTTGACATCGGAAGAAATTAAGAAAACTACTGACATCATTGCTCATTTTGCAACAGAGTACTCTCATCTATATGAGAAACTTTCTATATCCGAAATGAAGAAGAAATTTATGGAGTGGGAATGCTATCAATTTGTTGAGCTTTTTAAAGCTGCGGGGATGGATTGGAGACCCACAGAGGAGATGATTCAAATACTTGAGCAAGCTGACATTGGAGTAGGTTTCGGCATTGAGAGTTTACCTCCGTTTGAAGAATTTATACAGAGCGAGGAATGGGAAGTAGTTTGGCTTAAACGACTTTATCAAGAATCTTGAAAAACATACTTCAAAAATTTTGGGAGTGGTATGAGAGACACTATGTAGTAAACGTCGGCGTTGCTGCAGGTCTGTTTCTCTTGCAAGCGGTGCATCTCGTATGGCTCTTCGGGGATATAATTATTCCCAGACTTGGGGGGAGTGCGTTGTTTGGCGTATCTGGTTTTTGGGAATATCTGCTCATTATTGTCGATTACACAGAAATTCCCGCGCTTATTTCAGTTTCAGTCCTCTACATTCACGAGCTTTGGAAGAATTTCTCATGGAAGAGTTTGCTGTACCTTTGCTTCTTAAACATCCAATGGGTGCATCTTTTTTGGATTACCGATGAATTTGTGGTGCAAACCTTTACCGGTTCGGTGATTTTGCCGTTCTGGCTTGCGTGGTGCGCGATTGCAATTGATTATCTTGAGTTGCCGGTTATTGTGGCGACCATACGCAAATTTTTCCAAGCGCTTAAAGATCGCCGCGTCAAACAATTTCTCCAGACTGAATTGCGTGATTGATAATAGCGAACGGAGGGAACAAAAGATATAATTGCCGCCATGACCCAAGAGCAGGCATTTTCTGTATTAAAAACTGGAGCAAACGTATTTTTGACGGGCGAGCCGGGGAGCGGAAAGACGCATACTATCAATCGCTATACCGAATATCTCCGCTCTCATGGCATAGAGCCGGCGATTACCGCTTCTACCGGTATCGCCGCGACCCATATTGGCGGAATGACTATTCATTCATGGAGCGGAATTGGCATTAAAAAGACACTGACCGAGCAGGATTTAGACGAACTTGGTACACGGGAGAAATTGGTGTCGCGGATCAATCGGACGAATGTTCTGATTATTGATGAAATTTCGATGCTTGATGGAAAAACGCTTGATACCGTTGAGATGGTGTGTCGGACATTAAAGCGCCGGAGCGATCCGTGGGGAGGGATGCAAGTTGTATTTGTCGGTGACTTTTTTCAGTTGCCGCCTATATCGCGCGCTGGGGAGCCTGCAATACAATTCTCTTTTTTAGCGAATGCATGGAAGAATGTGTCGCCGATTGTTTGTTACCTTTCCGAACAGCATCGGCAGGACGACGCGGCATTTCTTTCGGTACTTTCTTCAATCAGAAACGGGGAGATAGACGAACACGTTCATGATGTGCTCTCGGCAAGAAAAATGGAGGGATCATCTGAAGACATTAATCATCCTCGTCTGTATTCGCACAACGCAAATGTCGACAAGGTAAACGATGAAAAACTTTCTTCGCTTGATGGAGACGAGAAAGAGTATGTGATGGAAGGGCGCGGATCGGACACGCTCGTGATGGCGTTGAAGCGTGGATGCCTTTCTCCGGAGGTACTTCGTCTGAAAATTGGTGCACGAGTTATGTTTACAAAAAATAATTTTGAGAGGGGATTTGTAAACGGGACGCTTGGCGAAGTAACGCAATTTTCCGAAAGCGGAATGCCGATCGTAACGACTTCAAGGGGGAGAGCTATACCAGTCGAACCGATGGAATGGTCAATGGTGGATGGGGCACGGACGCTTGCACGAGTTATCCAGCTTCCGCTTAAATTGGCGTGGGCGATGACGGTGCATAAAAGCCAAGGGGTAACGCTGGATAGCGCAGTGATTGATTTGACGCAGGCATTTGAGTATGGACAGGGATATGTGGCCATTTCGCGGGTTCGTTCGCTTGCGGGCCTTTTTCTTCTGGGATACAACGAGCGGGCGCTGCAAGTCCATCCCGAAATTTTAAAAGCCGACGGAGCGTTTCGAGAAACAAGTGGTGAAGCAGAAAAGGTATTTGAGAAACTTCCCAAAGAGGAGAGGGCGGTTATGGAGCGTAATTTTATTACTGCCTGCGGCGGAAAATTAGAGGGCGGGGTAAAAAAGAAGAAAGGCCGCGCGCGAAGCGCGCGCGGCGTCTCCACCTACGACGAGACACTCGCGCAGTTTAAAGCGGGGAGCAGTGTTGATGCAATTGCAAAAGCTCGCAGTTTGACTGTCGGGACTATTTTCTCTCACCTTGAAGAATTGTTTATGGGCGGGAAGATTTCGGTAGCTGATGTAAAAAAGGTAATTCCCAAGAATCTTCTTAAAGCCCTCCCAGAGATCAAGACAATGTTTTCAGAGTTAAAAACAGAAAAATTGACCCCAGTCTATGAAAAATTCGGCGGAAAATACTCATACGAAGATCTTCGCCTCGCACGGCTTGCCATCAGCGCAAAGGTTGAATAATCACCACTTTTCTAGTATCTTCTTTAGACAGCTCTTAGTTTAAGAGCTAACAATATTGCGGGCGACTGATTTTCTTAGGTTTAATCAAAAACCTTGGAAAATCGAAGTCCTGAGGAGTCAACGACGAGGGGATCATCTAAGTAGAGAAAAATAAATATTGCGGGATCGTCTAAAGGTAGGACGTCGCTCTCTGAAAGCGAAAATTTTGGTTCGATTCCAAGTCCCGCAGAAATTAAACCGTAGGTAAATTTCTGTTGGAAGGAAGCGACAAACTCGCTTCCGTCTTGGAATCGAAGCACGATTGAGTATATTATATGAGCATGGCGACATATAATATCCAATCGGGGTACTGAAGCTGTAAGCTTCGATAAATGTCCTCATGGTCCAAGTCCCGCAGCCAGTTTGAGATAGGTTTTGGCTTCGAAGAATGTCAAAAAAATGAATACAAACAAAAAATTTACCATCAGATGTCGCGGAATCATCTTGCATGATGGTAAGTTGTTGCTAGTGCGTCACCAGAAAGCCCAATTTTTTGCATTGCCGGGCGGGCATTTGGAATGGGGCGAAGATGTAAAAGAATGCATGCGCAGAGAGATTCTCGAAGAGCTTGGCGTAGAGCCGAAGATTGGGAGATTGCTCTATGTAAATACATTTAAACAAACGGATATGATTCAGCCCACGGAATTCTTTTTTGAGATAACCAATGGATCAGACTATGTAAACTGTGAAAGTCTCGCTCGATCGCACGCACATGAGATTGAGGAAATACGGTGGGCGGCTCCTGTTGATGACATTAAGATTTTCCCTAGAAAGATCGAAGAAGATTTTAAGAAAGGAATATTAATTTCAGATCAGGTTAGATTTATCCGAGGGGACTAAAAAACATGAAGCCTTATAAATTTAGTCCAATTGAAAATCAAAGTCAGCTTCTAGAAGCCATACAATATACACATGTAAGATGTTTTGAATTGTGCAAGAAGATTTTTGGACGATACCTTCCGGTCGCAGGGAATATTGGAATATTCTGTCATTACGATGATGAATATATATTTCTCACAAAATTACGCGAAGAATTGACGGATATATCCGACAATTGGAATCAAAAATATTATCGTCTGCATGCGCCCATTACCATTCCTGCTCAAGGTGATATACCGGAAACTGAATATACCTATCTTTACATTCGTAAGCCAGATCAGCACAAGGAGGTTGGCGATGTTGATTTTGTTTTAGACAAGAAAGAATATACTGAACTAAAAAATGCTTTATCAGAAGGCAAAAAAATCCAAGGAATGAAGATATTAGACCGACCTGATCTTGATTTGATTAAGCTGTTTGATCCAGATATTGACGTCCTCTCTTTTATCGGCACAGAATATATAACTGAAAACGTAAGGGGTTGATGGTAGAATGTAAAAGACCGATGAGATCAGCTATGTCCAGTCGCTATTTATATACAGTATTTCTACCACTACTCTTTGTGGGATGCACCCTGCTTCCTTTTCTTGCGATTGCACAAACTGGAAGTTCTGACCCGACGGTTGAACCTGCTCCTGTTGAGACTAAGGCTGTTGCTCCCGAGACCATCGCAACCTCAACAGACACAGGAAGTTTTGACTTATCTGTGGAGACCTCATCGACAACTGTCACCGAGACTAAAGCAACTTCGACAGTTCCTGTGGTGTCTACGCCGCGAGAGACAGGATCTCAAGTTTCTGCACCAGCTGTACCACGCACCAACCCCGCTCTCACTGAATTAACACCTTCGGCATTTGCACCGGCTTCGAGTTCAGATCAAGATACACCCGATACTACGATGCTTTTTGTGGCAGTCGCTGTTTTAGCGATACTGCCTTTCGGTTACTTGGTAGTGCAGTCACTCAAAAAGAAAAGTAAAAAAACAAAAAAAGATACTGACGTATGTTTTGATATAAAAAATCTTTTGGAAGAAAAATTTAAGGAACTCACTGATTTGAAAGGCAGACTGGCGGGCATGGCAAAAGAAAAAGCGAGAGATGCCCTACGGGAGGGTGTGAGGGGAACATCCGCGGGAGACACACTGGCTCTTCTTGAAAAAGCAGAAAAAGAATATGGGAGACTAAAAAAATTATATGAAGAATGCACACTCGAGTTTGGGAAGCGTGTGTTCAAAGGAACTATTGTTGAAAATAGCTTACGTAATAAAGATATTCTAGAGAAAGTCAAAATTGAAAAGACATATCATTCAAATGATTGGAAATTGTATGATGTTTTTGTCGGCGAGAAACGGATTTCTGAACTCCCAAAATATTTGGCCGATGGCCCGTGGTATATCCATCTTTGGGAGGAGGGGAAAGATGAGGTGAGAATCATTTTTAAGGACAAGAGTTTTACTGTACAATCTTCAGATAAGTCTACATGGGTTGATGCGATTGCTTATGGGAAGTCCATCGGGATTCCAGACGAACAGTTAGATTTTTATATTAAGTAATAACTATTTAAAAAATATGAAATTAAAAATTCTGATAACGATTCTTATCTTTGTGGCGATAGTGTTTGGCTATGTCTATTTTTCAAATCAAACGACGACGCTCACCGACACTGATTTCTCTGATTCGGTAGAGTATGTCTGCGCGGAAGGGAAGACCCTCGGAGCAGCATTTGCTGATGGAATCACCCGTGTCTCTCTATCTGATAAAAGAGTGTTTACGCTTGAGCAAGTCTCAACAGACGATGAATCTGGGACAAAATTTGCAAATGATGGAGATCAGATTGTTTTCTGGGTAAAAGATGATAGCGCATTTCTAGAAGAAGTTGGCGCGACTACTTATGCTGGATGCAGAGTCTCGACCCCCTCATATTAGATACGTTTCGTTGCCATATCAGAAATGAAAAAATTCTCCCCAGAAGAATATTATAAAAGTCTGCCCAAGAAACGCATGGGTTCCGGTGTTCTGTTTTTTAATGGCAAAGGAGAAATTTTGGTAGTAAAACCAAACTATAAAGAAGGTTGGATTCTTCCGGGAGGAACGGTGGATGAAAATGAATCTCCCTTAACGGCAGCAGTGCGGGAAGTAAAAGAGGAAATCGGACTTGATATATCAAAACTTACTTTGGCGTGTGTTGATTACACTCCCTTAGTGGGAGGAATAAAAACGGAAGCGTTGCAATTTGTGTTTACTGGTGGAGTTTTGGACGATAAGCATATTTCACAAATAAAGTTGCAGGCGGAAGAACTAGATACGTTCAAGTTTGTTTTTCCAAGCGAAGCGCTTTCGATTTTAACTCATGGTTTGAGAGCAAGACTGCCCGATTGTCTAAAAGCGATAGAAAAGGGGACCGTAATATATCGGGAATCCTAACGTCCATAATGAATGAGATGAGGATTTACAATTTTGGGGCGTATACTGTTAGAGACAAGATTTGATATATGAACAAAAAATTTATTATCGGAGGAATCATCCTAGTGCTCGCACTTAGCAATGCGTTTGTAATATTTTCTTTTTCAAAAAATAGAGCAAGTTTGACTCAAGAAGACGCTATACACTCTGTCATTGAGCTATACCCTGACTTAGCTGCATATCAGACTATATCCCTTCCACCAAGTTCGATCGAGGCGAAGCAGACAACTTCAGGATGGTCTGTTGGATTTATTCAGCGTGGGAGCGGTGTGGTAGGAATATTAAACGCAAAATGTTATCAGGTTAGTGACACAGGAAATGTAGTCTTGATTGGGACTTACCTAGGACAAGGCGGTCAGATTGCACAGCAAATCGAACTTGAAACATGTGAGCCGGTGTTTGGAGAAATATCAGAACCGCCGTTTGTTTCTTTTCTGTCCTACGGGAACGTTACGCTCAAGCTCAATGAGACCGCACCATTTAAAGACCTATCAATTCGTACACTTTCCATTGAAGAAGATAGCCGCTGTCCGAGTGATGTGCAGTGTATCCAAGCGGGGACGGTGCGCGTGAAGGTGCAGGTAGTGTCGGGAATGGGGACGAGTACCAGCGTTCTTAAGCTTGAAGAAGTGTTTACCACGGAAGCTGAAGTAATTACGTTGACGGATGTCAGGCCATACCCAAAATCTACGCAGACGATTGCTTCTGCAGATTATCGTCTGGTGTTCAATGTGGTATCGAGGGGAGCTTCAGAACCTCCAGTTTCTATCGGCAAATGTTATATCGGCGGATGCTCATCACAGTTGTGTACCGATCAGCCTGATGCAGTCTCAACTTGCGAATACAGGGCCGAATATGGGTGTTATAAATCAGCAACGTGTAAAAGGCAGCCAAACGGCCAGTGTGGATGGACACAGACGGCAGAACTTAGAGCTTGTCTTATAACACAATGACACAATTTGTATATACTAGAAGTAGTTGCATAGGTAAGTTTTAATAACTAGTTTGTAATCTATGGAAGTCAATTATGTTTTGATAGTAGTGGCGACAATCGCGCAATTTATTTTAGGAGGTCTCTGGTATTCGCCACTTCTATTTGGAAAATGGTGGATGCAGTTTATGGAGTGTGACCATCTTTCGAAAGAAGAGTTGCAGAAAATGCAGAAATCGATGATGCCGTTTTATGGATTGCAGCTTCTCTTAACATTTTTCACGACTGTTTCCTTTGCAAATCTCGTTCCTTACATCAGCGCGTTTAGCATCTATCACATTGCCTTCTGGATCTGGATCGGGTTTATTGTTCCGACACAGATTGCATCAGTGGTTTGGGCAAACACCAAAAGAAAGTTCTGGCTCAAACAAATATTTGTCATGGTGTTCTACCAACTTGTTGGTATTATGCTCACCGCGTGGATATTGTCGTTCTAGCTATTTGTAAACAAAGATGGAATCTCGCTCTGAACACAATCAATTAGATTCAGATCTTGCTCCTGAAAATGTACACGACAAACCTCCTCGTATATTTCACTTGCAAATTTCTGCTGAGGAACAAGAAGCGCTGACAAAAAAGTTTGAGTTTGATAAACCGAGGGAACGATCTTACGTGTATTTTGACACTAGTGCGGATTCAGAACATGCGATGTTGTTTAAAAACAAGGTTCGGCTGCGAATAAAAACGAAGGGGTTAGTACATACCTTGGAATTGAAAACGCGGGGAAATGTAAAAAATGAAGTTGAGGACACTCTTTCTGCAGAAGAGTTTCAGGCTTTGCTTGAAGGTGTCTTTCCAGATGGAAAGGTTAAAGATACACTTTCTGAACAGAACTTATTTTTTCCGGTTAAACCGATTGATAGCTCAATTTCTGTACGACGAGGACTTGCATTTCATGGCGGAAAATTAACGCTCGATCAGACCACGATTAATCATCGGCCAGAGGCAAATTATACGCTTGAATTTCACTCAAAAGGGACGTTCTCTGATGGAGAGATACAGGCTCTTTTAGAGGAGCTTGGAGTTTCCAATAATCCGGTCAAAAAAAATAAATTAGAAAAATTTTGGGAAGGGAGATAGTGGACGGAAACCCCGTACTTTGTCGTAATATTTTCAGTCCTAAAATCGTGGTAAAATAGAATTACTATGAAAAAAGCTATTATAGCGGTTATTGCCATTATTATTATCGCCGGGGGCATTTATTATTTCACTCGCAGTTCTTCGCAGGATACGACGCAAGATCAGACAACTAACACAGATACAACCCCAGCACCGATAGTTGATAAGACTAAGACAGTTATCGGGAAATCTGTCCAAGGAAATGACCTAACGGCATATCACTTTGGCACAGGGACGACCACAGAGGTTTTGTTTGTCGGGGGTATTCATGGCGGATATGAATGGAACACGGCGCTGGTTGCATATGAGCTCATGGATTACTTGAAAACAGATCCTTCAGTTATTCCGGCTAATGTTTCAGTTACCGTTATTCCAGTATTAAACCCGGACGGGTTGAATAAGACTGTTGGCACGACCACTCGTTTTTCAGCATC
The DNA here is from genome assembly GCA_001820875.1 of Candidatus Taylorbacteria bacterium RIFCSPHIGHO2_01_FULL_46_22b. GTDB lineage: Bacteria > Patescibacteriota > Minisyncoccia > Phycocordibacterales > DSPV01 > 2-02-FULL-46-13. Next base: position 144,328 of record MHRF01000007.1, read on the forward strand.
AGATGTTCCATCATCGCAGGAAACCCAGATTGCGGGACGCTTTAATGCAAACACCGTAGATCTCAACCGGAACTTTGACTGTGATTGGCAGGCAGAAGGGAAGTGGCAGACAAAGACCGTGAGCGGAGGGACGGCGGCGTTTTCCGAGCCGGAGAGTCTTGCAATCAAGAATTATGTTGAAATGAAGAAGCCGGCGGCAGTTGTCGTCTGGTACAGCTCTGCAGGAGGAGTTTTCGCGTCAAACTGCCACACAGGAGTCTTACCCGAAACAAATAAAATCACCAAAGTATATGCAGACGCTTCAGGATATCCGGCATTCCAGAGCTTTGATTTCTACGAAGTCACTGGCGACATGGTGAATTGGCTCGCAAAAAATAATGTTCCGGCAATCAGCGTACTTTTGACCAACCACACGAGCACCGAGTGGACTAAGAATCAGGCAGGCGTAAAAGCACTCCTTCAGTATTATGCTAAATAATGCAGACGGTTTCTACGAAGAAAGTTGTCGCGATAGTCGTTTTGATTATCGCGCTTGGGGTCGCTGGATTTTGGTTGCTTAGCCGGTCAAAACACACGCCCGAAGCCGTAAAAGTTGAGACGCCAAGACACACGGTGATTGGAAGATCTGTTGAAAACCGTGCGATTGATGCGTATACATATGGAAATGGAGGTGCGCAGATTTTATTTGTCGGCGGAGTTCATGGCGGATATGAATGGAACAGCGTGCTTCTCGCATACAAATTTATGGATTACCTCGATGTATATCCTGAAATAGTTCCTCAAAATCTGACTGTTATCGTCATCCCATCTCTCAATCCTGACGGCGTCTATAAAATAGTTGGCAAAGAAGGACGTTTTGCTCTGGCCGATATTCCCGTGGATACAGACCAATCTGCAGGGCGATTTAATGCACACGAAGTGGATCTCAACCGAAATTTCGATTGCAAATGGCAATCAAAGAGCACATGGCGCGACAAAGTGGTGAGTGCAGGATCGGCGCCATTTTCAGAGCCTGAAGCGGAAGCTCTCAAGGATTTTGTTTTAGCAAATCATCCCTCCGCTGTTATTTTCTGGCATAGCCAGTCTAATGCGGTCTATGCATCGCAGTGCGAAAATGGGATTCTACCAATCACACTCGATATCATGAATGCATATGCGAAAGCAGCGGGATACCCTGCAGTAAAGACATTTGACGCATACGCGACCACAGGCGCCGCTGACGACTGGCTCGCCTCCATAAACATTCCCGCGATTACCGTTGAACTCAAAACACACGAGGACATTGAATGGGAAAAGAATCTTAAAGGTATACAAGCGCTGTTTGAGTATCTCGAGGAACACGCTAACATATTGCCGTAGCTTTAAAGTTTTAATCTATCTAGTTTTGATATACTGGAGTTATGGATTATAAAATTATAATCAGCGTTATTTCTGTTGCTCTCGTATTCATTGGGTACGGTTGGTATATCAGAGACATCTTACAAAAGAAGACCACTCCCCACGCTTTTACTTTTTTGGGGTGGTCGCTTGCAAGTTCAATTGCATGGGCACTTCAAGTGTATGGAGGAGCAGGTGTTGGCGCATGGATAACTTTCTGGGTAACTGCCGTTTGTATATTCATCTTCTTTCTTTCTCTCAAATACGGAGAAAAAAACATCACTACCTTAGATGTTATGTTTTTGTTACTAGCTCTATCTTCCCTTTTTCTTTGGATAGTTGTAGATCAACCAGTGTGGTCAGTAATATTGGTTGTGCTCACTGACGTATTGAGTTTCGGGCCGACTTTGAGAAAGTCATGGAACAAACCACACTCGGAGACACTTTTTACTTGGTGGGTTGCGGCATTCAGACACGGATTTGGGATCCTTGCGTTGCAGAAGTTTAACATCCTCACGCTTCTCTATCCGATAGCGTGGACAGCGGCCAATGTTTTATTTTGTTTAATCTTGATTGTTAGGCGCAAACAGATTAAACAGGTCCCATTAGTATGAGGTTATGTATTTCGTCTACATTATTCGGTGTTCGGACGATACGCTGTATACCGGCATCACGACAGACGTTGAACGCAGATTTAATGAGCACAAAAATGGAAAAGGTGGGCACTATACTAAATCGAGAAAAGCGGTAGAGTTGTTGTATACCGAAAAGAGTCCTGATCGCAGTTCGGCACTCAAACGAGAAGCAGAAATCAAGAGTTGGAGCAGGGAGGAGAAGTTAAATTTGATTAATAAAGAGGAAGCGTCGAAATCTGTTTCAGAAATAGGACAAGACAATCAGTCCTGAAAAATAGAGATAGAAAACAGAAGCGACAATCAGGAAGATATTGGTGATAATCCCCGGCCGCAAGGGCTTGGGGAGTTTAAAGTTGTTCATATAGAACAGAATGGGGGTGTATATGGCCATAGTGAGGCCACCGAGCACCGCGCTAATGGTGAGCAAAATCAACGGTTGTTTGAGAGGAAGTAGAAGCGCACTCAAAAATACAATGATTAAAATTAAGCCGTAGTAGAGATGGCTTAGAGAGATTTTTTTGAACGGGGATAGAATTTTCTGAAACGGTCCGGTTTGGGAATTGACGTAAATAATGTCCGAGACAATTCTCGTGAACGCATCTATCACAGTCCACATTACGGAGAAGAGCATCAGAAATGCCATAATCAAAAACAGGTTGAAACCGAATGCTCCCCAGTTTTCACCGAATATATGAGCTTGGACGACGGCGACGTCCAAGCCGTCTGGCACGAGTCCTTTTGGTCCGAGCACGGCGTATGCGTTTAAGCTCAACAAAACAAGTGTGATGAGACCCAAGAGCCAGAAAATCAAACCCTGATCGATTTTGATGAAGTGCATCCATTTTTTCCACCGGACGAGATTTTCAGGGCTGGTTTCAAACGCATACCCTTTGTACGACACGGATTCTATTTTTCCGGTTATCGGATTGATGATTCTCCCGACATATTTCCCCATGCCAACTTGTTTGTCTCGATACCAAAGGGATATACAGAGATTGAGAAGCCCTCCGGCACCGGCAAAGACAATTGCACCGAGCAGAACTTGAATATTGATATCTTGGGGTAGATAGCCGAAATTAGTGATGCCGGCAAGAAGCTCCTTTAGATTTTCTATCGAGAGTGTCATGAAGCTCGAGATTACGAGCAATATGAAAAATGTCGGGACAATAAATTTAAGCGATTTTTCAAGGAGCGAGTAGGCGACTTTGCCGCTGAACGTCAAAATTAAAACTAACAAAAGACTCATTACTGCCCACCAGAGATAGTGTCCGAACCCGAACAATTCTTTGAGTGTTGTGCCGATTGCAGCCGCCCATCCAGGCCAGATGTAGAGTAGGAGTGCCGAGAGCATCCAGAACGGTGCAAACCATTTAAAGATACGTGAGGAAGAAGTGAAGAAACTTTCGCCAGTGGCAAGTGAATGCCGTGCAACCTCTTGATTGATGAAATATTGAAACGTGATTCCAAGGAGCGCTGTCCAGATGATGCCGAGCCCGTGTTTGGTGATCAGATGCGGCCACATAATAAGTTCGCCTGTGCCGATTGCAAGTCCTGTAACCACCACACCGACTCCGAGCGCCTTCGTCCAATGAGGGGGTTTAGGTAATTCCCTGATTTCTCGTTCGCCGTAATGCTGATCCATGAGAAAAGTATATCAGGTTTTGGATTTGCTATACTAGATGGGAATTTGGATAAACAACTAACTTTCCAAGTTTTCAACAAAAAACAGCTATGAATATGTTCAAACCAGTTAAAGCGAAATCCATCAAAGCATATTTCGAAATGCTTCCGGAGGAACGCCGAGTGCCGATGGAATTTTTGCACGCCTTTATTCAGAAGTCATCGCCCAAACTCAAGCCTATTTTTTCCTACAACATGTTAGGGTACGGAAGTTTCAAATACAAAAACTACAAAAAAGAGATTATCAATTGGCCGGTCATCGCGCTTGCAAGCCAGAAAAATTACATAAGCGTGTATGTTTGCGCGGTGGATAAGGGGAAATATATCGCCGAGAAATATAAAAAGGAATTGGGGAAGGTAAGCGTTGGCAGGAGTTGCATTCGTTTCACGAAGCTTGAGGATTTAGATCTCAAAGTTTTCAAAAAGGTCATACAGCTTGCCTCAAAATCACCAGGACTTGTAGAAAATAAATAATCTCTGGCGGGGTGTGCGACGGGCATTGGGAGTGGTTTAGGAAAGACGGCACCAAGATGCGTTCTGGATACTTTAAGAAAGGCAAGCAAGTCGGAAAATGGACGACATATGACGGGAAGGGAAAAGTGTATAAAATTACTCAAATGAAATAAGTTGTCTCGCATATATGCACAAGCCGAAAATAATAGAAAAAACAGTTTATTTTGTCCGACATGGACAAAGCGAAGCAAATGTTTCCCACATATTCCAGCCTGTTGATTCGCCATTGACTGAAGTAGGGAAACAACAGGCAAAACAAATTGCGGAGCGTATTGGGAAACTTTCTTTCGAAACGCTCATTGTCAGTCCATTTCCGCGGACAAAAGAAACTGCGGAATGTATCACACAAAAAACGGGCAAAGCACCTGAATATTGCGATTTGTTTATTGAACGGGGCAAGCCGAGTGGGCTTGGTGGGAAATCATATGACGATCCGGAAGCAGACGGACTGTGGAAGGAATGGGAACACAGTTTGTATACATCTGGGGTGAGAGCAGGAGATGGAGAGAATTTTGATGATATCATCGCGCGTGCAGACAAAGCATTGGACTTTCTTCGACAGCGCAAAGAAAAAGTTCTCGTGGTGGTGACGCATGGATTTTTCCTACGAACGATAATCGCACGCGTTATTCTTGGCACGTTGCTCACTCCCGAATCATTTCGAAATTTTCATGCTACGGTTGGTATGGAAAACACCGGCCTTTCTGTACTTACGTATGGCACCGTATATGAAGGTACATCATGGCGTTTGTGGATATATAATGATCACGCGCACTTGGGTTAGGACTTAACGAGGCGATCCAGCAGAATAAATACAGAAAGTCTCCATAACAGCCTATATATTTTGTGATACTATGGGGATATTCAACGCTTCCATTATGTATACACGGAAGACAAAATACGGTTTTACACTCATTGAACTTCTGGTGGTAATATCCATTATCAGTTTAATGGCTTCTATCGTATTGGCTTCTGTAAATTCCGCACGGGATAAGGCGCGGGTTGCCGCTGGACTCACTTTTTCTAATCATATTTTTCATGCCTATGGGGCTGATGCGACTGGCGTATGGAATCTTGATGAGGGATCAGGTTCAATTGTATACAATACTTCAGGATATGGAACAAATAACGGTTCGATCACTGGTGCGACATGGACAACCGGCCCGAATAAAAAGCCCGCGTTGCATTTTGTGGATGGTAACTTTGTCAATGTCGGATCGGTAACTTTGCCGATTAATGTAAGCGTTGCTGCGTGGATTAAGACTTCATCAAGCGTGCAGAAACCCATATTTAGCAATCGCGGTACCGGCATTTATTTTGGCATTACCGGTGGGAAATTCTTTACCTATTACACGACTGGTTCGCCTCAAAACATGGTTTCGGTCATTTCGGTAAATGATAATGGGTGGCATCACGTAGTGTGGACATCAAATGGGTCTGTGTCTCGTATGTATGTTGATGGACGACTTGATTCAAGAATCAATCAATCGAGAGGTGCGCAAACAGGTACCGCCTATATTGGGTGGGACGCGCCCAATTTCAATGAGTATTTTGCAGGTGATATAGCTCAAGTTGCAGTGTATAATAATGTATTGAGCGCAGGGGATGTAGAACAGCTGTATGCTCAAAACGCGGGACGATTTCTTGCGGATAGGACTATTAAATAATAATGAAATATCATTTATATGAGTAAAATAAATATTATAGGAGGAATTATTGTTGTTCTTGCCGTTGTCGGTGCGGTCTATTACACGAATCGACCGGCAGAATATCCAATTGATCCGGTTACTGCTACTTCCACAACAACGCAAAGTGGTGAGGAACAGAGCTACACATTTGCGGAAGTAACAACGCACAATTCCAGCGCAAGCTGCTGGAGTGCCATCAATAGCAATGTCTATGATTTAACGAGTTGGATTGGCAAACATCCGGGTGGCCCAAGCGCAATCAAGAGTATTTGTGGTAAAGATGGATCTGAAGCGTTTAATGGACAACACGGCGGCCAACCACAGCAGGCGAGCGTATTGGAAGGATTCTATATCGGGAAACTCGATACACAGTAATGGAAACATCTCTTGAAAGGATAGAGAAAAAACTTGCCGAGCTTGAGGCCACTCTCGCTGCTGTGCATCAGTCATCTGAACAGATGCGCAAATATTTCTTGTGGACACTGATTGTTACTGTTGCAGTTATTGTGTTGCCACTACTCGCCTTTCCATTTGTGATCCCAGCATTCCTGCAATCAGTAGCTTTTTAGGCAGGGATGTTTAGTTTTATAAGCGTAATACAGATTTCATGAAAAAGAAGGACATCGTTTTATTATCGGTGGGAATACTTGTGGCTGTAGGCGCTTTGTTGTTTGTTATTAAGGGTGATGAGGATGCATGGCTGTGTATTGATGGAAATTGGGTGGCCCACGGCACACCACGGACAGAACGCCCTGTAAGCGCGTGTGGGCAAGTTGCCGGAGGGAGTTTTGAAGATTGTGTGAGCGCCGGTAATCCGATTATGGAGAGTTATCCGCGCCAGTGTCGTGATACAGAAGGACATCTTTTTGTCGAATCACTGGGGAATATTATCGAAAAGCAAAATCTCGTCCAATTAACTTCTCCAGAGCCCAATGCATTCATCCAGAGCCCAATTACCATAACCGGACAGGCACGGGGCGTATGGTTTTTTGAAGCAAGTTTCCCTGTGTTTTTGGTAGATTGGGATGGGAAAATTATTGCACAGGGGATTGCGCAGGCAAAAAGCGATTGGATGACTGAAGAGTTTGTTCCGTTTGAGGCGGTGCTTACATTTGAGAAACCGAGTTATGGAGAACGTGGCGCGCTCATCTTGCGCAAGGATAACCCCTCGGGTTTGCCCGAACATGATGATGCGCTTGAAGTTCCAATTAGGTTTAAGTAGAAACTTTTGTGTCGGATTCGCACCCATTTTCGTTTTCTGATCCTGCGGTGCTCAAAGTGCTTCGCGGCGCTTCGGGCACAAGTATTAATTATATTGGAAGCGCACTCTCGCATTTTCAGGCGGAGCCCGTAATGTATGGAACGGATCAGCATATGCTTCCTCCTGTTTCTGACTGGGAGTTTGAGCTTCGGCGAAGTTTATCAGGCAGGCCATCGCATATCAAAGCACCAAAACAATTGGAAGAATTCCCGCGTTTTCTACAGAAGAAAGACTTGTATCTTTCTCGTTCGCATGCGCTCGGTGAGACCATGTTTCGGTTTTCTTTTGATTTTCCTCGTCTCTCGCCACGCGCGGGCGAGTTCAACCGGACTCTTATGCGCAAATATGTTCAGTTGTTGGCGCGTGTCCGAGCAAACGGCCAAGAACCCATGGTGACGCTGTACCATTTTACACTTCCGCTTTCACTCACACGCCGTAACTCGCAGGATGGTATTAGTCATGGCGCGTGGGAGGACGATCGGATACTGGAGCATTTTCGATTTTATATCGGCGAAGTGGTTAAGGCCTTGCGTGATACGGATTTTTTACGCAGCGCAATGGATGAAGAGCAAATAGGTCTTGATATGCAGGAGCGTTTTTTGTCGGAAGGATTAGTGCGGTATTTTATGACGCTCAACGAACCTATGAATGTGTTTGTGAATGGTTATTTGACTGGCTTATTTCCACCATTTCGGCGTCTTAATTTCTTCCGCCGGCGGAAAATTATAGATCGGATGGTGTATGCACATGATATGGCGTTTGCTGAACTCAAAAATTTGAGTATGTCTTTGCCGATTGCGCGTCAAGTGCAGGTGGGCATTGGTCACAGTTGGCAATATTTTGATGGAACATTTGGAGGCATTCTCCATAGGTTCGGCAATGAATATAGTTTCAAGCGGTTTGAACGTAACGGATTGTACTCTGATTTCTTGGGCTTGCACTACTATTTTCGCTTTACCGCATCAGTTTTCAACTGGGATTTCAAATCGAGAGATTTCAGCAATCGGCCTGATTTCGGTGACGTCTACCCTCCGGGGATTCTTTCTGTTCTTGAGCGAATGCACACTGTACACCCATCAAAAAACATTATAGTTTCTGAATTTGGTTTTGCAGGACGAACAGATCGCCGCCGGCCGTACTGGCTTTTAGAAACATTGCGATATGTGATTGAAGCGAAGCACCGCGGTGTGCCCGTGACAGGTCTTTTGTTGTGGTCACTCGTGTCCAATTTTGAATGGGATGTGGGCATGGGACTCGCGAAATTTGGTTTGTTTAGTGAAAAGGAATTGAGTGCACCACTTACGCCTCCAGAGACAGGGGTACGTAGTTGGGAAGTGTGGTGTGCAGTCACACAAGCTCTGACACACCCAACACCCGAATCGCTTGCGGTGCTCGAGACTTACTATAAGAAAGCCAAACAGCAATATAATGAGGCGAAATCACACAAAAGCTAGAGCAGGTCTAAATTGACACCTACAAGATTTTCCTGTACTATAAGTCTCTACCGCCTCGTTTCGGGGCAGTTTTTGTTTAGGAAAATAACGTAGCGAAGCGAAGTATATTTTCCTTAATCCCGTGTAATAGACGATAACAGGGTGAGGGGAGATTATAGGGGTTTGATGTCAACATAAATTAGCGCAGAATTACGAAAATTAAACGGGGTTTTTAAAAATGGAAATTCGAAATATAGCTATTATTGCCCACGTCGACCACGGAAAAACGACGATTACGGACGCGTTGCTTCGCCAGACTGGTGTTGCGGCAGAAGGGGTTTCAATGGATTCAAACGCGCTCGAACTTGAGCGTGGCATTACTATTTATTCAAAAAATGCGAGCATCCCCTACAAGGGGACAAAGATAAACATTGTGGACACTCCGGGGCACGCCGATTTCGGTTCTGAAGTCGAACGCGTTATCCGTTCCATTGACTGTGTGCTTTTGGTAGTGGATGCACAGGAAGGACCGATGCCGCAGACACGTTTTGTATTGAAGAAATCACTTGAACTTGGTTTGCGACCGATTGTAGTTATTAACAAACTCGACAAACCAGCGGCAGATCCGAAACGCTGTGAAGAGCAAGTACTCGAGTTGTTTCTCGAGTTGGGTGCTTCAAATGAACAAGCTGAATTCCCAGTGGTATACGCGATTGGGCGCGAAGGAGTGGCAAAACGGCATTTGACGGATGAATCAAAAGATCTCACTCCACTTTTGGATATGATACTTGAGAAAGTGCCGGTTGCGTCGAAAGCGGATTCGTCTGCCGTGCTTCGCTTACAGCCGTTCAATCTCGCTTACGATAATTTCCTTGGTAGGCTTGCGGTGGGACGCGTGTATGAAGGCACTGTGCGTGCAGGTATGAACGTGTGGGTAAAAAAGCCGAACGGCGAAACGCGTACGGGGAAAATTACCAAAGTATTTACGTTTGAGGGCTTGCGCCGCATTGATGCACCGGAAGCGACTGCAGGAGATATTGTGCTGATTGCCGGCCTTCCTGATATTGATATTGGAGAGACAGTGACGAGTGGTGCCGAGGCACCAGCACTTCCGGCAATCGCCGTAGATGAACCGACCATCACCCTGAACTTTTTAGTGAACAACTCGCCTTTTGCAGGACGTGAGGGAAAGTTTGTAACCTCGCGTCAGTTGCGTGAGCGGCTTGAACGCGAACTTGAAATAAATGTGGGATTGCGCATTGAATTTGGAACAGGCGATGTATTCAAAGTGTCCGGCCGCGGAGAGCTTCACATCTCTATATTACTTGAGAATATGCGGCGCGAAGGGTATGAAATGCAGGTGTCCCAGCCGCACGTGATTATTCGTGAGGAAAATGGCGTAAAAATGGAGCCATTTGAAGAAGTGGTGATTGATACCCCGCAGGAATATCAGGGAGTAATCATTGAGCGCCTCGGTAGCCGAGGGTTTGTTATGACTAATTTGATTTCTCATGCGGATACTATGCGTATTTTCTTTGAAGGTCCCACGCGAGGGCTTTTGGGGTATCGCAATAAGTTTATTATTGATACCAAGGGCGAGGGAATTTTGTCCGCGCGGGTAATCGGATTCCGTACACATATCGGTGAAATCAAAAAGCGCCCAGAAGGATCAATGATTTCGATGGCGACTGGGAAAGCACTAGGATTTTCTCTGTGGAATTTGCAGGAGCGTGGAGTGCTCTACATTATTCCTGCAACTGAAGTGTATGAGGGAATGGTAATAGGTAATACCACCAAAGGTGAGGAACTCAATGTAAATCCGACCAAGGGTAAGACGCTCTCAAACGTTCGTGCATCAGGCACAGATGAGGCGATTATGCTTGTACCTCCTTATATCTTGTCGATTGAGCGCGGACTTGAAACGATGATGGAGGATGAATATTTGGAAATCACACCGAAAAGCGTTCGTCTGCGCAAACAACAACTAACCGAGACCGACCGCGCCCGTTCCCGCCGCACCCTTTAAGCACACAGTCTCCGCTTGCCACTTCTGAATATGGTACAATTTAGCCCTTACGAGGGATTACATTATGTAACTATTACAACCATGACTTCACACACCAAACGATCGGGATTTACCTTAATTGAACTCTTAGTGGTTATTGCTATTATCGGGATATTGGCTTCGGTGGTGCTTGCATCTCTCAATACTGCGCGAGGAAAGAGCGCTGATGCAGCGGTCAAAGCTGATCTCGATGCAATTCGCAAACAAGCAGCAATTTTTTCTGATGATCATAACGGTTACTTTACTGATGACACCACTGATTGTGCAAGTGGAATGTTTGGTTCAGATGCTACGATCTCATCTGCGGTGACTCATGCCGCCACGGTTTCTGGGGGAACAGTGGTGTGTATTGCTGATGACGGAGATGTTGCAGACGGCACGCAAGCAACGAGCTGGGCGGTGTCAGTTCCCTTGAAGACCAATCCTGCGCAATCGTGGTGCGTGAATTCTGAAAGTGTTGCAATGATTGGAGTTGCGGATAACACCACTGTTGCCAACGTCGCCAGTTGCTACTAACTATTATCTTGGGTTTTTGCCCCGCGCCGCTTTGCGGCGCGGGGCTTGCCTTTATATGGGGTGTCGGTAGTATGAAGCCAGTTTAGAAACAGCGCTGATACGCGCCGCTCATACGGCGTCCCGTATGTCAGTTGAACATCGAAAGAAGAAAGGGTTTGGCTATGCCAATTATCCCCGAAGCTGTAAACAGTGTTGGATTGCCTGGACTCGAGAGAGTCTCCCAAGGCAAAGTCCGAGAAATGCACAGGCTCAAGAAGAAAGGGCACCGTTTAACGGTGACGTCACCTCGCGTGAGCGGGTTTGACTTCGTCTTGAACGCTCGCGTCCCAAAGAAAGGCGAGGTGTTGTGCGCGATGAATCACTTCTGGGTTGAGCAGTTTCGAAATTTCTGTCCGCAAGACGTGCTAGCGGTGGGAAGTGGGGTTGATGCGTATCTTCCTACGGCGCTTCGTGGCAACCCCGACCTATGGAAAATTGCGTCGGTCATTCGGGTTTGTGAACGGGTCAATTTGGAGTCCGTGGTTCGCGGGTATCTCACCGGCGGCGGGTGGAAGACCTACCTGAAGACCGCTCCGCGTCATCGTCTCTGCGGCCACCGTCTCGAAGCAGGTCTTTCAGACGGCGTTCAGTTTGAGACGCCTCTATGGACGCCGACCACAAAGTCAGAAATTGGGCACGACCTCGACATTCCTGTTCAGCGCGCCCGCCGATCTCCCTTTGGGAACAAGGTTGAGCACTTGTCGCTTGCACTCTACAACCACGCACAACTCATTGCGAAAGGGCGCGGTATTATCATCGCCGACACAAAGTTCGAGTTCGGGATCTGGAATGGGAAGCTTGTCCTCATTGACGAGCGATTCACTCCTGACTCGAGTCGGTTCTGGCCGGCTGATGAATGGAATCGCTTGCGGGGAAGCGGAAAGAGTCCGTCTTCGAAAGACAAACAATGGGTTCGAAAGTTCCTTATCCGCTACAACGTGGATTGTCTGGATCCGGAAAATCCCGATCACGTGAAGCGAGTGCATGCACTCGAGATTCCCGAAGATGTCATCCAGCAGACGACGCGCATCTACCGCGAGATCTTCTGGTGGCTCACTCGTGTGAGGCTTGAGCAGTACCAACAGGTGAACTTCGGAGTCAAGTTGTCGGACAGTGTGCCACCTCCTGTGGAAGTACTCCTTGGAAGTGAGTCAGATCTGCCACAGGTTGAGAGTGGATTCGCAGAATTGCGGAAATGCCACGTTCCGTTTCGGGTGCACATTGTCAGTTGCCATCGCAACCCTGAAGTACTTCGGCGGTATGCTGAAGACCTATCACCAAACACAGGACTGGTAATTGCCGCTGCAGGCAAGGCCGCGGCACTTCCTGGGATGCTTAACAGTTGGCTTCGGCATTTCGGTAAATGGTACATTCCAGTTGTCGGGGTGGCCTTGCAAGGCAATACCCAGAACGCAAATAACGCTGCCCTCCTCTCCATATCGGAGTTACCGGGTAACCCCTGTCTTGGTTCCCGAGGATGGTGTGTACTTCGGCCCCGAGGGCTTCTGGCAGGCCTGCTACGATACTGCTCGCAAGGAGTTCATTTCGCATTCGGGATCACCAAAGCCGGCGCAGATGAACCTCATTGTCAACGAGTGAATTCAGGGCCGACAGCGCGCATGCGCGCTGTCGGCCCTCTTCTTTTTCCCGCATTGCACACGTTCCTTATTTTGTTACACTGTCCTCATCTATGGCGGACAAAGGCAAATTTGTGGTTATCACTGGACCGTCTGCATCAGGCAAATCAACATTGGCTGAAGCTCTACTTTCCCGCCTCTCTGACGCGGTACGATTGGTAACGCTCACGACTCGCACTCCTCGTGTGGGAGAGCAAAATGGCGAACATTACACTTTTGTAACAGTTCAGGAATTCAATCAGAAAATTGATTCGGGCGAATTGTTCGAGCACGCCGAAGTATACGGCAATTTATACGGTTCCTCTCGTCTGACACTTGAACAACTCTTGTCGTCTCATAAATTTGTGCTTGCGGTGGTTGATGTGCAAGGAGCAGTGACTATGAAAGAAAAAATTCCTTCGGCATTTGTGCTATTTGTAAAACCCAGCTCGCTTTCCGATATTGAGCGCCGGTTGCGCACCGAGCGTCCGGACAGCAGCCTCGAAGACATTACTCGTCGTTTAGAGACCGCACAAAAAGAAATGGCGATCGCAAAACAGTTTGATGCAACACTTGATAATATCGAAGGACAATTTGATGCAATGGTTGAACGCGCGCTCTCATTACTCGAAAAGAACTAGATATGAAGCCGCTTTCTCCTAAAAAACGAGAAGCGATACACTTAGTGCCTTTTCGGAAAGATAGCGAATCTGTATATTTCTTTCTCCAGAAGCGTGATGCCCATGCGAAATTGCTTCCCAATTGGTTTGGTTTTTTCGGTGGCGGACTTGAATTGCCAGAGGCTCCTGAAGAGGGGATACTCCGAGAAATAGAGGAAGAACTTGCATTTATTCCCGATAGACATGAGTTTTTCTGCTACTATGAATTTTGGGATCGCATTTCCCACGTATTTATACTTGAAGTTGATGTGGGTTTTGAATCTAAAATTGAGGTGCGCGAAGGTCAATATGGCAAATTCTTTTCTGAAAAAGAAATGCAGAATGAACCATTGCTTCGTGATGAAGCGAAACTTATTTTGAAGCACCTAGCAGAGCACGTTAAGCAAAAAGGTATATGACATTGCAAGTTGGAGTGAAAATATTTTTGAGAAACCCCGAAGGGAAGTTTTTACTTCTCAAGCGCTCCGTTGCATATGGCAAGACGAAAGGAAGTTGGGATATTGTTGGTGGACGCATTGAAGCAGGAACGGGACTTATCGAAAACCTTCGCCGTGAAGTCTTGGAAGAAACAAAGCTGACGATTACTTCTGAACCAAAATTACTCTACGCACAGGATATTTTCGTGCCCTCAAAAGATTTACACGTTGTTCGACTTTCGTTTGTGGGAGACACCACTGGTGAACCAGTACTTGATACAAAAGAAAACACCGATTACAAATGGTTGTCACTTGAGGAACTTTCCAAACAAGAAGATTTAGATGTGTATGTCAAAGAGATTTTGGACAAGAATCTCCTCGTTTGACTTTTGAGTATATCTCGAGCAATATCGCTCTAGGTTCGCGGGATAACCTCGCGACGAACAATAAGGACATTGAATGAAGACTGCTCTACTGTCAGCATTCCGTAAAGAGGGATTGCCTGACTTCGCACGGCGGCTTGTCGCCCGAGGCTGGAATCTGCTTGCTTCAGGTGGGACTGCAAAATGTCTCGCTGAGGCCCGCATTCCAGTTACGGATGTGGCTACCATTGTTGGTCCACCCATCTTGGGGCACCGTGTAGTTACACTTTCGCGGGAAATCCATGCGGCGCTTCTTGCCAAGGATACGCCCGAAGACGCCGCCGAACTCACTCGGATTGGCGTTCCTCGTATTGATCTCGTGTACGTTGACCTATATCCGTTGGAAAGAGAAACCCTGCGGGAAGGTTCGACACTTGACTCGGTACTCGAGCAAGAGGATATTGGAGGACCGACGATGTTAAGCTCTGCTGCAAAAGGCAAGCGCATCGTCATCTCTGATCCTGCTGATTGCGGGCCTGTACTCCAGATGCTCGAATCCGATTTGCCGTTTGACACCGAGTACCGTGAACATTTAGCGGCGAAAGCGGATTTCATTGTGAGCCGCTATCGTATGCTCACGGCACGGTTCCGCGGTAATGGAGCTTTTGAGGCAATTCACGGCATACTGCATCTTCCGGTTGCTTATGGTGAGAATCCCTGGCTGGCTTCCCTCGGGTTATTTTCAACTCAAACGGATTACCCACTCGCACTCGATAAATACGTGTTGATGAACGGGGAGGACATACTCCCGAGTTACAACACGTGGGGAGATCTCGATCGTGCACAGTTAACCCTGCTTCACATCATGGCAGGACTCGAACGAAACGGACTGTTGCAATCAAACAACTTCTGCACCGTAGGGGTCAAGCACGGGAATGCCTGCAGTGTTGGGATTGGCAACGATTCTGGGACGTCTCTGAAACGGGCGATGGAAGGTGACATTACCTCTATCTTTGGCGGCTTGGTGATTCACAATGGAGGTATTACCGCTCAAGGTGCAGAGATCTTGCTGCATCACGTGGAACCGTCGGGCAAGAGAGTGTTGGATGCAGTTGCTTCAACTGTGTTTTCCTCTGATGCAATTGATCTCTTGAGGCGCAAGACGGGGAAGTGTCGCATTCTCCGAAATCCCGCACTGTCTGCTGCTTCCTTGCGTACATTGGTGCCGTCGCTGACGTCAAAGAGGATCAAGTCGGTTGCCGGTGGATTCCTGCCACAGGCCGACCGAAACTTCGTCCCGTGTTTTGGTGATGGAGGTGGTATTGCCATTCACGGTTCTGTTAGGCCTCTCCTGCATGCTTCAACACGTATCGCTGACCTCGTTCTCGCATGGGCGATTGGTTCTACTTCAACGAGCAACACAATCACGTTGGTGAAAGACGGGCAGTTAATCGCCAACATGGTGGGACAGCAGTCACGGGTACGTGCGGCGAAGTTCGCGGTGTTGCTTGCCGGTGAGAATGGACACAGTACTCATGGGGCAGTTGCGTACAGTGACAGCTTCTTCCCGTTTCCTGATGGCCCCAAAGTCTTGATTGACGCAGGGGTGAAGGCAATCTTCACCTCAAGCGGATCGATTCGGGATCAGGAGACCATTGACCTCTGCCTGGAGAACAATGTCGCGCTCTTCATGGTTCCCGACAAGGTTGGCCGTGGTTTTTACCATTAGCCGTTTCTTTCAGTTCAGCCGCCCCGTATCCTCGGGGCGGCTTTCTCTTGCGAAATCTTTTTAATAAGCGCATACTATCGGCATACTTTTGGGAAATGTATACATTATAAGTTTGTAAGCAATTTTTGTATGAATAAAAATGTGCTTGGTATTATTGTTGCGATAGTAGTGATTGGCGGTGGCGCGTGGTATTTCAGTGCGTATGCGCCGACTCAAAATGAGTCAGGAGATATGACTGCAACCACGACCGATTCGACTGCCACAACGGCATCAACTTCGTCGACATCTTCAAGTGAAGTATCGTTCCGCGGTTCAATGAGCGAATTGATTAAACGAGGAGGAAGTTACAAGTGCACGGTAACGTTTAACAGTCCTGCAGGTAATTCTGATGGGACTGTGTATGTATCAGGCGATCGGTTGCGCGGAGATTTCAAGACTGTGGTTGCAGAGGCTGGTTTGACTGTCGAGAATCACATGCTTGGGGTTGGCGGATACCTGTATAACTGGAATTCAATGACGAGTCAGGGGTTCAAGTCAAAGATGTCGACTGATAAAGCGATCGATGAGAGCAAGCCAACTAGTGCATCAGAATCACTTGATTATAATCAGGCGCTTGATTACAAGTGTGTGGCATGGGACGGAGACGCATCTCTCTTTGAGTTTCCGAAGGGGATTGTATTCAGCACGATTTAACTTTTAGTTTCACTATTGAAAATAGGCTGCGCCGCGCATTTTGCGGGGCGCGGCCTATCGTGTAATATAGCCATATGGCAATTTTTCGAACACGAATCAAGAAAGAAATAGTGTCTGAAGTCTTGGCGCCTAACCGTAAATCACGCAAGGTGGTTATTCTCTGTATTGGCTGTCCTACAAATCCTGCTCGGCGGGAATCGATAGAATTCTTTGCGAAAAAAGGGTTTTGGGTCTTTCTTCCTCGATATCGAGGAAGTTGGGAAAGTGATGGAAAATTTCTTAAAAGATCTCCGCATCTTGATGTTATCGATGTGATTGATTCTTTACCGAAAGGTTTTAAGGATCTCTGGAGCGGAAAAACATACAAAATTAAAAATCCAGAAGTATTTGTTATTGGCGGGAGTTTTGGTGGGACGGTTGCGGTGTTGGCTTCGCGTGATAAGCGAGTAAAAAAAGCAGTCGCATTTTCGCCCGTAATTGATTGGACTGTTCCCAGCAAGGAAGAGCCGATGGGAAAGCTTGGAAAATTTATGCAGGATGGTTTTGGGAACGGCTATCGTTTCAAGATGTCAGATTGGAAAAAACTCTCACGAGGGGGATTCTTTGATCCATCCGCAGAAGTCAAATCCATTGATGGACGTAAACTCCTTATCATTCATGCTAAAGATGACGGCATTGTTCCGTTTGTGCAGGTTCCGCCGTTTGTCAAAAAGACCAAATGCACACTCATTTCTCCTCGCACTGGGGGGCATTTTGGTGTTGCAAAATCAATTTCCCCACGCTTTTCCAAAGCGGTTCTTAAATGGATTCGATAACATGATTGAAAAAGTAGTATTTGGCGGAGGATGTTTTTGGTGTACCGAGGCGGCTTTTTCGATGCTCAAAGGGGTTACATCAGTTGTCTCTGGGTATGCAGGAGGAAAACGAGAGGCGCCCACGTACGAACAAGTAAGCGGCGGGGGAACAGGACATGCCGAAGTAATTGAGGTGACATATGACCCTTTAGTTATCACCTTCGATGATTTGCTCGCTGTCTTTTTTAATGTACATGATCCGACACAGTTGAATGCACAGGGGAATGATATTGGAACTCAATATCGATCGGCTATTTTCTATACAACCGATTCACAAAAGATTTCAGCGGAGAAACTTGTCAAGGAATTTGCTGAAACAAACGCTTATGATAAGCCGGTGGTGACTGAAGTTATGCCACTGGAGCAATTTTATCCTGCGGAGCAATACCACAAAGACTATTACAAACGAAATCAGGATGCGCCGTATTGCCAGATTGTTATTACGCCAAAACTTGAGAAATTGCAACGCCGTTTTGCCTCTCTGATCCAATCTTGATCCACAGAGTATATATTTAGATTTTGCTAGGTTATAATAGAAATCTCTCGGAATTTCCGAGGTATTAGTATTTTATATATATATCGTATGAATTCTTCAGAAAAATTGACTTCTTTCTTGCTCCGCGCAGGCCTTGCGGTAGTATTTTTATACGCTGCAACCGCATCATTATTTGATCCGATGGCGTGGGCCGGTTTTATGCCGCAGTTCTTCAAAGACCTTGTTCCGGTGACTATATTGCTGACTGCGTTCTCGATATTTGAAATTCTACTGTCTTTGTGGCTCTTGTCAGGCATTAAGCCCTTTGGCGCTGCGGTGATTGCGTCTCTTGCACTTTGTGGAATCATACTCGCGACGATTTCATTGTTTGATATTGTCTTCCGCGATATCGCAATTCTCTTTGCCGCACTTGCACTTGGGACACTCCATTACAAACGATCGACTGTGTAATTTTGCCGGACGCTGGGCGTCTCCCACTACGTAGATGGATTTTTCAGTTACATTTCTCATTCTCACACTGCTCGGCCTTATAAATGCCGGCCATCTTGCGTATACGCGCATACGTCACAAACCTCTTGTCTGTCCGATGGATCACGATTGCACGTTGGTAACTGAAAGCCGATGGTCAAAAATGTTTGGGGTACGTAATGAATACCTAGGCACACTGTATTTTATCGTTATGCTTTTGGGAGCTCTCATACTCCTTATCTCGCCGGCTACTATTCCACAACTGGGAATTATCCTCTTTGTCGTTTCGCTTTTCGGTGCACTGTACTCGATCTTTCTGATTTATCTGCAGGCGTTTGTGATCAAAAACTATTGTTTCTACTGTATAGTTTCAGCGGTGATCAGTATTATTTTATTCTTAAACGGATTGATGATCCGCTAATATGGCCACTACGCTTTCAGCTCAAAAATGCGTTGCCTGCGAAGGGGATATGCCCCCTCTCAATCCTACTGAAGCAACTATCCTGATGCGTCAATTAAAACCGGAGTGGAAACTTTCTGGCAACGAAATTGTCCGTGATTTCAAATTTAAAGATTTCAAACAGGCGATGGTATTTGTAAACAAAGTTGCTGATATTGCCGAAGAGGAAGGTCATCACCCTGATATTTTTATTTCCTACAATCGCGTCAAAATAACACTTACGACGCACGCAATAATAGGGCTTTCAAATAACGACTTTATCGTCGCGGCGAAGATAGATTTGCTCTAAAACGAAACGCCGCTGTGTAAAAACAGGGCGTTGTTTGGGTGCACGCGAAGTGCAAGCCCTTACCAAGGCCAGAAGCAACTCGCGTCATAGCGGAAATTCGGTAAGGACTCGAATTCAAGGATTCTGTCGGTGGGATTTGGGTCGTTGCTGATAGTCAAAGCACTTGTCGTGCTGATGGTCCCTGTTGGGTCTCTCCAGTTTTCTAACGGTGAGATGGGCAAGGCTTCAGTGATAGGCACACAAAGTGCGCCTTTACGGAATTGAGTGTGCATAGTTTCTCCTATGCCTAGATTATGAAAAAGTAGAGTTTTGTCAATCAGCCAGCACGACGAGATACTTCCCGTCGGTGTATGCAAAACCGCCTGCGATAGAAAAGGTTTGTTCGCCTGTTTCTGTATGGACTGCCATCTGGCCAGATTTAAGCGCAGTCATTAAAGGTACGTGGTGGGGGAGAATTCCTATAACACCGTCTTCCGCGGGAAGCGTTGCGGATGCGACAGTTCCCTCATAGAGCGTTTTTCCAAGGCTGTAGACCGATACGTGCATATTATTTTCTGACATCATCAATACCGCCTGCCATGTAGAACTTATCTTCCGGCATATCATCAAGTTTGCCCTCAATAATTTCTTTGAATCCGCGCACCGTTTCTTTGCGAGAAACGTATTTTCCGGGGCGACCGGTGAATGCTTCGGCAACGGAGAACGGTTGCGAGAGGAAGCGTTGAATTTTTCGTGCGCGCTCTACCAACTGTTTATCATCATCAGACAATTCCTCAATTCCGAGGATGGCAATGATATCCTGCAAATCTTTATAGCGTTGCAAAATGCGTTGTACTTCGCGTGCGACTTGGTAGTGTTCCTCACCAACGAGTGCTGGTGTGAGTGCGGTTGAAGCGCTATCAAGCGGATCAACAGCAGGATAGATACCGAGTTCTGAAAGGGGACGCGAGAGCACGATAGTTGAATCGAGGTGTGAGAAAGTGGTTGCCGGAGCAGGGTCAGTGATGTCGTCCGCGGGGACGTAAATTGCCTGTACTGATGTAATCGAACCTTTCGTGGTTGAGGTGATTCGCTCTTGCAGTTCACCCATTTCAGTCGAAAGAGTTGGCTGGTATCCAGCGGCAGATGGCATACGACCAAGGAGTGCCGAAACTTCTGATCCTGCTTGAGTGAAGCGGAAAATGTTGTCGATGAAGAAGAGAACATCTTTTCCTTCGGTATCGCGGAAATACTCGGCCATCGTCAGTGCCGCAAGTGCGACGCGGAGGCGTGCTCCAGGGACTTCGTTCATTTGGCCGAAGACAAGAGCAGTCTGTCCCAACACGCCAGAATCTTTCATTTCATGATACAAATCGTTTCCTTCGCGAGTTCGTTCGCCGACTCCGGCAAAGACCGAATATCCTTTCTGTACGGTCGCCACATTTCGGATGAGTTCTTGAAGAAGGACGGTTTTACCGACTCCGGCGCCGCCGAAGAGTCCGACTTTCCCACCTTTGATAAAAGGAGCGATAAGATCGATAACTTTGATTCCGGTCTCGAAGATTTCAACTTTTGTTGATTGTGCTGTGAACGGAGGGGCTTTTCGGTGGATTGGCCAGCGCTCTTTGACTGAAATAGGGCCTTTATTGTCGATTTCCTCACCAAGGAGGTTAAACATGCGGCCGAGAATTTCTTTGCCAACGGGAACGGAAATAGGTTTGCCTGTGTTGACGACACTCATACCGCGAGTGAGACCTTCGGTCGGCCCCATGGAGACGCTTCGAACTTGACCACTTCCGAGTTGCCCTGCGACTTCAAGCACGATTTTCTTCCCCTCACGACTTGTGATTTCGAGTGCCGTGTTAAGTGCGGGAGGATTCTCGCCGAATTCTACGTCAACGACTGGGCCGATAATCTGGACTATGCGGCCTGTTGTGCTGGTAGACACTTCTTTTTTTATTTCTATTGAGTGCATGGCTTTTGGTAATTGAATTATGAATTTTGAATAATGAATGTGGGATTATGATATAGAATCCTAAATTCTGGATTCGTTATTCTATATTCATGTTGCTAACGCTTCTCTCCCTGCGGTGATCTCGGTTAATTCTTTGGTGATAGCCGCTTGGCGTGTTTTGTTAAACAAAATGTTGAGCGTATCTACGAGTTCCGCGGCGCTTTCAGATGCATTTTTCATCGCCATCATGCGCGACGAGTGCTCGGATGCGTTTGCTTCAAGAATCGCATGGAAAATTTCGACTGCGAGCAAGTGAGGGAGGAGTCGATCCAAAAGCACAGTGGGGCTTGGTTCAAGTAAAAGGGTGCTTGATGGCGCTTGTATTTTTTCAAAAGAGCTTGGCATGTTAGTGTATTTGCCGCGCAACGGGGTGATGCTATCGATAATTTCCTGCAGAGATTCGGATGAGAAAGGGAGGAGTTTGCGGACAACAACCTCCTGCTTGAGAGCGGAGAGGAAGTTGGTATACACGAGCACCACCTCGTCGCACTTCTTTTCCGTAAATAATTTCACTAGAAAATCGGAGATTTTTTTCGTTTCATCAATCGCACCAAGGTCTCCGGTACCCAAAAATTCAGCCACAGGTTTTTTACCGCGGCGGGTGAAGTAATCGCGGCCTTTCTTTCCAATTGCCACGAGTGAAACTTGGGATTTTGTTGACGCGAGTATTTTTTCAGCTTTTTTGATAACAGATACATTAAATGCACCCGCAAGTCCTTTGTCGCTGGTGACCACCACAAGACATATCGTCGAAAGAGGACGTTTGAGTGTTAGTGCTGAAGGTTGTTCCATGCCACCAGTTGCTTTCTGTGCTTCGCGCAAAATAGCGAGTGCAGTCAGGGCGTAGGGGCGGGCGGCAAGCGCAAACATCTGGCTTCGTCGCATTTTTACTGCCGAGACCGCCTCCATCGCGCGTGTCATCTGACGGATGTTTTTGGTCGAGCGTATTCGGTTTTTCAGTGCTCTAGAGCCGGCCATATAAGTGTGAATAATGAATGACGAATAAAGAATTTAGGACTTTTTGAAATAATTTTTGGCAAAGTCGTCGCAAGCCGCTTTCAGTGCTTCATCAACTTCCTTAGTGAGTTCTGCACCTTCGCGCAGTTTCTTCATTAGTGCATCATGGCGTCCGCGCAGGAAGGCGATAAGTTCTTTCTCAAATCGTTGTACATCTGAAACTTCCACTGTGTCGAGCACACCGCGCACTGCAGAGAAAATAGAAGCCACTTCCTCTTCAAAGGGCATGTTGTGATACTGGTTTTGCTTGAGCAGTTCAGACAATCGGCGTCCGCGATCCAGCTTTTGTTTGGTTGACGCATCAAGTTCTTGGCCGAATTGCGCAAATGCGGCGAGTTCTCGATACTGTGCGAGCTCAAGACGCATAGTTCCTGCCACTTTTTTCATCGCTTTGGTTTGTGCAGATGAACCGACGCGAGAGACGGAGAGACCAACGTTGAGTGCAGGTTTGGTTCCCTGATAGAAGAGTTCTGGTTCAAGATAAATCTGGCCGTCGGTGATCGAGATGACGTTTGTGGGGATGTAGGCCGACACGTCAGAAAGTTGTGTTTCAATGATCGGAAGGGCGGTCAGCGATCCTCCGCCGTGCTCCGGTGAGAGACGAGCGGCGCGTTCGAGGAGTCGTGAGTGCAAATAGAAGATGTCTCCAGGGTAGGCTTCGCGTCCTGGTGGGCGGCGGAGAAGCAAAGACACTTCGCGGTAGGAAACTGCGTGTTTTGAGAGATCATCGTAGACGATGAGTGCGTCACGGCCTTGATCCATGAAATATTCGCCGATTGCAACGCCAGTATATGGCGCGAGGAATTGAAGGGGAGCAGGAGCTGAAGCCGGTGCGGTGACCACGATAGTATATTCCATCGCTTTCGTCTTTTTGAGTTGCTCGACGATTTGTGCGACTTTTGATTCCTTTTGTCCGATTGCCACATAAATACAGATGACCGGTTTACCGCCGCGGACATCTTTTCCTTGGTTGATAATGGTATCAATTGCAATCGCAGTTTTTCCCGTCTGGCGGTCGCCGATGATGAGCTCTCGCTGTCCGCGGCCGATCGGGATCATTGCATCAATTGCCTTAATGCCGGTTTGCAGAGGAACGTTGACTGATTGGCGGGTGATAACCCCTGGGGCGATTTTCTCGAGAGGATAACGCTTCATGGTCTCTGCCTTGAATGATGGACCTCCATCGACAGGATTGCCTAAGGCATCAATCACGCGTCCGATGAGCGCATCAGAGACAGCCACGGACAAAATATTTCCCGTTCCTTTTGCGGTTTGACCTTCGCGCACGGCTTCGCGATCTCCTAAAATAACGGCTTTGACTGAGTGCTCTTCGAGGTTGAGCGCTTGGCCAAGTACGGCGCCTTTTTCTGTTTCAAATTCGATCAATTCCGAATACATGACCTGTGAGAGTCCGCGGATTTCCGCGACACCGTCAGAGACGCGAGTCACGGTGCCCACATGTTCAAGTTTGGGACCTGCAGTGATGCCGGTTATCTCTGATTTGAGTTGTTCTAAAATGGTGTCTTTGTCGGTCATGATTTTTTCTTTTTATTATCCTTTATTTTGAAATTGTTCCTTTCATATCGGAGAATCGTCTCGACAGGGTGTTGTCGATTCTCCAGTCTCCAACGCTGATACGCACTCCTCCTTTCACGTTCTCATCAATTTTTTCTATGAGCGCAATTTTAGTCCCCACGAGTTTTTCGATGTCTTTTGGGTGTACCGCATTTTTAGTTGCTGATACGACGGTGACCGGCGTGATCTCTTGGTGTTTATACCAGAGCCGTTCGAACTCGTTCATAATGTCACGCAACTTTCCCGCATGGCGATTTTTCACCAAGAGGGCTGCAAACTTTGCGATCAGCTTTTCGTGACCCTCTTTTTTAGAGAGAAGTAGATCCAAGAGTGCCGCGGCGTAATGTGTAGGGGAATAGGTCATGTTCGTGCAGTAACTTGTACTTTTTGCATCGCCTGTTCGACCAGTTTCCCTTTAGCTTTTTCATCAAGCACGTCTCCGACACTCTGTTCCACAGCCCTGATGACCGTGGCGCCGAGTGATCGGGTGGCTTCCTGCATCAGTGCATCATGCTCGCTCGCGAGCTTTTTGCGTTCGTCAGCAGCGATACGTTTTGCTTCTGCTTGTGCATCTGTCATGATCTTTTCTGCTGCGCCAGTTGCCTGCGTCTCGGCTTTTTTGATCATCTCGGACGAAGTGGTACGCGCTTTGGCGAGCACTTCTTCTTTCTGTCGCTCGATTTCAGCAACGAGTTTGTCTGCGGCCACTGTTTTCTCCGCAGATTTTTTGATCTCATCTCGGCGGCGGTTGAGCATGCCCAACAGCGGTCGGTAGAGGAACTTGGTCAGCACAAAAACAAGAATCGTGAAATTGACGATTTGTGCCACGAGTATCTTCCAGTCGATACCGAGATTGTGGAAGAGATCCTCCATTGCTTAGACGAATTTGATAATGAGCGCAACGACGAGCGCGTAGATTGCGATTGCTTCGGTGAACGCGATCGCGAGAATCATCGCGGTTTGAATCTTCGGAGCTGCGTCAGGATTTCGTCCAATTGCTTCCATTGCTTTTCCTGCAAGGATGCCAATGCCAATAGCCGGACCGATGGCGCCAAGGCCGATCGCTACTGCTGCTGCAATACTGGTGAGATTTTCCATATGTGTTTTCTACTAATTACTAACTGCTAATAATACTGATAAAGGGGGTCAACCCTGCTTGATCACAAAGACAAAAACAGGGGCACCATGCCTCATGTGGGCTATCATACTACAAGCCTGCTGCTTGTTCAACGGCCGCTAATGGCTATCTGCCCTCGTGAAAGAGGAGAAGGCAACCATGGCGAGGACGCCAAATATAGCGGCTTGAATGAGGCCAACGAAGAGCTCAAGTCCAAGGAACGGTATAGTCGCGATATAGGGGACGAGAGATCCAATAATGATGAGCAATACTTCGCCTGCAAAAACGTTTCCGAACAATCGGAACGAAAGCGAGATGACTTTTGACAGTTCCCCAATAATTTCGAGTATGCCAGTGAAGAAGAGCACAGGTCCTTTGAAGGTGATGAATTTGCCAAGATGATGTCGGACACCGACGGTGATGAGTCCGTAGACATGAGAGAGCACCACGACGATGAGTGCGAGTGCAAGTGTCATGTTCAGATCGGAATATACCGATCGGAAGAGGGGAACGAATGCTTCGTGTCCGTCGTGTCCCACGGTGTGCATGCCGATAGAGCCAACACCGGGGAGAATCCCGAGCCAGTTTGAGGCGAGGACGAAGAGGAAGATGGTTGCAACGATCGGGAAGAATCGCTCGGCGGTTTTACGATCGCCGGCGATGGTTTCAAGGAAGCCTATAATAATTTCAATAACGGCTTCTGCGAAGTTCTGCAGTTTACTCGGGATGTAGCTGACGCGTCTTGAGATGATGAACGCAAATATGATGAATCCGAGCGAGACAATCCATGCCGTGAGCATCGTGTTAGTCACGGGCAATGGTCCGATGTGAAAGAGAGTGTCTGCTACTATTGATATGTGGTCCATGTAGGCCGATATGGTAGCGTATTTTTCCGTTTTTTGCCAGTCTTCCGATTGGTTGCTTGACAGAATGAATTTTACGAGTATACTCTTGTGCAGTATTGAAAACAGCAATGTCTACCGCTTTGGTCCTCTGCACTGCAGAGGGTTGGGCCTTGGCGAGTCTCCCTTCGGGCGAGACAGGACGATTCTTGCAAATCTCAACAGAGAGGCGTGAGAATCCGGCATCCTCCGTAATCATAGGAAAACCGATGTCTTCTCGAAAGAGAGCCATGAGTCGGTATGAGGTCTGCTTTTTGAGCAGATAGAGCAAGGTGGCACCGCGGAAATGAATCCCGCCCTTGTTGCACAATTTTTTGTGCATCGAGGGCGGGATTTTTACGTGTCCGCTTTTCAACTCTAAACCTCAAACCAAGGAGCTTTATGACAGTCTCACGGAGGACGTATTTCTGTCCGCTCTGTCGCAAGTTTACTCGTTTGTCTCTTCCGACCGAGATTCGGTCTTGTGAACACTGCAAGGCATCCTTGATTCCTCCGTATGCGGAGGATGATTTCAAGGATACAGACGATCCAGAGGTAATTCGCCGTTGGGTTGCTCTGACCAAGACTCGGCACTTTGGATTACGCAGGTAAGCTTTCTTCATGTTCTTTAACAAAAACAAACAACCTTCAACCCAAGGATTTGTGTGAACACACAGACCAAAGAAAACAGGTTGTCGGCAGTCGACCTGAGAATGAAAGAAAACAATCTGCCGGTGATCAATTGGGAGCGAATTGAGAGATCTCTTCGTCAACAGACACGTGCAAGTGGGCAAGAGGATGCATGTCCTGCGTTGCTCGGCACACTTCGATCAATCGTTTCTTGTTGTGGGAGTTTTACTGCCAGCAGGAAGAAATTGCTTGCCATCGGTAAGGCACTGTTGAATCCGGACAAGAAGATTGTTTGTCCGATTTGCCTCGATCCGAGCGATCTTTTAGTGCCAAACACGGTGCCAGAGCTTGTGAGAGAACATGAACGTTTTCTGGAGAGTATCAGCGACGCGTTTGGCAATCCGCCGGTGATGATGCTGGTTCCGACACATGACAATGTCTCGACGAGAAAAGAGACGCTCGAGCTTGTTCAGACCATTCACAGGCATGTGCAATCGAGAGGATGGCAAGCTCTGCCTATGGAAGATGTTTTCTCCAGCGTCCACGAGCGTGAGCATTTTTGGATGCAGACGCTTGGAGATACGGAGGATTCTCGGCGCTGTGTGCGAGCTTTTGCTCGCGCGCGAGCTGCAGCAGGTCTCTATGCGCGGAGAAATCCGGGGGCATCGGAGACAGAGATTGTTGATCTGGCTCTGCGCACTAGCGCGCAATATTTGGCGCTTGGCGAATTGGTGCGTCAGAACAATTGGTTCATTTGCAATCACACAACTCTTAACCTTTCGTGGTACGGGAAAATGGAGGTTGCACTTCTTCACAACCCAATCAAGTTGTGATCAGGACGGCGGCGAGTGTTTTACACTCGCTGCCTCTTCTTTTTATTTTAAAAACTTGGAGACTTTGCGAAAGACAAGATAGGTTGAGGCGACCGCGGCGAGAATGACGCCGGCGACAAGAAGCCATGGGGAAGTTTCGAAATATCGGTCGGCGTAACGGCCGAGAAGTGCAAACGCAACAAGCGGGATGGCAATTTGCCAGCCGAGCTCGAACGCGAGTCCCCACGGGTTGAATTCTTTCTCTTTTTGATCTTGCAGTTCGGGCATGTGTTTACAAACTAATACTATCTTTTAGTAGTTTCGATTTTAGTGAGTACTTTTTCCAACAATATTTGAAATAGTTACTGATGCATGACCTGGTGCAAAAGAATCAAGGCGAAAACCTACTACATGGGTCTTATTGTCAGGTCTTGTGCTCGTGGAGAAAAAGAAAGTTTTATTTTCTGTAGATGTATTCAAAAACCTACCATCTATTTGACCAATACTTTGGCTATCCCAGTATACTGTTAATAATGATTGTGTCACCGAACCATTTGAGAACGTGGCATCAAAACTTATCCCTTGCCAAGCTAAGGTACTTGTAGGAGTTACGCTAAGTGCTATCCACGTCACTCCTGATTTCACCCCTTCCGTTTTCGATGAAGAGAGGAGTATTTTTGACCCATCGATTTTTGCAGTCCCTTCCCGATCCAGTACAGCGTCCAAATTTACAGGATATCTCTCTTCAATTGGGTAGCCGCGTAGGTTTATGTGACACTGGGTTTTTAGGAACTCATCTGAAATCTTGTCACACCAAAATGAATCTTTATTGCTTTCCGCACTATAGTAGAGCGCAGTATCGGAGGGAACTATTGGAATTTTCCTTACGGAAGAGACAATTTTTCTTAACATAGAATCATCTTCTGGTTGCATGTCGATTCTGAAAAGACGATTTGGTTGTGGTTTGCCAAATATCGGCTCAGTGGGACGGAGATAGTATATTTGTATTGTACGCCCGCCAGTATTAGTGAAATCGTAGATAATTGCTGGGAGATTTTGACCCTCAACCGTGTATTTGGTGAAGGTTTCACCAATCCCACGAGATTTAAGACCTTCTGTGGTAGAAGCAACAACAGTCTTTACTTGTTTCTCTAAAGTATCGAGGTCTCTAGGGACTACAGGGAGTAGTACTACTTGCAAGTATCTTTTTATGGTAGAAGTACCGATATCGGCGATCTCCAAGAGCTTACTGGAATAACCAGATTTTTCATACGGTTCCTGTGGAACGATGTAATGTTCTGGGCCTTCCAAATTTTCCTTTGCACTTAAGAAATGATATTCAAGAGGGTAAGAGATTTGGAATCCCCACTCAGTGTCGCTATAGGTTTTCCAGTTGTCAGGCACCAGAGATGGAGGAGTATCAGATTGGGTCCTTGTTATTCTATTTTGGTTATACAAAAAATAGACACCTAGAATTATTCCTATAGTTATCAACAAAGATATTGAGACTAAAACTAACTGTTGGGAAGATTTCTTCGTTGGTAATGAAGCAAGAGGTTCCCGAATTTCCCCTTGAATTTCCGGATCTGTTTCCATAGTGATCTCTTTATTATACATTGAACCGAGAGCATAGAATAACAGGAACATAACATCATTCTTTGAATGTAAACCGTTTTGGCGGTATCGTTTATTGTAGGGAAATCTATTCGAGTGAATGGATTTCAGAACAAGGAGAACAGAGAACATTTACAACCGAATACACTGTATGAAAAACACACTGACCATTAGTATTGCAACTCTCGTTGGAGTGTTGCTTTCCGACACGCGGCACATCGTCGCACAATCAGTTACACCAGTACCGAACATGATTTGGATCAACTCTGGAACGTTTGTGATGGGAAGTCCGTTGAACGAGGAAGGTCACACTATTTATGAAGAGCAACAAACTCGCGTTACGCTGACGTACGGCTTCTACATGAATAAATTCGAGGCCACACAGCAGGAGTATCTCGATTTAACAGGTCTCAATCCAAGCACTACTACCAATCTCGATGCGCCGGTCACCAAGACTTCGTGGAATGGCGCAGTGAATTACTGCTTCTTGTTGACAGAGCGAGAACGTAGTGCAGGACGTATCCCAAGCAATTGGGAATATCGTTTGCCGACTGATGCCGAGTGGGAATATTGCTGTCGTGCGGGGACAACCACGCGATACAGCTTTGGCGACGATCCGACCTACACACTCATCAATCAGTACGAGTGGTACATTGGGAATACCGGAACTAACGGACTTTTTCCGCGTTCCGTGGGAATTAAATTGCCCAATCGGTGGGGTCTCTATGACATGCAGGGGAATGTTTCGGAGTACGCCCTAGACTGGTTTATAGACAATCCTTTCAGAGGAAGTCTTCCGGGCGGATCTCTTGTTGATTCGCATGGGCCCACAACTGGAGTTTGGCGCGTGTTTCGTGGAGGATCCTTTTTTGAAGGGGTCTCATCTTGTCGAGCGGCAGTACGAGGAGGTATTTCGCCGACTAGCACTTCAGGTTTGATTGGTTTTCGGGTTGTGCTTGCGCCGGCTACGCCTGAATGGAGACAGGTGATTGAGACGCAACTCGAAAGACCGAAGTATAGTTCGGGTCCAGTTAAGGAAGTTGGGAAGAGCAAATTGGTGTTGGTGACGCATGGGTGGATTCCTTCGTGGGATATACCTCAATTATCAACGGCATGGGTTGACGAGATGACAAACAGCATTGATCGATATCTAACAGATAAGGGTCTGGACGGATGGCAAGTGGTTGGATACAAGTGGATTGAGGGAGCACATCCTTTGGACTTACTTTCTATTGCTTTTCCCACTCGTGCTGCCCAAACAGCGCTCGAAAATGCCAAGAGAGAAGGAAGAAAACTAGGGGAGTATCTTGCTGGGCAGGGGTGGAGTGAAATACATTTCATCGCACACAGTGCAGGCTCTGGACTCATCCAAGCTGCAACGGAAGCAATCAAGGATATTTCTCCTAGCACAATTGTTCATGTTACCTTTCTTGATCCGTTCGTGGGACTCGACTACTCGGGTGTCAGTAGTTATGGCAACAGGGCAGACTGGGCAGAAAATTACTACAGCAGGGATCTGGATACTGGAGGTGAGAATTGGCCGTTTACACAGGGACTTTTCGATTACTGCTACAATATCGAAGTCACTTGGGTTGATGACAACAAGATCCTCGGACCTGTTTACATCAGCACTCCGTTGGGGACACAGAGGTGCACCCAAACGGTGTCTTCTCACGGATGGCCAATTCAGTTCTACCAAAACACGATACCGCCCAATACCCAGCTAGGTTCTGCAGGTTTTGGTTTTCCGCTAAGCAGGGCGGGTGGGAACTGGGACTATGCCATCAGTAACTACATGGTTAGTCCCAATGCGCTCTGGGTGCTCGGGACACCAGATGATCCGCAGTGCAACCAGCTCTACACAAGCACCCCGCCTATGATTGGTGAAAGGGTAGACTTCAGTAATTCACCGATCGAAAAGAGTTCAACTGGAGAGGTGAAAATTCACGGAATAGATTCCTTCTCTCTAATCACTGGTTCACCTGTGTGGCTTGCAGCAGTCATCAACCCCACTAATTCGGTCAACCTCGTATCTTTTGATGCGAAGTTTGTGAACGCCAACGGATCCGAAGGGTTGTTGTCCTTGTACTGGGATACCAATAGCATTGGGTCTGTGGATGAGCCGGCTATCCAACTAGGATTCAAGCGCTACGCATTCATGTTTCCTCGCGCGGCAAGTAATACCTTGCACATACTTGGATTTCGTCTCGATGCGTTCACGAATGTACCCTCTAGTGTGTTGGTGACAAACGTGTCGCTTGTGTCCATGGGAGTGTCAGAACCGTTCACGCTTTCGTTTGCGGGAGTGTACACGAATATGTTACCAATCTTCGAGCTCACTGGACCAACCGGTGTTGTGTATACCATTGAGACCAGTTCGAATCTTGTTGATTGGACAACATCAGTTGTCCTTGTGAACAATAGTGGAAAAGTCAGGTTTTCGGATCTGGCATCAACAAACGCCCTGCAGAGGTTTTATCGTGCGGTTGCGCCTTGATCTGTTCTTCAGTTCAGAGCTCGCTACACTTGTGGCGGGCTCTTTCTTTTTACTAATTTACCGTATACCGATCCTAGTCCTGTCCCTATGATAATTGCAACGAGGAAAAGAATAATTTGTTGAGCTTGCAACGGCAGATTCATGTTTATTCCCAAGATAGCGTAAGGAAGACCAAGCAACCAAATAACAGGCCACATGGGTACGGTTAATGGCCAGAGGATTAAAGCAGAATCTTGTCCAAGTAGTTGAACGAATATGAAAGGGACGTAGAAAATTAAACTTATTACACCGCCTTTCACCCAATGTGGCCACTTGCTGGAATTCATGTTAGCTACTGTGCAAACTTTATTTTTTTGATCCTATCAATGAAAATACCAATTATTGAACCGATTAGAAAACTCAATAAAAGACTAATAAGAGTTATCGAAAAGAGAGGAGGGTAGTTATTGAGAATTGGAAGAACAGAAAGAAAGATACCAGAAAAAATCATTGGACTTATATTAATACAAAGAAATCCTCCTACAAATAGATAGCACAGTAAAGGAGGAATATCCAAGATAACGCCAATTATAGTTCCTATTACTCCTCCTCTTAACCAGTATGGCCACTTGCTAAATTTCATAATGGTTTTATTGTACTCCCTTTAAGAGAAGTGTTATACACAGTAAACAGGTTTGAGACTAAAACCCAGTTTAAGAGGTTTTTTCTGGTATGATATAAGGTATATCCTAGGATTACTATCTTGAAAAGACATATTGTAGTTACTAAAGGCATTGGAAAAGCCAACACAGAGCTTTCAGCTTTTGATAAGGCTCTTATTGATGCTGGGATTGCCGATCATAATCTCATTCATTTGTCGTCAATCATTCCTCCGAAATCAGAAATAAGAAAAGAGAAGTATGAATTAAAGGCAGAGGAATTTGGTAATAAATTATATGTTGTTATCGCAGAAATGAGAGAAAGTAGAGTAAGTAAAAAGGCGTGTGCAGGTCTTGGGTGGGTGTTATCAGAAGACGGAAGTCAAAAAGGCCTTTTTGTAGAACATGAAGGGGAGAGTGAGGAAGAAGTCCAAGGTTTAATTGAAAAGAGTTTGTCAGAGATGAAGAAAAATCGTGCTGATAATTTTGGTCCTGTGCAGTCTGAAATAGCGAGTATTTTGTGCGAAAGTTCTCCGGTGTGTGCTGTAGTAGCAGCTGTGTATAAGAGTGAAGCTTGGTAGTAAGATATGGATACATTCATTAATCATGTTTGGAACATAAGCAACTCGCTTTCCAGCGAGTACAACCTTGATGTTCAATGGTTTTTTGTTATCTATCTGATTTCATTTGCCCCCTTCTATTTTGGCTATTTTTTGATGGCTTATGGAACCACACGCAATCTCAAATTTACTGATCTGATACACTTACGGTTTCGGCATAAACTCCAGTGGCACTCCTATTCAAACTGGGGCTTGTTCATACATCTATTCGGTCGAGTGATGCCCTATGTATATATTTTAATTATTGGCAGGAATTTACCTCTTTGGGTTTATTTTCTGATTGTCAGTATTATCGGATTTTCTGTCGGATACCTTTTATATAAAATCTTGCAAAAGGGGAATCGTAGTGAAACCAAAAATGATTTTTCTGTAATAAAAAAGGATAATATTTCTGATCCTGTCGAGATTGAGACAATATGGGAGATTTATAACCATACATTTGAGAAAGTAAATCGCTTAAGTCCTTGCCGACAGAGTTTTGATCATGATCATTTCGTTGAAGCACTTCGGGATTCAACGATACATAAATATCTTTTGCAATCAACAGTTGATGGCACGGTTGGAATTGGTCTTATAACTAATGACTTTAAGAATGCACCGTGGATTAGCAGTGATTATTTCAAGGCTCATTTTCCAGAAGCGTTTGCAAAAAACACAATTTATTATTTTCTTGGACTGGCTATAAAAGAGCATTTTAGGGCTAGACGCTTATCTCTCTTATTGATTGAAGATATTATTGATGAAATTCCCCATGATGCTATTATGGGTTTTGACCACTCGAGAAATATAAATCCGCTTCTCCATCATTTTACAAAAGTGGTTCGTCAGGCACGCTCACTCATGAGAACTCACATAGACAGGCAACATTACCATATTGTGCAACGCAAATGACGTTTTCTATCTTCAATATTTTTTCGATTATGACACTTGGCTTGTCACTATTACTGGCATCCTATGTGTACGAAAACAACAAGAATAGTAAAGTGAACAGGACGTTCTTGTTCTTGATTTTCAGCTCTATGTTTTGGATCTTTGCCAATTTTATGACTGATTTGGCATCGGATTTATTTTCGATATTACTGTGGAGTAAGTTGACCCTGATAGGACCTATCGGTATCGGCTACTTTTTTTATCGAATGTCGATTTTTTTTCCGAAAGAGAAAAAGGTTAATAAATTGTATGGGGTGTTTGCTCTCTTGGGCGGGCTGCTCTTACTAGCATTTGTTCCAACGAGATTTAATATTCTTAGTGTTTTTATAGGAGAAAATAATATCCCTGCAATTATTCCGGGCCCTTTGTACTTTTTCTTTCTCCTATATTTTCTGACAGTCCTTTTACTTTCATTTGTAAACTTATTTCGTGGGTATAAAACTCTTAATCATCTCGAAAGGCTTCAAATATCTTATATCTCTCTAGGAGTTGGTTTGTCAGCTTTGTTTGGGAGCATTACTAACTTGGTGTTGCCGTTGCTAGGTTATTCAGAATTTGTTAATTTTGGGCCGTATTTTATTCTTATTTTTATTTTCTTTAGTTCGTACGCGATCATTAAATATAAACTCTTTGATATCAAGATTCTTACGACTCAACTGCTTGTATTCTCTCTTTCCATCTTTATTTTCTTAAGGGCTCTCCTAGGGGATTCTCTGCAAGAGAAGATAATAAACGGAGTGCTATTTGTTCTTGTTGCAGTTGTGGGATATTTTCTTATTAAGAGCGTGTTTCGCGAAGTGGAGCAGCGAGAGAAGATTGAGACATTGGCGAAGGATTTGGAGGAGACGAATGATCGGCAGGAGAAATTGATTCACTTTATCGGACATGAGGTGAAAGGGTATCTGACAAAAGGCGAATACGCGTTTTCGGAAATGGTGGAAGGGGACTATGGAGAGCTCTCACCTGACGTGAAGGTGCTCTCAACCACTGCGCTTGCTGAATTGCGCAAGGGGGTGGCGTCGGTGACGGATATTTTGAAAGCGGCGAACCTGAAGCGCGGGACGGTGGCATATGAATTGAAACCGACTGATTTGAAAGGAATCGTTGAGGAGGGAATTATTAAATTGAAACCTTCGGCAGAAGAGAAAGGGCTTAAGCTTCTAACTGCGGTAAGTGAAGGGGAATGCATGGTGAATCTTGATCGTACACAGTTTGGTGAGCATGTGATCAGGAATTTGATAGACAACTCGATTAAATACACGCCGACAGGAAGCGTAACCGTTGGACTCTCTGTGAAGGATGGGAAGGCTATATTTAGCGTGAAAGATACTGGTGTGGGAATCACGGAAGAAGACAAAGCACGTCTCTTTACCGAGGGCGGCCGCGGGAAGGATTCGCTCAAAGTAAACGTGCATTCAACCGGATATGGCCTCTATATCGCCAAACAACTGGTCTTGGCTCATGGCGGGAGAATTTGGGTAGAGTCTGAAGGTTCGGGGAAGGGATCAACATTTTTGGTGGAATTACCTCTGACGTCTTCTGTTCCAGTTTCTGTTGCAACTGCACCGGTCATGCCTCCTGCGCCGCAGGCATAAAAAACAAAGAAAGAAAGCGCGCGAGGCAGGAGCCTCGCGCGCGGATTTGTTTCCGATCTTACTGTTGTTCACGCGTCGCTCGCCGGAGAGCATCGAGTGCTCCACCAAGCGGGTCGAAGAACCAATGACGTCCTGTCTCCCATTCATCAGGGTTTTCCAAGCAGACTTCCTCGATGATCCAGTCCTTCCTGACGATCAATCCGAACGCGGTTGGACTCATGGGTCGTGGGAACTCATCTCGAAGAGCTTCCTCAAGGAGAGACAGCAATGTACGGAGCTGTTCTCCGAGGAACTTTGATTGAGCCACCTTATCCCCAATGTCCCCAATGGTTTGCTTGAGCAGCCATTGCTTGAACTCAGGTTCTCCTCGCGGAACCAGTTCTTTGGCAACATCGCCAAACACTTTGCATAGGCACCACAGTGCTTGGGTGCGCGGATCCCTCACCATTCCCAACGTCTTCCGTCTGGGGTTGTGGTGGGCGGTCGGACCTTCTGTGTCGGGAGTGGAGAGGTTTCGAGCAATTTTCCCCAGCTCAGCAAAGAGTTTGTTGCTCATGTGGTCGGCAGGGAAGATTGATCGCGTGTCCCATGTGTTGTGGGCAACGACCTGCCAATCTTTGCGGAGTGTTCCTGTGGCGCCAGCGAGGGTGAGGAAAGAATTGCCTACTCCCCACCACGTCAGTTTTCCGAGGAGATCACTTCGTTGTTTGAGGCGATCCAGTTTCTCGCACAACTCACGATGTTCCTCGTGGTGTGATTCGAGAGCCTTTAACGAATTGCATCGGTGTACCAGCGAGTTGTGTTCTCTGACGAGTTGGCAGTGCAGTCTCAAGAGAGATCTTGTTACCGAACAAACAAGTGTTCCGAGCACGACCTCTGTCTCGGGGACTACCTCGTGGTTTTGGAGTTCAGCCGGCGGCTGATCAATGACTTCCTGTTCTGCCGCACTGAATGCGATTTGCAGGATATCGAGGATGGGTAAGTGTCCGACCTTTTGGGGTGGCATAGGCTAGCGGTCTTGGGTTTGGGGTGATGTGGAGAACGGATACAAAAGCAGGATGCCTTCGTTTGGACCTATATTAGCGATAAATTGACTAGAGTCAATACGGGTATATTGACTAATTGTTATTTACATGATAAAAATCCATTTTAGATTTTTAGTCTCTCAAACCGTTATGCCGCTTGACATTTCGGTCACGCACTTCAACCGCCTTCTTTAGAGACAGGAGGCATTTACGGAGGATTCAGATGACCTTGAAAAAGTCAGAGAATTTAGTGGCTCGCAAACCTGCATCCTATCCCACCGGTCGTCTTGGCTGTGGGATGCATGTGGCAACTGCAATCGCGGATGGATTCGATAAAGGGAAGGTGAATGATGCCCGATCCCTGCCAGAACGTGTGTCGGGGTTCACCCGACCGGAAGTGCTTGCGGGAATGCTCTACGCACTCGGTTTTCCTGCCAAGATCCGCCGACTGGGGAAGTTTCCGGACGAAGTCCTGATTGGAGTTGTTACGCGTCAGATTCGTAACGCCACCCCGATCGTCCTCTTGGTCGGCGCCGGTCCGTGGAATAGGGCTCGGTCGCTTGCGACCGAGCCCTAATCCATTTTTTTGGTAAAATAAAGCTAATGAATATTCTTGTGGTCGGCGGGGGAGGAAGGGAACATGCGTTTGTATGGAAACTTAAACAATCTCCACACGTTGAGAAAATTTTTGTAGCATCCGGAAATGCGGGAACTGCAGGCATTGCCACTAACCTACCTATTTCAAAAACAGGCGAGATTTTACAGTGGCTCCAGAAAAACCCAGTTGAGCTTGTCTTGATTGGTCCTGATAACTATTTAGCCGAAGGAATTGTCGATAGTATTCAGAAACTTGGTATACCAGTGTTTGGCCCCACAAAAGCGGCGGCAGAAATCGAATGGTCTAAATCGTTTGCAAAACAACTGATGCGTGATGCAAGAATTCCTACCGCGTCTTTTGAGACGTTTACTGATTTAGAAATTGCTCGCACATATGTACGCAAACAAGTATATCCCTTAGTGATCAAAGCGAGCGGGCTCGCTTTTGGGAAAGGCGTGGTGATTGTAGAAACTTCTATCGAGGCCGAAAAAGTTTTGGAAGAGATCATGGGAAATAAAATTTTTGGTTCAGCGGGCAGTGAAGTTGTTATTGAAGAGTTTCTGCAGGGAACCGAGATTTCGATTCACGCATTTTGCGATGGCGAGGATGCAGTGCTTTTTCCTTCATCTCAAGACCACAAAAGAATTTTTGACGGGGATAAAGGGCCGAATACCGGAGGAATAGGAACTATTGCTCCCGTTCCGCGCGTAACTGCTGAACAAATGCAAGAAATAAAAAATAAGATAGTTTTGCCGACACTTGCTGCACTGAAAGAGAAAGGGCGGGAATTTAAGGGACTGCTCTATCCGGGGATCATGCTTACTGCTAGCGGTCCGAAAGTTATTGAATTTAATGCGCGATTTGGTGATCCTGAAACTCAAGTCTACATGCGTCTCCTTGAAACGGATTTAGTTGATATTCTCTTTGCGTGTATAAAAGGAACGTTGCAGAAACAGAAAATTGTCTGGTCAAACAAGTTTACCTGCTGTGTTGTTCTTTCTTCTGGTGGCTACCCCGACTCGTATCAGAAAGGAAAAGTGATTAAAGGACTGAATCACTCATTTGAAAAAGACATTGTTATTTTCCATGCAGGAACGACTATGAAAAATGGGGAAGTAATTACTAATGGTGGGCGTGTTCTTGGAGTGAGTGCTACTGGTAGCAACCTTTCTGAGGCACTGTCGAAGGCATATGACGCGATTACGTATATATCTTTTGAAGGAATGCAGTACCGAAAGGATATTGGAGCTAAAGCAGTAAAGCGTTCCTAAAACTATTTTTGAGTGGTATAGTGATGAATATGACACGAACGCATATAGGAGATTTGAAGGAGAAAATAGGACAAGAAGTCATGATTTGTGGCTGGGTTGACGTGCGGCGCGACCACGGCAAGCTTATTTTCATTGACTTGCGCGACGCATCCGGCAAGGTTCAGATGGTTGCGCTCCCAAACCATGCCGAAGCGCATACCGCTACGAGTGCCGTTCGCAGTGAATGGGTGCTTGAAGTAACTGGAAAGGTGAACGAACGACCGTCAAGAATGATCAATGTAGATGAACCGAATGGAACAGTTGAAATTGAAATTCTTGGAATCAAGGTCTTGAACGAAGCGAACACTCCACCTTTTGATGTGCGGAGCGATGGAAAAGAAATTGGTGAAGAGTCGCGATTAACACATCGTTATCTTGATTTACGCCGTCCGCGCATGCAGAAAAATATCCGCAACCGATCCAAAGCCACGAAATTTATCCGCGATGAGTTCACCAAGCGCGGATTTGTAGAAATCGAAACTCCACTTTTGTCTGCAACCACTCCAGAAGGGTCGCGCGATTATGTCGTGCCATCGCGACTTGATAAAGGAAAATTTTACTCGCTTCCACAATCACCTCAACAATATAAGCAATTGCTGATGGTTGCAGGATTTGAAAAGTATTTTCAGATTGCGCGCTGCATGCGCGACGAGGATACGCGTGGCGATCGTCAGCCGGAATTTACCCAGCTTGATATGGAAATGAGTTTTGTTGCGCGCGAGGAGGTGATGCAAGTCAATGAAGAGATTCTCATCAATCTCGTGCAGACACTTTATCCAGAGAAAAAGATACAGGAGATTCCGTTTCCGAGAATTTCATACAAAGAAGCGATGGAGAAATACGGAGTGGATAAGCCGGATTTGCGCAAAGACAAAGAAGATCCAAACCTTCTTGCCTTTGAGTGGGTGATTGACTGGCCATTTTTTGAGAAGGATGAAGAATCCGGCGGATGGACGTTTTCTCATAATCCGTTTTCTGCTCCGCAACCAGAGCACATGACATCGTTGCTTGCGAAGAAAGATATTCCAAATATTTTGACAACCCAGTATGACATTGTGATGAATGGCAACGAAATCGGTGGGGGAAGTATCCGCAATCATCAGCCGGAGGCGCTGAAAGCAGTTTTCCAGATCATGGGATATGACGATGAGCGAATCGAACGGAATTTTGGTCACATGCTTGAGGCCCTTTCCGCGGGTGCCCCGCCGCACGGCGGGATTGCGTGGGGGTTTGACCGACTGATGATGTTGCTTGAAAACGAACCGAATATCCGCGAGGTTATCGCATTTGCAAAAACTGGTGAGGGACGCGATCTGATGATGCATGCCCCGTCCGAACTTGATTCAAAGCGTTTGAAGGAATTGGGGATTAGCCTTACGAAAGGAAAGTCCTAAAAAAAGATTGCCCACCCAGCTGAACACTTGCTGGGTGGGCGTAAGTCGGCTGGCGGCCGACGTGCAGGAGGAACTTCAATCGTTGTGGTTTCGACAAGTATCATAATTCTTTTATTTAATTTGTCAATAGAGGTGTTTGATTTCTAGTTTGGCCAAGTGTTATTTTGTTGAAATTAACTTGTAATAAAAGGACTTTTGACAAGATATGTCATTTAAGGTGCTAGATAATTCAATAGATATTAAAAAAGTCGCCCGCTTGGTGCATGAGGGCGAGATTGTTGTGATGTCAACCGACACAGTCTATGGGGTTGTTGCATCGGCATTGCGTTCTGATGCAGTCGAACGTGTGTATAGTCTGCGCGAACGAAACATGCATAAACCCTGTATTGTATTGATTGCGAGCATCGAAGCAATCAAGTTGTTTGGAGTAGTTGTTGATGTTGAATCGGAAAAAAAGATACATGAGATTTGGCCTGCGGCAGTGAGCATTGTCCTATCTTGTCCGGATGAGAGATTTTCGTATTTACATCGAGGGACACAGACGATTGCATTTCGAGTGCCCGAAGAAAAAGCACTACGTGATTTTTTAGAGGAGAGTGGGCCGGTGATTGCTCCGAGTGCAAATCCAGAAGGGAAATCTACGGCAAAAACGACTGCTGAAGCACGTGATTATTTTGGTGGAAAGATTTCTTTGTATATTGATGGTGGGATGCAGGATGGAGAACCCTCTACACTCATTTCAATTAATAGAGGAGAAATTTCGGTATTGCGGCAAGGTAGAGTTAAGGTATGATGACACTATGCATAAAAAGGACACTTCATGGAACGCAGTCGCGCCGTGGTACGACACATTAGTGGAAGGTGCAGGTAGCTATCAGCAAGAAGTTATTTTGCCAAATATTCTGCGGCTTGCAGGAGATATAAAAGGAAAAAAGATTTTTGATCTTGCCTGCGGCCAAGGGTTTTTTGCACACAAATTTTCTGCAGCCGGTGCAGTGGTAACCGGTCTTGATGCATCTGATAACCTCATAGAGATTGCAAAGAAAAGTTCAGGGGGAAAAGGTGTTCCGCATTTTTTAACCGGAACTGCTGAATCTCTTCCAAAAGAACTCATAACGGGATCATTTGATTTGGTTGTTTGTATTTTGGCGCTACAGAATATTAAAGAACTTGATGCGACCTTGGGAGGAGTGGCGCGAGCACTTTCTGCCAAAGGGAGATTCTTAATCGTATTGAATCATCCTGCATTTCGCATTCCGCGCCGAAGCGAATGGGGAGTTGATGAAAAAACAAGCACGCAATATAGGCGCATTGACGGGTATCTTTCTGAATCAGCGGCTGAAATCAGCATGAACCCGAGCAAAAAAGAAAGCGCCGTTACCTATTCTTTCCACCGTCCGTTGCAAGTGTATATGAAGATGCTTGCAAAGCACGACTTTTCCATTACACGCCTAGAGGAATGGATTTCGCATAAAACGAGCGAATCAGGGCCGCGAAAGCAAATGGAAGACCGCGCGCGTAAAGAATTTCCTCTCTTTCTCTTTTTGGAATGTACTAAAGGCAAAATATAATTTTGTTTCCAATACTTGCCTATGAGTCGTTTTTTGTGTTCCACTTTGTTTTTTTGACTTATACACACTTGAAACCAAAAAACACATCTATATAATTTGTGCACGACGAATTATAAGTAGAATCTGTAATTTGAATCTCGTATGCAGCATTACGTGTGTACCGGAGATTGTGGGGGTGAGTCGGAACGTTCCAAAGTGTGTGAATCAGAAGGGTGTAAAAACGAAGGCCAACCACTCTCGGAGTGCTCGTGCACCGATGGTTTCCACAAAGGGGTTTTAGACACTGATCATGAAATTGATCTTGCCGAACCCATGGACGATGAAGACGCACTGTAACAAACACCGTTTAGAGAAACCCCGCCTTCCTGAAGAAGGCGGGGTTTTCTTAATTACCGAGTATCGACAAGTTGGAAAGATTTAAATACTCCATAGAGCATAATGACTGCAAGGATAATGAAAAGATATTGGATTCCTGAAAAGGGAAGTAGTACCGTTGCGACAATCGGTGCAACAATGTATGCCCACGGACGTGTCGTGCGGAAAATTCCGATAAGCGCCACATCGCTGTCGTGTACGTGCTTGAAAAAATAAGTCTCGCTCATCACTTCTGTAGTGGCAGCGCCGATACGGCTCACAAAGAGCAATCCCATCCATATCCAGAATTCTGGAGTCGGCAGAAATGACATTACTCCTGTCGCGATTGCCATAATAGAGAACCCTCCTATGAGAAACTCTTTCTCTCCGAATTTGCGATCGGCAAGTTTCCCTAATGGTCGCTGAATGAGGGCAAAGGGTAGAAGCATAACTGCAAACAAAATGGCAATTTGATTCCACTGAAAGCCAACGTAATTATATAGATACAGCGGGGTGTAGATTACCATCCATGAGTAGAAGAAGCACAGCAAGAAATTAATAATATAAATTGAAATAACTTCTTTGCTATGCCCGCTTGTTTTTTTGAACAAAGTCAGTATTTGCAATGCACGATAGTGGGGATCGTGAAATCTCTTGAAACGATTCAAAATGACCATCATGGGAAGCGCAACGAGAGAAGCGACTATAAAAACAGTGTTGTACTGATTATTTGCAATGATAAATACAAGTAAGACTTCCGCAATGACCCACGCTATGCTTCCGAACATCAGGTAGGTGCCTCGTATTTCGCCAGTTACCTTATTTCCTGATGAGTGTTCAAGAAAGATATCAAAATTGAATGTAAGTACTGACGTAGCTAATTGGTAGAGTATGAAAATGACAATGACCAGAAACGGTAATTTGATGAATGAGAGGAGGG
This sequence comes from Candidatus Taylorbacteria bacterium RIFCSPHIGHO2_01_FULL_46_22b, assembly GCA_001820875.1. GTDB lineage: Bacteria > Patescibacteriota > Minisyncoccia > Phycocordibacterales > DSPV01 > 2-02-FULL-46-13. Next base: position 186,709 of record MHRF01000007.1, read on the forward strand.
CTATAGCCACAATTGTGCAGGTAAGAAATACTCCTGCGGTTACAAAATTTCCAAATCGGCGTAATATTGCTGGAAGTTTTGAGAACAGCCAGATGGTGAGCAGAGATGCGATTGAGAAAATAATCCCTATGTATTTCTCGGGAAAGAATTGGCTTAAGAAACTTGAGAAGAGATATGCGGGGAGGGCGACATGGAGAGACAAGAAGAATCCGAGTGTATAAATTGAACTCACTGAACGGGGAATGTGCTGTCCAGGCTTGGAAAATACCTCTTTTTGCATGTCTATTTATACCCCGATAAGCACTGGGATGACAATAGGACGTTTTGCAGTCTTCTGCATGAGGAAACGACTCACGTTGTCGCTGACGTGATCTTTGACATACTCAAAGTCAATTGGACGCATGCCTACAGTGATATCCTCGATAGTTTTCTTGATAATGAGGCGAGTTTGTTGGAGAAGTTCTTGTGATTCACGCAGATATACAAATCCGCGAGAAATAATGTCTGGCGACTTCTTGAGTTTCCCGTTTGAAATATTTACGGATGCAATAATCACAAACATGCCGTCTTGTGAGAGCATTTGTCGGTCGCGGATTACCACTTCCTGCACATCGCCCACGGAGAAGCCGTCTACGAGCACTAATCCCGAAGGGGCTTTTTCTTTCAAGCGGACGATATTTTCGCCTTTGTTTTGAATTTCAATAATAGATCCGTTGTCGGGGATAATCACATTTTTTTCCGGTGTGCCCCGAGCCATTTCAATTTCAGCGTGTACGCGTAGCATGTAATGGTAGCCGTGGACAGGAATGAAGAATTTCGGATTGATGCGCGAGTGAATCCACGCAGTTTCGTCACGGTTGGCGTGTCCCGACGAGTGCACATCGGCGATTTTGTAGTGCAGAATTTTTGCTCCTTGGCGTGAGAGCGAGTCTTTCAATTTTTGGACTGCACGTTCGTTTCCGGGGACTACTGAAGAAGAAAGAATAATAGTGTCTCGTTTGGTGATATGCACATATTTGTGCGTTTTGTTTGCCATGCGCATCAGTGCCGCGAATTCGTCTCCTTGTGCTCCTGTAGCCACCATGACAATTTTCTCTGGAGGATAATCATTCATAGCTTCGACGGTGATGATTGTATCTTCTTTGGTTTTCACCATGCCGAGCTTTTTGATAATCTCGATGTTATTTTTCATACTGCGCCCCTCCACGACAACTTTTTTCCCGTATTTTTCAGAGAACTCAAGGATTTTCATGATTCGTTCAAGTAGGGAAGAGAATGTTCCGATAATCAATCGGCCGCGCGAATTTTTAATAATCTCTTCAAGATTTTTTTGCACAACCCGTTCCGGAGTCGAAAACCCGGGGACATCCGCATTGGTTGAGTCAGCCATTAACAGAAGTACTTTCTCTTTTTTGAATATCGAATATTCTTTTTCTTCTGCTTCGGTGGGGACTCCGTTGTCGTGATCGAGTTTAAGGTCGCCGGTGTGGACGATTGCGCCATACGGCGTTTCAATGATAACTCCCATGGAATCGGGGATCGTGTGGGTGACAGAGAAAAACTTGATTTTCAGGTTTCCCATGGTAACTAAAGAGTCTTTTTCAACCACTTTTATATCAAGCGGAGGTGCATGAGGAAATTCCTCTTGGCGTTTACGGATCATCACCGTGGTGAGCATGCGGGAATAGAGCGGAGGGTTTCCGATTTTCTCCATGATATAGGGAATGGCACCGGTGTGGTCGAGGTGACCGTGGGTGACGATCAAGGCGCGCACCCTGTTTTTGTGTTCCTCGAGGTATTTGGTATTAGGCAGAATATAATCGATTCCGGGGGTGTCCGCGTCTTTAAACTGAAGTCCGGCATCAATGACAATAATGTCATTTCCGACTTCAATTGCGGTCATGTTTTTTCCGATTTCTTCTACGCCGCCCAGCGGAATGATGCGGATGGACTCACCTACCGATGGGATTTTTACGGTGAGAGGAGATTTGGTGTTGTGATGAGAAGTGTGGAGCGGCGGACGCGAGTCTCGCATGCGCGAAGGCGGAGCTCCTCGATGATTGGGGCGGGATTTTCTATTTGGTCGCTCAAAGGGCTTTGAGAATTTTTCGGGGCGTGCGTGATATGGCTGCCGTCGGGCGCTGTGCTGAGAAGCTTTAGGAGATTCTTTTTCTTGCATAATGAATTAATTCTGTTCTGTTTCGTCTGGTGCAAAGATGTTCCAGACACGATCGGTTTCGATATACCATTCGTTGCTATTAATAAAACGATCTGAAGGAATAGTGACTGATGAGAGATTGACTCCCGATATATTTTTTGGCAAGACGTATACAAAATCGGGAGAATATACAAATGCGGCCGCGTAATCTTTTTCGATTTCTTTGGCAAACTCTTGATAGAGTGCTATTTGGTCAGTACGCAATGCAGTCGAGCGAGCTTTTTCTAGGAGCTTGTCTGCAGTAATGTTTGTGTATAGTGCAACATTTAACCCAGGGTCATTCCTTTGCGAGGAATGCCAGAAAGCAAACATGTCGAGATCTCGTCCCACTATTTCTCCAAAATACAATGCGTCATACGAACGGGGACGAATCACATTTTGATTGAGATCACTTGCGTCAAAATAGGTGACCGAAACTTTCGCACCGACACGCTCCCAGTTTTCTTTTATAATTTTCGCACCTGCTTTCAATTCGGTGGTATTTGAAGTGGCGATAGTGAATTCAAGACGCACCACGACTTTCTTGACCGTTTTCTCAAAGACGCCGTCAGTCGCGTTTGCCTTCCACCCGTTTTTTTCGAGGAGTGCGCGGGCACTTTCTATTTCTGCATTCAGATCACTTTCTGTATTTGTTGCCGCCCCGAAAAGACTTTGGGGAAGTGGAGAAGAGAGCGGTGCGCCATACCCGCTCAATACTTCTTGGACAATGCGATTTCGATCAAGCGTTTCAACAAGCGCTTTGCGAACTTCTGGGTAGGTAAATGCGGGGACTTTGTCTTGGTTAAAGAATACGGCAAATACGCGTGGCAAAGGAACGCTTTCAACGCGGGCTCCTAGAGCTTTCAGTGCAAGTGCGCTGTGCGGAGAAATACTGTTGATGCTGTTTATTTCCCCGCGTTCATATGCGTCTATCAAACCATCTTCGTTTGTATAGAATTTTGTCGTGATGGAGCTTATATACGCTTTTCCTTGTACATAATTTTTGAATGGTATCAGCGTATATGAAAGTGGAATACCTCCGGCTGTGCGTTTAACCGATGCTACTTTATAAGGTCCGGATCCAATAGGTTCGATATTAAACTGGCTGAACGTAAATTGGGTTGCGTCCACATTCTTCCAGATGTGGGAAGGAAGGATGCCTATAGTGGTATTTTCAAGAAACGGAGGATAGGGAGTTTTCAGTTTTACGACTACGGTCAAATCGTTTGTTTTTTCGATAGCGACCCCTTCCCAGCTGGCGCGGCGCGGGGATTTGATATTTGGATCTTGCGCTTTTTTGATAGTGAATACGACATCTTCGGCGGTAACTGGGGTGCCGTCCTGAAATGTAGCATCCGGACGGATGTGGAATGTATACATCAAATTATTTTCGGAGATCTCGTAAGATTCGGCAAGATCGCCGACGAGTACTCCGGCGCCTGACACTTTCATGAGTCCCGAGTAGACCAGCGCGGTGAGATCTCGATCAGCATCAGAAATGGCAAGCAATGGATTGATGAAGCGGGGGACACCGATAACGCCTTCGGTCAGAGATCCTCCGTCTGTAGGGACGGGAATTGTCAAAGCAGTGTTGAGTTCAACCAATAAAAAGAATGTTGAAACAGCAAATATTCCTGCAACCGCGATAAAAACAATTCGTTCGGTAAGGGAAAAGGCGGTCAGCGCACGTGCCGCTTTTTCGAAACTACCGATTCGGTAGCGCATAGAGACAACTTTTTTAAACTGGTCGGAAATCACAAATACGCCAGAGCTAAATTACTTACGAATTTCTTTCAGATGGATATAAGCGCGCTATCGGAGAAAGAGAGCCGACAGAGCAGTAATTGCAAAGAGAATGGAAAGAATGATGGTGCTGTAAAAAAGGATTTTCTCCGCACCGCGGCGCGCGTGGAAAAACGAGCTGAAATTTGAGCTATCGCCGAAGGCACCACCGAGTCCCGCGCTGGATCGCTGTAGGAGTACTACAGTTACCAAGAGGACGGACAGTACGATTTGTACGTAGGGCAGAAAAGAGGCTACCGTTTGCATTGGGAAAGAGTATAGCAGAAGGTTTGAGATTGCGCAACCGTGTCTATTATAGATGAAAAAAAGAAGGCCGCGGTTCGCCTCAAGCGAACCGCGGCACATGTGCAAGGAAGGGTATAAAGGATGTTCATGTATGTGTATGAATTCTCCCTCCTCTTGCAACTCTCCCCGTTGGAGAAAGGGGTTGCAGTTCGCCCAAGGCGAACTGCAACAGTGGAAACAGGTGTACCCCGTCCCTCAGTTGTAGGTTTTTACTCTCCTGTTCGCACAATTGGGGATGTGTATACCTAGGAACTCGTTTTAGTGGCGTTCTCTCACATCCCCGAAATTGAGGCGCGCGGTGCATGGCATCCTTCATGCGTTAATTTACTCCTCTCCGCGCACCTGAAAGAATCCTCGGATCCAATGGTGTAGGTGTCGGTCAAGGTGAGTTGAATTCTCTCCATTGAATCCGAGAAAGTATTTGTCTCAAAGAACTACGGAACGAGTATGATTTCTCTTTCGAGTTAATGCCGTTTTCTCTCGCTCCGCCCTGTCTGGTGACAGGGGAAATTGTCCGGCCAGATTGCTCTGACCGAGGAGGGTATAGTGCGCGAATCACTTTAGGTCGTTGTTCTCCCTCCTCAAAAACCACCAGTATTTCATTCTTATATTCTCAAGAATATGAGAATGAGAGTTTTCTACGGTGATGATCTGTGAGGAGGACCCGTCCTGCAAGACATTTTCGTGTTGCGGGACGGGAACGGTGAGTGTAGCGGTGCCCTCAATTTGAGCATGTTTCTCTCTCACCTATTTGCCTTGTCGAATGGCAAGGAAAGTCTTGCGAGGGAGGTTTAGCATGAAGCTCAAGCTGTAGATTCATCGTCTCCTCCCTCGAGTCCCCGTCTTGCGACAGGGAAATTGGTGTGCGGTGGTGTAAGTTCATTTTTCAAGGGGAACTCTCTTATTCTCCACCGCACTTTCTTCCGCCTTTCAGCAGAAGAAATTTACAAAGAACTCCGGAGCGAGTGTACGAATTGTATCTATTCAGTTTCCATCTCTCTCGCTCCGCCCCGTCCGGTGACAGGGGAAATTGGTCGGGGTGGGTTTAGGGTTTACATCAAGACAAGAAACCTTCTCTCCCACCCCGTTCTCGCTCGTGTGAGCAAACGAGAAAATTCTGTGTTCGGCGGGGCATAGTGGCGAGTTCAATTTGAATGGTTGATTCCTCTGCCGAACACATCTCCACCAACTCGCGCTGATGGAAAAATTCTCGGATGTGGTGGTCTATAAACACCTTCAGTTGAGCGCAAGCTTCTCCACCACATCCGAAAGGTTGGTGAGGTTGATGTAAAGAGCTCTTCGATTTTCATCTCATGCTTCTCCAACCTCACCCTTGCTCGGTTTGCACGAACAAGGAAATTCAAGCGCGCGGTGTACGATCACCTTCAAAGGTAAATCCTATCTCTCCGCGCGCCTGTCCTCGCCGTGGGCGAGGAAATTGTGAAAGAACTCCGGAGCGAGTGTAAGCAGATGATCGAATTTATCATCGGTTTCTCTCGCTCCGCCCACTCGCTTTGGCAAGAGGGAAAATTGTTCGGCCGAATTGCTCCGACCGAGGAGGGTGTAATTGCAGTCTCGGATTACAATGAAAGCATCTCCCTCCTCACAAACCACTCTATATTGAATGATCTGTGAGGAAGGTCCATCCCACAAGACACTTTCGTGCTGCGGGACGGACAGGGCAGGTGAGTGTAGTCGTCCTCTCGTTTTTGAGTAGTAGTAGTATCTCTCACCCAAAAGTCTCGCGAGGGAGGTGTAGTTGAATGATCAAATGAACAGTCTTCTCTCCTCCCTCACATCCCTATCTTTCGACAGGGAAATTGATGTGCGGTGGTGTAATTTACTACCTCAAGTTGAGTCGCGGTCTCTCCACTGCACACACTCTTCCGCCTTTCAGCAGAAGAAATTTACAAAGAACTTCGGAGCGAGTGTACGAATTGTATCTATTCAGTTTCCATCTCTCTCGCTCCGCCCTGTCCGGTGACAGGGGAAATTCTGGATGCAGTGGTGTACATCACAACTCAAGTGTAAAGAACACGTCTCCACTGCACCCTCCTGAAACGCTTTCGCGAAACAGGGAAATTGTTCCCGTCCGCACCTCGGCTTGGTAACCTTAGTACTTCCTCGCTCTACGCTCGGTCGCTTGCGCAGACGGGGTGGACGTTGGTGTAGACCCGCGTGCCTGATATAAGGATATATTCTCCAACGCCCGCGATACGTTAACACATAATTTGCCTTACCGCAAGGGTTTTGACAAAGGAGAAAATACCGTTAGTATTAGTCCCACGTTCTAGTTTTAACCGTTCCCCTTGCAAATCTGCATAGGGGGTAATTTTTGAAGTCTATGAAAAAGACCAACACTAAAAAACCTTCTTTTAATGTTAAGCCACTTGGCGATCGAGTTTTGGTGCGAGAGATAGAAATGACCGATGGAAGTCAGACTAAATCTGGCATTATTATTCCCGAGACCGTACATGATGATAAGGGTTCAAAGAAAGGAACGGTGGTTGCCGTAGGCGCCGGCCGGCGTGAAGATGGGAAAGTAATTCCGGTTGGAGTTTCTATAGGTGACACCGTTTTATTCCAGTGGGGAGATATGATCAAAATTGACGGAGTGGAATACACGATTGTTTCCGAATCAAATATTATCGCGATTATAAAATAGAATATAGAATAACGAATATTGAATCTTGGAAGAGAGAAACCTAAATTCCAAATTCATTATTCCAAATTCTCTTTACTACAATGGCAAAACTCATCAAATATAACGAAGACGCGCGCAAGGCGCTTTTGCGCGGTGTGGCGACGGTTGCAGACGCGGTGAAAATTACAATTGGTCCGCGTGGACGAAACGTCGTGCTTGATAAAGGATACGGAACTCCAACGATAACGAACGACGGTGTTTCGATTGCAAAAGAAATCACGCTCAAAGATAAATTTGAAAACATGGGCGCCGAGATTATCAAGGAAGTTGCGGAGAAGACCAATGACACCGCAGGAGATGGAACTACTACTTCAGTTATTTTAACTCACGCGATTGTGGCAGAAGGACTTCGCCAAACCTCGATGGGGGTCAATGCAATGGTGGTGCGCACCGGCATTGAACGTGCCGCAGAGAAAGTAGTGGCCGCACTCAAGGCAATTGCAAAACCAATCAAGACGAAAGAAGAAATTCGGCAAGTAGCTACGATTTCTGCCGAATCAGAAGAAATGGGAAAGATTATTGCCGACACGATAGATAAGGTGGGGAAGGATGGCGTAGTGACAGTGGAAGAATCACAGACATTCGGAGTAGAATCCGAAGTAGTTGAAGGATTGGAGTTTGATAAAGGATACGTGTCCCATTACATGATCACCAATCCCGAACGGATGGAAGCAGAGTATCGTGATCCTCTGGTGCTAATCACTGACAAGAAAATTTCAAGCGTGAAGGAAGTGTTGCCGATTCTGGAAAAAATCGCGCAGACCGGCAAGAAAGATCTTGTGATTATTGCAGAAGATGTTGATGGCGAAGCGCTCGCGACATTTATCGTGAATAAGCTGCGCGGAAACTTCAATGTGCTTGCCGTCAAAGCTCCCGGATATGGAGATCGCAAGAAAGAATTGTTGCAGGATATCGCGGTGACCGTAGGTGCATCCGTAATTTCAGAAGAACTTGGAGTTAAATTTGAAAATGCAGATATTGAGACTCTTGGACGTGCTTCGCGCATTATTGTCAGCAAAGACAAGACGATTATTGTTGGCGGCAAGGGAAAGAAATCTGATCTTGACGCACGCGTTTCGCAACTCAAAAAACAGCGCGAAGAGATTACATCAAAATATGATATTGAGAAGCTTGATGAGCGCATTGCAAAATTGACCGGTGGAGTCGCAATCATTCGTGTAGGTGCTGCCACTGAGACCGAAATGAAATATCTCAAACTCAAGATTGAAGATGCAGTGAACGCAACCAAAGCCGCTATTGAAGAGGGTGTGGTAGCAGGTGGCGGAGTCGCACTTATCAAAGCAGGAGAAAAAGTTGCGGCAGGTGAGAATTCAGGCAAGAAACAAGAGACAGGAACACTCCCGCGAGAATTGGCGATTGGATTCGATATCGTACTTAAAGCACTTGAGGCACCACTTCGACAAATTGCAATCAATGCAGGCAAGGATGACGGATCAGTGATTGTTGATCGGGTGAAGAACGGAAAGGGGAATGCGGGATATGATGCACTGAAAGACGAAATGGTTCCAGACATGATTGCCGCTGGTATTATCGATCCAGTCAAAGTTACGCGAAGTTGTGTCCAGAATGCAGTGTCAGCAGCTGCGATTCTTTTGACCACCGAAGCGGCGATTGCCGAAGAGCCGAAAGAGGATAAGCCAGCAGGCGGCATGCCATCTGGTATGGGGGGTATGGGCGGGATGGACTACTAAAAAGACGAAGCGAAAAACAACTAGAGACAAGTAATTAGAAAAAAGAAAAAACACCGCAATCCACAGCTTTGATTGCGGTGTTTTTTCCAGAGCGTACAATATAGTCATGAGAAGAGAAACAGATAATATGGCAAAAGTTCTACTTTTGTCAGTCGTTCTGATCCTGACGGTGTTTGTGATTTCCTACATCTTCATCACAGGGACGATTTAGGTCTGATACACAACAACAAATTAACCCCATTTCGTGGGGTCTTTGTGCTATAATATAGAAAATTACCAATAAACATTGTTATATGAATTCCTTTTATCTTCTAGTGGTTGTTGTAGTCATTTTGTTTGGTTGGGTGGTGTTTGTTTATAACCGATTTGTATCGCTCATCAATCGTGGAAAAGAGGCATGGGCCGATATTGATGTGCAGTTAAAGCGTCGCTATGATTTGATTCCAAACCTCGTAGCTACCGTTAAAGGGTACGCCACACATGAGACCGGTGCGTTTGAGAAAGTTACACAGGCTCGTACGGCTGCCATGGGAGCGCAATCGCTTGCAGACAAAAATCAGGCAGAAAATATGTTGACTGGTGCACTCAAGTCTCTCTTTGCAGTTGCTGAAGCTTATCCCGATCTCAAAGCAAATCAAAACTTCCTTGAACTTCAGCGTGAACTTTCTGATACTGAAAACAAAATTCAGGCTGCTCGGAGATTTTACAACGGCAATGTGCGCGATCTCAATACGGCAATCGAATCATTCCCCGGAAATATTATTGCCAACATGTTTAAATTCGCGAAAATGGAACTCTTTGAACTTTCTGATGCAGATGCTGCAGCCAAAGAGCCAGTGAAAGTGAGTTTCTAACAATCTTTCTATGGCGGACAAGGTTTTACACAGAGATCTCCATCGAGTGGTCGGGACGGTCATGATATATCGTCCTGATAGGACTTTCTTGATTACCAAACGGAGCGAAAAATTGAAGGTGCTTCCCGGAAAATGGACCATTCCCGGAGGAGGTCTTGAAGTTGATGACTATGTTGATACGCCTCCAACTAATGGAGAAGGTCAGTGGTATAACGCACTTGATCGCGCGATAGAGCGCGAGATCAAAGAAGAGACGAATCTTACCGTGGGAAAGATTGAATATCTCACCAACATTGCGTTTATTCGTCCTGACCAGAAAGCAGTACTTGTCCTAAGTTTCTTTGCTCCCTACGTTTCCGGTGAAGTGAAATTAAGCGAAGAGGATACAGATTTTGCGTGGATTAAAGTTGCGGACGTTGAAAAGTATGATTTGATAGATGGGATTGGCGATGAAATCCGCGAAGTCGACCGTATACTCGTTCACCGCTCCAAGTTCTAAGTTCACCCTCTAAACTTTTTACCTACACAGTATGCAATATGTGTATATATTACAAAGTAAAAAAGATGGCGAATTATATATTGGATGTACTCATGATTTAAAAAAACGCTTGTTATTGCATAATGCGAAAAAAATTACTTCAACAAAGAAACGAACCCCATTTATATTGATATACTATGAGGCGTTACTAGACCCGCATGATGCGTTTGAGCGTGAAAAATTTTTAAAGACTGGGTGGGGTCGAACACACATTAAGAAGATGTTGAGTAATTTTTTTAATAGGTAAAAAGTTTTTAGGGTAAATGGCCACTCTTTACACACACATTGATTCAAATATACGCAAGACATGGATTTTGATGTCAGTGTTTTTTGCGTTGGTGGTTGGCATCGGATGGTTTTTAAGTTTCTATTTTCAGAGCGTCGAGATCCTATATTTCGCACTTTTTATTAGCGTGGTTACCAATATCGGAAGTTACTGGTTTTCAGACAAATTAGTAATCGCAATGACTCGCGCCCGTCCGGTTACCCGCGAAGAGAACCCTGTCTTGTGGAATATTGTCGAGAACCTCTCTATTACTGCAGGTTTGCCGATGCCCCGACTCTATATAGTAGAGGATAGTGCGCCGAATGCGTTTGCGACAGGACGCAACAAAGAACATGCCGCGCTTGCCGTTACGTCGGGGCTTTTGACTTTGCTTGATCGCACCGAGCTTGAGGGAGTGATTGCTCACGAACTTTCGCATATCGGCAATAGAGATATTTTGGTGTCGACGGTTGTGGTGGTGTTGGCAGGATTAGTTGTTATGGTGTCTGATTTCTTTCTTCGGTTTCATCTTTTAGGAGGGAGGTCGAGAGATTCTCGCGGTGGACAAGCAGGAGCGATTCTTTTTGTGGTAGGTATTTTCAGTATGATTCTTGCACCTATTATTGCGACCGTAATTAAGTTAGCTGTGTCTCGCAAACGTGAATTTCTTGCTGATGCCTCTGGATCACTTCTCACTCGCTATCCCGAAGGTTTGGCGCGCGCACTTGGAAAAATTTCGCAGTACGGTGGGAAGATGCAGCACGCATCAAACGCAACCGCACATCTCTTTATTGCAAATCCCTTTGGTTCTGCAAACACGGGCCGCGCCGGTTTCTTTCAGAAGTTGTTTATGACACATCCGCCAGTGCAGGAGAGAGTGAAAGCATTGCTTGGCGACCACGGCGTATAATAGTAGAGTAATACTATATGGAAACTGAAATTGATAAACCGACAGTTACCGATCGATTCTTGGGCTGGATACTGCTCCCACTGATTCCAAGAAGCGTTACTCCCAATCAGATTACGGCGTTCCGATTTGGAACGATTCCCTTTGTGATTTATCTTCTCGCTGTAGGGGAGTTTCGTTGGGGGCTTTTGTTATTTATGGTTTCCGCGTTTTCAGATGCGGTTGACGGTGCGCTTGCACGCGTACGTGGCCCGATTACCGCATGGGGGAAGATGTATGACCCCCTTGCTGATAAACTTTTGATCGGTTCGGTCGCGGCATTGGTTGTCTCGCGGCTATTAAGCCCATGGCTTGCGCTCACGATTATTCTTTTTGAAGTGGCGATTATTGCAACTGCATTTTGGGCGCGCAAATACCGTGGCGTGGAAATCAAAGCGAAACTGGTGGGAAAGATCAAAATGATTCTCCAGTCGTTTGGTGTCGGCTTCTTACTTTTATACACTGCTATTGGGTTTCCTATTTTGGTTTCAGTCGCGTGGTATACGCTGGGTGCTTCGCTTGCGTTTTCAGTTATGTCCCTTTTTATATATCGATCTATATAGTTGAAGTTCTGGTGAAGAAAGTTTAAAGTGATCATTGGTTTTTTTGCAAAGAAAATTAATACAGTGGTCTAGTGCTAATTTATTATTTTGCACTAGAACTATGATACACTCTTAGTAATGGCCGATGTTAACTCTCTCAAGTATCCAAGAAAAAGTCATCGCAAAAATGTTATTTTGCCTAAACATTCAGGAAGATTAGCTGAGTTTTTTGGGATTATGATGGGTGATGGCGGTATAAATAATTTATGGCAAGCAACCATTACTCTTAACGCTCTTTCAGACAGTCAATATTCTCGCTACGTTTCTGATTTGTGCAAAGTAACTTTTGGTATTACACCTGCAATGCGCAGGCGAAAGAGTGGTAATGCTCTTGTGATATCACTTGCAAGTACATCAATTATAGATTTTCTTGTGGCACAAGGTTTAGTGCGAGGCAACAAACTTAAAGGAGGACTGCGAATTCCTAAATGGATATTGGGAAAAAGTTTATTCCGTAAGTCTTGCGTGCGAGGACTCATTGATACTGACGGTTGTTTTTTTGTCCATACACACAGAGTGCGTGGTAGAATCTATAAAAATATTGGCCTTTGTTTTACAAGTTACTCACCAGAACTTATCTTTCAAGTCCGAGACATATTTGAAGAAAATGGAATTATAGGGCATATTACTAACGGTGGTCGTCGTATTTACTTATACTCGGCCAATGAAGTTACTAAGTACTTAAAGGTATTTAGTACCTCGAACGAGCGTATTCTATCAGTCTATAAGAAATGGAGAGATGCGAGAGTGGTTTAATCGGCAGACCTGGAAAGTCTGTGTGTCAGAAATGGCACCGAGGGTTCGAATCCCTCTCTCTCCGATTTTCTAGGGGAAAAGTCTCTACATAACAAATAACATGGAAATAATAAACTGCATAAACGATAAGAACTGGCAATGTCTTGGGAACTGGAGCATTTCTAACATCCTTTGGTACTCTGTGGAGCTATTGATTCTAGGCTTGCTTGTAAAGAAATTAGTCTTTCCCCTTTTTGAATCCGTTTTCATTGCGATAAGAATCCTAAAAGGCAACCGAGGGGTTTTGGGAGAGGGGTTTGGAACAAAAGCAGCGGATGTGTTTTTAAATATTTGGAAGTCGGACATCAACTATGAAAATGCAGATACGGAGACCCTCGGAACTAGTACGAGAACGTCTATAGCAGGAAAAGTTGCGGAACGATATCTAGTTCCTAAGTTGGCTGAAATATATACTGATAACAATGGGATCAAGAAAGTGCGGGCGATAAAGAACTTTCGGAATAAATCCGTCAGGTTTATTGTGTACACTATAAAAAATCTTGTACCACGCATCTAAAACTTAGTAGGATCATTCACAAAAAAATATGAAAAAATTTCTCAAGAGTGATGACGAGTGGAAGGAAAAACTTTCGGACGAACAATATCACGTGATGCGCCAAGGTGGCACCGAAGCTCCCTTCAGCGGAAAATATGTCAATGAACATGGCGCAGGAATGTATCGCTGTGTTGCGTGTGGTGCAAAACTTTTTAATTCAGATGTAAAATTTGATTCTGGAACTGGCTGGCCATCTTTTTCGGATGCGATTGATGGAAGCATCACGTATTACGACGACACGAGTGGAGGAATGCATCGTAAAGAAGTTCGGTGTACAAATTGTGGAGCACACTTGGGACACGTGTTTGACGATGGACCAAAAGAAAAAGGAGGGAAGCGCTATTGTATTAATTCAGTTTGCTTGGATTTGCAAAAAGAAGAAGATCAGAAATAATAATTTCTGAAAAGTTTTGTCTGTATAACTCTCGTATGAGAAAATTTTCCAACACATACACTTTTGCGCTCACTATTATTGTGGCAATACTTGCCGGTTCCATCTACTGGTACTTAGATAGTGCCACTTCGTACTTTATCGAGATGCCTGCTGACGGACAAAAGGCTCGCACGGTGTTTGTAACACTAAATAATCGGCAGATTGTCGCCGAAGTTGCGCAAACAAATACAGAATTGACGAAAGGACTTGGTGGTAGATTATCACTTTCCTCCAGCGAGGGGATGTGGTTCGATTTCGGAAAGGAAGATCGGTGGGAAATATGGATGAAAGACATGCTTTTCCCCATCGACATCATTTGGTTTGATAAAAATCTGAACATTATTAAGATTGCAGGCGAGATTTCACCTGATACCTATCCACAGGTCTTCACTCCAGATATTGATGCAAGATTTGTACTTGAAGTGGAAGCTGGTTTTGCGAAATATTCGCATTTGAAGGAAGGAATGACTGTTACCGTCAAATAACAAAATCTCTCTTGGTGGGAAAATTATTTTTGGACACTGATTTGGCTATTCACCCTCGGCTTCCTTTAGTTACTCCTCTTTACAGGAGTTTTTTTTCATGGCTCGGATAGTTTTGGGACATGTTATCCCCATTTTTTTACTTCCCGAGTGGAGTAGAATTGTAGAGCACTATAATTTTTAATCATTAACGTACACTTGTATGGTCAAAATCGCGAAGGAGTTGGGCATTGTCAAAAAAGTACAGAAAAGAGACGGTTCGGTTGTCGATTTTGATCTGCAGCGCATCGTCAATGCCATCCACAAGGCGATGATTCAGACCGGAGAAGGGTCTCCGAAAGAGGCGGAGCTCGTCGGGAGCCAAGTGTACAGTGAACTAGTGCGCATTTCAAAGAAGCACAAGAATTTTGTGCCTACTGTCGAGGGTATTCAGGATAGCGTGGAAAAGGGATTGATACTTTCTGACTATGTTAAGACCGCGAAGTCCTATATTTTGTACCGCGAGAAGCGAACCAAGCTTCGCGAGAAGGGTTTGCAAGTTCCAGCGCAGATTAAAAAACTTGCCACTGATAGTAAAAAGTATTTCCGCAACCCCTTGGGCGAGTTTGTGTACTATCGTTCATATTCAAAATGGATTCCTGAAGAATCGCGCCGTGAGACATGGATCGAGACTGTCGATCGCTATATTGCATTTATGAAACAGAATCTCGGCAAGAAATTGAAAGACGCCGAGTACGCAGAAATTCGGGAAGCAATTTTGAAACACGAAGCAATGCCATCGATGCGCTTGTTGCAATTTGCAGGAAAAGCAGCGAGTACGACAAATGTTTGTGCGTACAATTGTTCGTATGTCGCTCCGGAAAAATTCGAGGATCTTGCAGAAATTATGTATGTCTCCATGTGCGGTACTGGGGCGGGATGGTCTGTGGAAAGTCAGAATGTACAAAAATTTCCCCAAATTAATTTGCAGACCGGAAAAAAACTCCCCACCCATGTGGTCGCCGACTCAAAAGAAGGATGGTGTGATGCATTTGTGCTTGGCATGAAGGCATGGAGTCAGGGAACGGATGTTACATTTGATTACTCTGGACTTCGTCCGGCCGGCGCGCGCCTCAAGACTATGGGAGGAAAAGCGTCAGGGCCAGATCCGCTTCGCCGTCTCATTGATTTCACTCGAGATCGCATGTTGAAGAAGCAAGGGAAGCGTCTTTCAAATCTCGATGTGCACGATATCATCTGCATGATTGGAGATTGTGTCGTTTCAGGCGGCGTGCGCCGTAGCGCAATGATCTCGCTTTCTGATCTTGATGATGATGAGATTCGCCATGCAAAAGACGGACAGTTCTATATGACAAACCCACACCGATCGCTTGCAAACAACTCGGCTGTCTACCTCTCGCGCCCTTCCAATGAGCAGTTTTTGGAGGAATGGATTGCACTGATCAAGTCACAGTCCGGAGAGCGTGGTATTTTCAACCGCGGAGGACTGGTGAAACAGCTTCCTGAACGCCGTCTGAAGGTTTTGCGCGAGTATAAGGGCTATTTTGATGCTTCAGGTAATCTGATTGGCTCTATTGGCACTAATCCCTGCGGCGAAATCATCCTTCAATCGAAGCAGTTCTGTAATTTGTCGGAAATTGTCGCTCGAGCGGAAGATACAGAAGCAACATTGATGCGAAAAATGAAAGTCGCCACAATTTTGGGGACGTATCAATCATCTCTGACCTACTTCCCTTATCTTTCAAAGGAATGGAAGGAGCACTGCGAACGCGAACGACTCTTAGGGGTTTCTATTACCGGCCAGTGGGACAGTCCTGTAGTGCGCAAAGCAGGAATGCTTGAAAAACTTCGCAAAGAAGCAGTTCGTTTGAACCAAATTTATGCAAAACGTTTCGGAGTAAACGCCTCGACTGCGATTACCTGTGTGAAGCCATCGGGGACACTCTCGCAAATGGTTGATTGTGCATCAGGTATGCATCCTCGCCACTCGCAATATTACATTCGTCGCATTCGCATCAGCGCAACTGACGCACTCTTTAAGATGTTGAGAGATCAGGGAGTGCCATTTCATCCGGAAGTTGGCCAGAGTGCAGAGAGTGCGACAACCTACGTTCTTGAATTTCCAGTCAAAGCTCCTAAGGGATCAATTTTCAAGAATGATGTTTCTGCACTTGAGCACTTGGAGCACTGGAAAGTGGTAAAGGAAAATTATACCGAGCACAATCCATCAGTGACTGTTTCAGTCGGCGACAACGAATGGATCACTGTTGCAAATTGGTTGTATGAGCATTGGGATATTGTTGGAGGACTTTCTTTCCTTCCGCGTGACAACCATGTCTATCAGCTCGCGCCGTACGAAGCGATTGATGAGAAAAAATACAACGAACTGGTAAAGCGTTTCGCGCATATCGATTATTCAAAGATTATTACGTACGAGAAGAGGGATGAGACAGAGTTGAAGAAAGAGCTCGCCTGTGTTGCCGGTGTCTGCGAGATCGTGTAAGAGTATTTCTAAAACTTTTTCAGAGAATCTAAAATCAAAACGCCACCCTTTAGGGGCGGCGTTTTGATTTCTTTGTGCACATTCCTGTGCCATCTTGGACACGAGGAATGTGTCAGAGGTGTCAGGAGAAGGGAAGTTCTCCTGATGAGGAGAGCAGGCCGGCCTTTGGCGGGACGTTGAGAACCGTGGGTTCTCAAAGCACAAGGTACAAATGAAAAATTCCGCCTTTAGAGCGGAATTTTTCATTTGTACCTTGTGCCTATAAGCCGAGTTCTGTATCTGTCTTGCGACAGACGATAGCCATTTATCTAGGATGTGTGTTGCCACACATCTCAAGCGGCACTCTCCGCCAAAGGCGGAGCACGGCCTTGCAACCAAGTAAGGATTTTGCCGTTTCACTCTCTTTATTACTAAAGAGCTCGCCCGATCTTTCGATAGGGTGGTTTTCCCCTTTCGGAAAAAACCGTCTCTGTTCGCACCTCGTAGGTTTCCCTAGACGGGCGTTACCCGTTACCCGTTTATTACATCTTTCGATGCAATGGTAGCTCGGACTTTCCTCACCTCTGCTTACGCAGGGCGCGACTATCCGGCACAGGGTTGAGAAATAGTACCATATTTTTTTTCAAATGCAAGGCGTTTGTGTGTTCGAAACGTGCATTGTAAGGGTATGAGGGATGCGTTATACTTTTTGTACGTTTGTCATTTAATTTTGAGCACATTTGTCTATGGAAAAACTAAAAGTGAGAATTGAGGAGTCTCTCGACAAAGTTTCTTTGCTGGAGAATATTGCCTACTACATTCTATTAGCGACAGCATTTCTTCTCCCAATTTTTTTTATCCCCTCATCCTCATTTCAATTTCAGTTTAGTAAAGTAGTCTTCGTTTCTTTTGCTGTTCTGATCTCGTGTGTCCTGTGGCTGATTGCTCGTTTGAAAGATGGCCGATACCTGTTGCCAAACAATTTGGTGTTTTTGCTTTCGGGCGTAGTGTTGGTCATAACGTTACTTGCAACTCTTTTTTCACCTTCAATTCACACCTCTTTCATTGGACAGGGATCTGAAGTTGGAACATGGGCGAGTCTGGTGGTACTTTTTGCAGTACTCTTTATGTTTTCTGCTCTGTTTCGACCAAAAGAACGAGTTTTCTATCTCTATCTCGCTCTCTTTGCTTCCTGTTTCTTGATCGTTGGATTTCACGCTTTGCGGTTCGCTTTCGGCGCCTCGTTCCTTTCATTCGGGATTTTCACGGATATTACCTCGAATCTTATAGGGAAGTGGAATGATCTCGGAATATTCTTTGGTTTGGTGACACTGCTTTCTCTGATGACGATTGAACTCGTGCAATTAAGCAAGGCTTTTCGCACATTACTCTGGGTGGTGTTGGTGCTCTCAATTATTTCTCTCTCGATTGTAAATTTCCCGACGCTCTGGTATTCGCTTGCATTCTTTAGTTTGCTTTATTTTGTGTATGCATACGCATACAAGAAAGATTTTTCTGTACCCTCACAAAACACCGATTCGCTAGTGCCTTCTTCTGTTGAGTCAGTACGAGTGTGGAAGAAAGTAAAGAAAGGAAGCGTAGTTGCGGCTGTGCTCATTGTGATTTCCATAGTCTTTCTCATTGATTACTACACACCGAACAGAAATTTAGGAACGTGGGTGAGCAAGCAATTCCAAGTATCCAATCTTGAAGTTCGTCCCAATGTTTCTTCGACAGTTGCGGTAGGAAAAAGTGTCCTAAAATCAGATCCAGTGTTTGGTGTTGGTCCGAATCGATTTGTTAATGAATGGTTGAAAAACAAACCTGATGGCGTCAATCAAAGCGTCTTTTGGAACACTGATTTTGCCTCTGGGATTGGTCTGTTGCCAACTCAACTGGTAACTACAGGCATTCTAGGATTTCTCTCGTGGATATTGCTGATGCTCTCGATCATGTATCTTGGAGTGAGGTACTTGCTTACCCCAATGAATGACAAACTTGGCCGTTACCTCTCTGTTTCTTCTTTCTTTGCGTCATTGTTCCTTTGGTCTTTCTTCGTGTTCTACATTCCAAGCACGGTGATTCTCGTGCTCACGTTTCTTTTTACCGGTGTGTTTGTCGCTTCGCTCTATAATGAACGCCTGCTTAAGCCGAAGACAGTTTCGTTTGGTGATGAACCAAAGGTGGGGTTTGTGTCTGTCCTCGTACTTACGGTGCTTTTGATCGGTGTGGCAACTTTGACATTTGCATTTGGACAGAAATTTCTCTCATCTATCTTTTTCCAGAAAGCCTTGATAGCGCTCAATGTCAGCGGAGATATAACACTTGCTGAAAAACATTCCCGTCGTGCACTTGCCATTTCTTCAAGTGATCTCTATGATCGTTTACTTGTGGAAATCAATCTCAACAAACTCAATACACTTCTTTCTTCCACTGCCGCTGATGTATCGGCAGAGACGGTGCGGACAGAGTTCCAGTCCTTGATGGGGGAGACCTTGCAGTATGCGCGCAATGCCGTTGATTTTGATCGCACCGATTATCAAAATTGGATTTCACTCGGCCGCGTGTATGAAGCAGTCGTTCCTCTAAAGATTGAAGGGGCGTACGACAATGCAAAATCTGCGTATGGGGAGGCTCTCACGCTTAACCCGCGAAGTCCCGAAATGCACCTGATGCAAGCGCGGCTTGAAATTGCTAATGGAGATCAAAAGAAAGCCCGCGAAGAAATTACTGCCGCACTTGCGCTCAAGCAAAATTACACCGAAGCAATCTTTCTCCTGTCTCAAATTCAAATGGATGCTGGACAGACTCGCGAGGCAATCGCATCTGTTGAATCTGCAGCAGTTCTTGCACCAAATGATCCTACGGTATTCTTCCAGCTTGGACTTTTGAAGTATAACAATCGGGATTATCGCGGAGCAGTGGAAGAACTAGAGAGGTCGGTTCTCCTCGCTCCAACCTATTCGAATGCCAAATATTTCTTGGGTCTTAGCTATGACAAGCTTGGAAGAGAAGAGGATGCATTGACGCAGTTTAATGATATTAAGGTCTTGAATCCAAATAACACGGAAGTTCCGATCATCATTGAAAATATAAAGGCAGGACGCGATCCGTTTGCCTCCATCAACACTAGTGAACGGCCTGACCAGCGCGATACGCTTCCCGTTGAAGAAACCCCTATAACTCCGTAAGGATTTGCTAGCCGACCTACATGGTTAAAAAACTCTTTGCAGTGCTTGGCAGGGAAATACGCGGCCTCCATGAGGCCGCGTATATTCTCGCGGGATTTGCAATCCTTTCGCAGATACTTGCACTGGTCCGCGACAAGCTTCTTGCTTTTATGTTTGGCGCAGGGCATGCGCTTGATATCTACTACGCGGCATTTCGGATTCCCGATCTCATCTTTGCTTCAGTCGGGTCTCTGGTTTCAGCTTCAATTTTGCTTCCGTATTTTATTTCCCGATTTGAACGTGACACAAAAGAGGGGAAAGCCTTCTCAAATGAAATATTCAGCGCATTCTTTGCACTCATAGTTATTGTAAGCGCGATTGTGTATGTTTTCGCTCCGCGCATTATTCCGTTAGTGATCCCCGGATTTGCCGGAGATCCAGCATTGCCTGAACTCATCACTTCGATGCGCATTATGCTACTCTCGCCTTTTTTCTTGGGACTTTCAAACTTGTTTTCAAGCCTCACTCAAATGAATCACCGGTTTTTGGTGTACGCAGCAAGTCCGGTGGTGTATAACGCAGGCATTATTGCTGGGGTGCTGTTTGCATACCCTCTGTTTGGGGTTACCGGACTTGCGCTTGGAGTTGCGGCTGGCGCATTTTTACATATGGCGATTCAGATTCCGTTTATCGCTCGTGCGCGTATTTTGCCTCGCTTCACTTTTAAAATTCACTGGAGTGACATTCGCCGCATTGTGCTGACGTCTTTTCCCCGCACGGTTACGTTGTCTGCAAACCAATTTGCTTCTTTCTTCCTCGTATCTCTCGCGTCCCTGATGAGTGCAGGTTCAATCTCTGTGTTTAGCTTTGCGTTTAATCTCCAGTCAGTGCCGCTGACGATTATCGGCGCAAGTTATTCTTCGGCGGTGTTTCCCACGCTCTCGCAACTTTTCTATAAAGGAAACCTAAAGGAGTTTCTTGAAAAGATGATTGCATCAGCGCGCCATATTATCTTTTGGTCTATGCCGCTTGCAGTGCTTTTCGTGGTGTTGCGCGCGCAAATTGTCCGCACCGTGCTCGGTGCGGGAAAATTTGATTGGGCAGATACGAGGCTCACCGCGGCGCTTTTGGCACTCTTTACTATTTCAACTGTTGGCCAGAGTTTAATTGTGCTTTTTGTGCGTGCATTTTATGCGGAAGGGAAGACAGCTCGGCCTCTTTTGATCAATGTGATTTCTGCCGCAATAATTGTGATATCAGGATGGGGGTTGGTGAAAGCGTTTGCCGAGTTTCCGCTGTTTAAGTTTTTCCTCGAAGATCTATTGAAAGTGAGCGGGCAGGGTGGGACAAGCGTCTTGGTACTGGCGCTTGCTTATACCATTGGCGTCGGGGTGAATACCATTTTGCATTGGTATGTGTTTGAACGCGCATATCGTGGATTTACACGACCGGTACTGGCAACTCTTTTCCATAGTTTTTCTGCTTCAGTCATTACGGGTTACGTGGCATTTTTGAGTTTGCGTTTCTTTGCAATACTGTTTCCGCTTGAAAAGGTCTGGGGAATTTTCATGCAAGGGTTATGTTCAGGACTCGTGGGTATTGTAGTAGGAGTGCTCGTATTAATTCTTCTTAAAAATAGAGAACTTGCAGAAGTATGGGCGACATTGCATCAAAAGATTTGGAAAGTGCCAGTTCCGCCGGCTGAAGTGGAACATATCTAGAAAAGGGGATGATGAATACAGAATAATGAATTTGGCAAAAAGACTTTTGTTACGATATATCGTATGAAATGATGAAATACGAAACCGGCGGCCAATTGCTTGGTCGCCGGGAATTTTGAACGAGATTTTTTGTTGGGTACCCGTTCGTTTGACCTGACTTTTCAAAGTCTTGATCTTGTCAGTTGATTGGATCTCGCGCACGTATGTCAGCTAATTCTTCCTCGGCTGACGTCGGCTGGAACGAGTTCCACTCTTTATGCAAGATCTCTGCCATCTTGGCCACGATTACGGTGCACGCGATTTCGGTGACGAGGGTGCGCCCATTGTCGTGTTTGTCGAGCCATGTACCGCAATGCACGCTGTACATTGGGACCTGTCCCGGTTGGTATGTGTCGTGATAGTCCGACAGACCAAGATCCGCGATCCGTCCCCGAGTTTCAGGATTCATCCTCAAAAGCTTGGCCTTGATCTCTTCGCTAAACTTTTCATAGATGTCATATGCTACTGAGCCGGGAGCTGCTATCTCGGGTGAGACGTGCAGCTGCTGGATCATGGTGGTGGCGAGATTGTGAAGGTACTGTTGGTTGGTTCTCATGTTTATCTCCTTTCAAGAGATTTCCCGTTACCCTTTATGGGATCAATGCGACCGAGTCATTCGGAAGCAGTTGATGAGAATCCGAGAAGGACTCTCTAACGGCCAGACGAGCTTGTGACTCATCCATAATTCAATTGTATCATATTGTATGACTAATGTCAAATACGGCCCAGAATAATGGGATTTTGATGGCGTTTTGGTCAAAATATGCTAGGATAACGCAATGGAACTGAAACTGATACGAAATTTCAGCATTATTGCCCACATAGATCACGGGAAATCGACACTTGCCGATCGGATGCTTGAAATTACCCACACCATCCAAAAACGCGAAATGCGAGAGCAGTTTTTGGATTCAATGGAATTGGAGCGCGAGCGAGGCATTACGATCAAAATGAAGCCGGTTCGCATGAATTTCACTACAGGTGGCATACAGTATGTAATTAATTTAATTGATACCCCCGGACACATTGATTTTTCATACGAGGTTTCGCGCGCACTCAAAGCGGTTGAGGGCGTAGTGCTTTTGGTTGATGCGACGCAGGGAGTGCAGGCGCAGACTTTGACGACGCTTGGCATGGCGCGCGAAGCGGGTCTGACCATCGTTCCAGTCGTTTCAAAGATTGATTCGCCACTTGCGCGCACTGAAGAAGTTAAAAAAGAAATAGCAAAGGTGGTGGGATGTACGGAAGAAGACGTTCTGCTTGTTTCCGGAAAAACTGGCGAGGGAGTGGAGAACTTGCTTTCAGAGATTGTCACACGTGTTCCGCCACCCACTTCGACTGAAGTCGCGGATGTGGGTTTTCGCGGACTCATATTTGATTTTCATTATTCAAATCACACCGGCGTGATCGTGTATATGCGCGTGTTTGACGGGACGGTGACTGCAAAAGATATATTGAAATTCTGTGCAGCCGATTCAAAGTTCTCGCCGATTGAAGTGGGGATTTTTTCTCCGAATGAAATAAAAACTGATCGTATTGGTGCTGGCGAAATCGGCTATTTAGTGACGGGTATCAAACAACCAGGTATTGCATCTGTCGGCGATACCGTAACTACATTTAAAAATCCGCTACCCGCACTTGAGGGTTACAGCCAGCCGCGGCCGGTGGTGTGGGCGAGCGTGTATCCAGAAAGCCAAGATGATTTTGATACACTCCGTCAAGCGCTTTCACGTCTGAAACTTTCGGATTCATCCCTGACGTTTGAAGAGGAGAGCTCGGGAGTGCTCGGACGCGGGTTTCGGTGTGGATTTTTGGGAATGCTTCACCTTGAGATTGTGACCGAGCGTTTGCATCGCGAATTCTCACTTCAATTGGTGGTGACGATGCCGAGTGTGACGTATGAAATAACGCGAAAAGACGGCAAACAGGTTACTGCCTATTCTCCGATTCAATTTCCTGAAAGTGGTCTTATTGCGTCTATTTCAGAGCCGATTGCCCATGTTTCCATTATCACTCCGCCTGATTATCTAGGTTCGGTTATGCAACTTCTCTATGATCATGAGGCGGTGGTGCGTACCACGGAGACATTTAGCGATAATCGGACGGCGCTTAGTCTCGAGATGCCGCTGCGCGAACTGATGCGAAACTTCTTCGATGATATAAAAAGCGCCACCTCGGGTTTTGCCTCGCTTTCTTATTCGCTTGCTGGAATGGCAGATGGAGATGTCGCGCGGCTAGATATTTTTGTGGCCGAGGAACTAGTGCCGGCATTTTCGCGTATTGTTTCTCGCCGGCGAGTCGAACACGAAGCCGAAGCGGCAGTAGAACGATTGCATTCGATTTTACCTCGGCAGATGTTTACCACGAAGATTCAAGGATTTGCGCTTGGGAGAATTATCTCTTCGCGCACACTTTCAGCGATGAAGAAGGATGTCACCCAGCACATGTATGGAGGTGACATTACGCGCAAAATGAAACTCCGAGAAAAGCAGAAAAAAGGAAAAAAGAAAATGGCTGAACGGGGGAGAGTGAATATCTCCCACGACGTATTTCTCAAAATGGTTAGGAAAGATTCTTAGAGAAGGGCGGGGAAGTACAGAAGGACCATACTGATGATGATCAGGAAACAGACGATTGTCCAAATCGCGTTGATGATTTTCCGATGTTTTTTGTTCGTAAACATAGAGGTTCTGATATAATAACATATTATGCAGGAATTCAAACTTCGTCGGCGCACCAAAGCTTTCCTCTATTCTCCGCTTGCATTCTTTGCACTTGCGTTCATACTCTTCTTTCTTGTGCGCGCCGTATGGGGGGTGTACAAGAGTCAGGCACGGAGTTCTGCTGAACTTGAAATTGCGCGGAAAGAAGCCCTTTTTCTCGATGAGCGTAGCGAATTTTTGAAAGATGAGATAGATGCATTGTCTTCCCCGCAGGGACTTGAAGAAGAATTGCGATCCAAATTTCCAGTTGTCAAAGAAGGAGAAAAGATGGTTATAATAGTTGAGCCTGACGAAGTGGCCACCAGTAGCTTGCTATCTTCCCAAGGCGGTTTTTGGAAAAGCGTGAAGAATTTCTTTGGGTATTAGAAACGGCGTTATGCACAAGCGGGTATGGTTTAGTGGTAGAATGCGACCTTCCCAAGGTTGAGACGCGGGTTCGATTCCCGCTACCCGCACCAGAATTAAAGTAAGGTCATTTTTAGAAATTTTTTCTTTGGCGTTCGCCAAAGAAAGCCAATGGTTTTGGGCAATTCCGAACGCTCCGCGTTTTTTTAAGGTGAGGTT
>MHRF01000008.1 GCA_001820875.1 Candidatus Taylorbacteria bacterium RIFCSPHIGHO2_01_FULL_46_22b
GCAATGCGCGTCCCCAAATTCCGCGCTTCAAAGACCTTGAAAGACGCGGTTAAATAACGCGCGAGCGTTATTTATGCCGAGGGAGCAATCCGAGGCGCAAATAATCTTCTTGGAATACTCTTAAAATCACAAAACCCGCCTTTCGGCGGGTTTTGTGATTTTAGTTTACATTTTTTCTGGGACAGAGCTTGCATCAAGCCGTTTTGCTTCAGCCCATGCTAATTCGTAGATCTTTTTCATAGCATCAGTAATCTCGGCACTTTCTATGATAATACCGAGCTTTTCTCGCCACGAAGCAATCATCACCTTGTTGTCGTAGATATTTATTTCAGGTGAAAAATAGTATTTGTCTGCTGGTACAAGAGCGATTTCTCGTTTTTCTTCCTCATCGTGCATTCTGCGTCCGCGCCCAGCCGGAGTTCCGGGAACGATAGCTCTGATTGAGATGTTTTTCCCGGCTCGTCTTTTATAATACTTCGGAAAATAATTGGGGAGCGTATTATGCATGTCATCTACTGATGCATACGCTCGAATTGGCTCGGAACTGGTGAGTGTGTCCTCATAGACCTGTTCAAGTCCATCAGTGCCTTCATAAAAACGAACGGTGGGTCGGTTTTTGACAGCATGGAGCAAAGTTAATTCGGGCACAATCTCCTCGGCCTTCTTAATATATTCTTCCGTCTGCAATTTTTGCCTTTTCAAATATTCGGTAATAGCCGCGGGCGGTTCAGCAGCGTATTCCTGTCGCGGCTCTTTACCAGAGACGCTCGCCAGTCTCTTATTCACGAGCGATCCGAGGATGTCGTAGCCAGTTGTTCTGTTTATTCCTGCTTTTTGCGAGATTTTAGTAACGGTACCCTTCCCCAGTTCAAGCAAAGCCACATATACACCAGTTTCTTTTTCACTGAATCCGAACGATTGGAGACTTAACTTAAGTTGCGCGTGCCTGTCTTCCATAGAGAAAGTATGTGCCCAAAAGCATGTTTGTGTCAATACTTTTCCACAAAAATATGTTGATATGCCTAAATATATTGGAAAATATGGATATTTATGCTTTTTTATTGACGATATTTATTGACAATCTGTCTCTCATCTGCTATAGTGGTGTCAGTAAGTAGTCCTTCCAATCACAGGAGACGGAAATGATCATTGTAGACGTGACGCGTTGCCCCCTTGGGCAACACAATTACGTAGTGCTCGAGAACGAGAATGGGGAAGTGATCATATTTTCCGACGACGTTCGACACTTCCCCTCTCGCAAAGACCTGCTTACGCACTACGAGTGTGAATCAGGCCTCGACGCCCGGTGCTTAGGTGGTGGTCTGATTTCGATTGACTACAAAAACAAGGTCATTCATATCCGGGAGGATGGCGAGGAAGCTGAGCACGAAATGGACATGACTGACATCGTCCTCTCGTTGAAGGGCGAGTATCCCGAATTCAACGTCACAGAGGGGTAACCGTGCTGGGGTGAGACAGAGCTATTCCTGATCTCGCCCCTCTTATCAGGGACTGAAATTATTGAGTCTCTGTAGGAAAAAGTTCTTTGACAACCAACTGGAGGATTAGTCATGGCAACGAGAAAAGTTTCGGTTGAACGGTACGTCGAGCAGGTTCGTGATGGTAGCCACTACAAGGGCTACGTGAAGATCGCCGATACCAAGCTCAACTACGAGCTCGTGTTCGGAGTTCCGATCGCACGGCTCGACAGCATGGAGCCGGCGAAGGACGAGAACGAGATCCGCCGCCTCTTCCATCTCACGGTGAAGCGCAACAGCGCGAACATCGAGCTGACGAAGGAGGAGTACGGTTTCTTCTTCTCAATGACCGTGGAGCTCGCGGTGGAGTTCTACAACGACCCGCAGACCCGCGACATCAACGAGGGCTTCGTGGGGATGGCCATCCGTGGCGAAGGTCCCATGGCAGGATTCATCAAGGCCTCAATCAGCAAGACGAGCAGCGGGTCGTACAACTTCCCGCCGGAGCTCTGCGAGATGCTGAGCGCGCCGAAGTTCGGCTGTGCACTCGCCTAAGCCCTAAGCGAGGATAAGACGCTTCTCCAAGTTCAATGCCAAACATATCTTGACACGCGCCTGCCGATTTTTTCGGTGGGTGCATTTTTTATTTTGGTTGTCGCTTGCACTGAGCTTGTCGAACGTGTGCGGGATGGGAGAATCGAACTCCCGCCCACAGTTTGGAAAACTGTTATTCTGCCATTAAACTAATCCCGCATTAGGGAGCAGTGTACCTCGTTTTTAGAAACTTTTCATTATTATCTTCGCATCGTCCCACTTGCGAGAAATGCCTGTTCGAGTTCCCCACTGCCTTCAAACTCACCCGCATTTCTGCTCGCAATTACCTTTCCGTGAGACATCAGGTACGCTCGATGCGCAATGCTTAATACCGACTTAACGCTGTGTTCGACGATGACGACGGCAATTTTCCGCGACAGATTGATTTCTCGCACTTTTTCAAAAACTTCTTGTACGATCTTTGGGGAGAGGCCGAGGGAGGGCTCATCAAGAAGCAGAACCTTCGGATCGGCTACTAATCCGCGACCAATGGTGAGCATTTGCTGCTGTCCTCCAGAAAGAACTCCGGCTTTTACACCGAGTTTTGGTTTCAGCCCAGGGAAAAACTGCAACACCGATTCAATATTATTCTTTAAATCTCTCCGATTTGGCAACGAGTAGCCACCAAGTTCGAGATTTTCATAAACCGTTAAGCTCTTGAACACCTGTCTGCCCTGCGGGACAAACGTGATACCTCGCGCCGACATTTCGTACGGAACGGGTATGATTTTTTTTCCGTGCCATAGAACGCGTCCCTCCGTCATCGGAACGATTCCGAAAAGCGCCTTAAGTGCCGTGGATTTTCCTGCGCCATTAGGCCCCATAAGCGCGACGATTTCTCCCTCATCAATTTGCGTGGTGACATTTTCGAGTGCGCGCACTCCGCCGTACTGAACGGAAGCGTTTTGAAGTGCTAATAGAATTTCATTCATACCCGTCATTTTCCTAGATATGCCTCGATAACCTGTGGCTGTTTCAGCACATAATCTGGAGTCCCCTCTGCAATCACCTTACCGCCATCGAGTACGTAGCAATAGTCGGCGAGCTCGCGCACAAGGTTCATATTGTGTTCAACCAATACAACACTGGCGGCTTTATCTCTTAATGTACGCAAAATATCTGAAATAACTTCTATAGTCTCCGGAAAAAGTCCTGCAAATGGTTCATCAAAGAGATATATATTTGCACGCATGGAAACCGCACGAGCAATTTCCAAAAGCTTCCGCTGTCCGTAAGAAAGATTCTCCGCGTTTTCATTTCGCTTTTCCCACAATCCAACTTTCTTCAAAATGTTTCCAGCTTTTTCGAGGTGCAACGCTGTGTGCCGCTCAAACAGCGCGCCCCACACGTTGCGCTCTGTAAGCACGACAAGAATATTATCGAGTACGCTTATCTGCTGGATAAGCCGCGCATTTTGAAATGTGCGCGTAATGCCATACGCTGCGACATCAGCAGGATTCATGCGCCTCATGACCACTCCCCCAACATGAATTTCACCACCGTCCATTGGCAAAATTCCTGTAACGGTGTTGATGAACGTTGTTTTTCCCGAACCATTCGGCCCCACGAGTGCCGTGATTTTCCCGCCGTGAAATGCCAGGTCGACGTGATCAACGGCGTGCACGCCGCCAAAGGACTTAACAAGTTTCTGTGTGGATAAAATAGGCATGTATCAAATCCTGAATGTCCCCCAAATCCCCTTGGGACGATAAAGCATCAAAAGTACGAGGGCAAAACCGTAAGCGAGCATCCGCATCTGCGCCGCAATTTCGGACGGAAAACCGGCAAAGCGAAAACCTTCAAACAGAAATACGAGAAGAAGCGGCCCAAGAACCGCGCCGCGCGATGAGCCAAGTCCACCGAGCACGATTGTTGAAAATATAAAGATTGATTCGTTGATAGTGAAGCTTGAGGGGTCAATGTACGTTATGTATGTTGCAAAGAGCGCGCCCGCAAGCGCTGCGAGCATCGCGCCAATTGTGAAAATCGCGAGCTTGTAATAGGAGGTTGCGTACCCAAAAATCTGCGTCGCTTCTTCATCTTCGCGGATAGAATTGAGAACGCGTCCGAATGAAGACTTCTTGATGAAGACGGAAATGAAATAGACTATTGCCAAGCTCGCAGCCGCAAGAAACAGAAATTGTAGATTCTGATATAGATCAAGTCCCCAGATGCCAGGGCGCGGGATACTGGGGATTCCTAAGGGTCCTCGCGTTACGCTCTGCCAATTAAGAAAAATGCTCCATGCTATGATATTCAATCCGATAGTGCCGAAGAGAAAGTAAACGCCGCGCAGCCTGGAAATTACCCCGCTGATCAGTAGTGCCACCAATCCGCTCGCAATAATTCCTAAAGCCATCGCAAGAAAGAAATTCATACCAAGGCCGACAAGAAGAAGCGCGGTTACGTATGCGCCAATTCCATAAAATCCGGCGTGAGCAACTGAAATAAGACCAGTTTCTCCTACAACGAGGTTCAAAGAAAGTCCGAGGATACCGTAGAGGCAGACTAGAACGGCGATGTGAATCAGGTATTCCATACTATTTCGGAAGTATTCCCTGCGGGCGGAAAAGGAGGAAAACAACGAGAACGATAAACGCAATTGCATCTTTCCACTCGCCGGAGAATTGCCACGCGCCAAGATTTTCTATTATGGCAAGCAAGAATGCGCCGAGGACACCTCCGTACACATTTCCTATCCCGCCCACAATCGCGGCGATTACGCCTTTGAGCAAGAGCGAGAGCCCTATGGTCGGCTGGAGTCCCGTGTCGAATCCAGTCGCAATGCCGGCCATTCCGCCTATTGCCGAACCAATGAAAAACACGATTCCAATCATCCTCTCGCTGTTTATTCCCACGATTGAGGCGACTTCTTCATCGTCGGCTATCGCTTTAACTGCCTTGCCGAAAAGCGTGTATTTGAGAACTAATCCAAGCGCCGTCATGACAACAAGCGCAGTGATGAGAATGATGCTCTGTGTTTGGGTTATAGCGCCGCCAAAAATCTCGAAAGTCCGGCTCTCTCCCGCGCCACGGCCAAGCGTTTGGAATTGGCTTGTGAACAGAATTGCGAGCACCGCCTGGATAACCGTCAAAACCCCGAGAGACGCGATAAGTAAGACGGCGCTGGAAGCTTTGCGCGTGCGGAGCGGTCTATAAATAATTTTTTCAATGCAGAAACCTAAAATTCCAGCGATAAATATCCCAAGAATGATTGACGACCACAATTCCAATCCGAGCAATTTGTAAAAATAGAGAACTGCATATCCGCCAGCGATAGCGATAGCCCCATATCCCAAATCGAAAAATCGCGACGTGCTATAAAGCAGATTGAATCCGAGAACGACAAGAGAATAAATCGCACCAGCAATAAGAGCATTGAGAGCAATTTGGATAGCGATATCCATAGGGGTCAGATAAGTATATCCTTCTGCACAAAATCCTGCACCATCGTGCAGGATTTTGTGCTTTAAGAAACCAGTCCGTTATTTCTTGTACGGTTCTGTTTTACCGTCGTGGACTACTTCAGAAGAATACCCGCCTACCCTGTCGCCATCAGAACTAATCGTGACTGATCCCGATGCCCCCTGCCAGTCTTTAATCGTACGCGACCAAGTAGCAAGCTTCTCGCCGTTGTAGCCAACGGATGCAATCCCATCTTTCAGGATGTAGACAATGTCATATGCTGGTGCCATGTATCCCAGGTATGGCAGTTCCGTGCCATATTTTGCTTTGTAGTCGCTCATGAGCTTCTGCAATTTTGCGTTGCTTAAATCTGGAATAAACTCGGACGTCAGAGCACCCTCAAGCTGTGATTTGTAAGTCGTGAGCGTTTCTTTATCACCTGCAGATGCTTCATCAAGAATTATCTGCGGTTTCCAATTGAGTTCTTCCATCTGCTTCAAGATTCGCTGTGTTGAAGCTGCTGTTTGGGTAAGAACAAACAGCGCATCCGGCTTTTCGGCTTTCAGCTTTGTGAGCACCGAACGAAAATCAGTTACGTTGGAAGAGAATTCTTCCTTAACTGTTTTTCCACCAAGACCACTGAAGACCTGATTGAACACCTTGTAGAGGCCTACGGCATAATCAACTTGTTCCTGTATAACAGCGACTTTTTTCCACCCCTTATCCGTATAAGCGATGTTCGCCAGCACGTTGCCTTGTGAAGCATCACTCGGATATGGTCGGAAGAAATAAGGGCTTATGCCAGTGAGTGCCGGGCTAGAAGCACTCGGAGACACTACAACGACCCTGCCCTTCTCGGCGATTGGAACCACCGTCAGCGTCTCTCCGGAGCAAACTCCTCCTATAATTGCCTGGACTTTATCAACGTTAACTAGTTTTTGTGCGGCATTCGCACCCTCCTTCCCATTGCATTGTCCGTCCTCGTATATTGCTTCTACTTGTCTACCACCGATTCCACCGGTTGCATTTATCTCATCAATGGCAAGTTGTACTGTATTTCTAAACGGTTCCCCGTAAATCGCCGCATCACCTGTGAGCGGTCCAATAACTCCGATTTTAATCGGACCAGTTTCAGTGCTCGGTGCGCCACCCTTTCCGCCAAGAATCGAGAATCCACCTACCACGACAACAAGAGCGACGATGACCCACATCAATGCTGATCCACGATTTACTCTTTCCATATAATTCTATTGTCTTAGATAACTTAATAAGTCTTTAGAAAGAATACATCGAAGTTTCTCAGACGCAAGCGGCGGTACCAGAGTAGTAATACATCCTTGAATCATCACCCAATGCAACGTATATTTTGGCGATGTCCCCGCATATGAAATCATTGCTCGCCAATATCGGCGCTATCGGGATAATTGTCGGTGCGCTTATACTCCTTTTCCACCCGCAATGGGTCGGATTTGAATCAGCGGTAAACGAAAATCCATCAACGGTACAAACGGTTAGCACGACGGTGGGAGTATCTACGAGCACCAGCCAATCAGTATCCACAAGTTCTGTCGTTTCCATAACTACTCCCAACAAAGCTGTTGCAAAACCTCCTCTAAAGTCTGCTCCAATAACGCAAGTAGTCCCAACTGCACCAGCGCCGTCCATACCAGACG
>MHRF01000009.1 GCA_001820875.1 Candidatus Taylorbacteria bacterium RIFCSPHIGHO2_01_FULL_46_22b
TTATTATAAATGAATGCAAAGACATCATCGTGGAGAGATATGGATTGTTGTTGGTATTCTTCTTGTGGCCTCGTTCTTTAGATTCTATCAGCTTGACCCATCTTCGTTGTCAGCCATATTTGGAATTTTAACCGTCTTGGGTATTTATCTGTTGGCTCGAGAATTGTTTGATTGGCGAGTCGGAGCAGTGGCAAGTTTTCTTTTAGCAATTTCATTTTGGCACGTCAGTTTTTCTCGCGTTGAAGCCAGAGAAATTATGTTGCCTCTTGTTTTGGTTTACGCTTTTTATTTTCTCTGGCGCGGATTACGACGATCTCATTGGTGGGACTTCTTTTGGGCCGGAATTTTCGGCGGACTCGGATTTTATATTGATACTACCTATTATATCGCACCGCTAATTGTAATCTTAGTCTTTATTAACTACTGGCTATTTTTAAAAAAAGACTACCATCACGAAAATTACGAGCATGTCCGCAACCGCTTCTTGGGTGGCTTCTCTCTTTTTATGATTACCGCCTTTTTTGTCGCTCTCCCGTTTGTTGTTTATTTTTTGAAGAATCCAAGTAACCTTATAGACTGGGCCACGCGACTAGTATTTACACCAACACAATCATTCCAAATATTCCAGAATCTCGGTTGGCCGATTACTATTTTGTTCACGATTGGATTTTTGAAAGAATTATATCACTGGTTACGACGAAAGCGCGGTCATCTTTCGCCTGTCCACACCCTGATGTTTGTTTGGTTTTTTGTAATGTTGCTTCCTAGTTTCTTTTCAATTGAAACATCCTTCGCTTGGCGCGCAATCGGCGTGCTCCCTGTCGTCATAATCTTCGCCGCTAGAGGATTCCTTGGGTTATTCAACACCTTGGAAGAATGGGAACTTGTTACTCATCCATGGGAAAGTCGAGAACATAATAAATTTGTCGTACCGATTTTGGCGGCGGTTATACTTTTGGGTGCTATCGGATTTTTTGAATATAGTCGTTATTTTAACGCGAGGCCACTAAACCAAGTAACCGCTCCGACGATATATCCTTGATGCGGAAATACCCATTTATTGCTGGCGTAATAATCACGATTGCGAGTGTTGTCGCAGTTGCTAGTGCTTGGCGTGACTCGCCTATTGTTGATGAAATTCCCCACATCGGCGCGGGTTATTCATATACTACCGGCCAAACCTATCAATTTAATCCCGAACATCCCCCGCTGGCCAAAGACCTTGCTGGTTTAGCCATCCTTCCGCTAGGCATCAACTCTAATTTTCTTGCAAATTACAACACGGCTCATCCTAATATTGTAAATGACCAATGGAATTTTGGTCGAGCGTTAATTTATCATTCCGATGTTGATCCAACCACCCTTATTCACCTGGCCAAACTCCCGCTTATTTTATTTTTTATTTTTTCCGGTTGGCTAATTTACGCGTGGACGCGTCGAACATACAATTCCCGCGCCGCTCTCCTTGCGATATTTCTTTTTGCGTTCTCTCCGACCATTATCGCCCACAGTCGTTTTGTGGCAACCGATGTTCCCGCTCTGTTTGGTATTTTATTGGCGACTTATTTCTTTCTTCGCTATCTCAAAGAACAAAGCGTGGTTAATTTTTGGTTGGCCTCGGTTTCATTCGGCGTCGCTTTGCTCACAAAATTTTCGACCTTCCTTCTTATCCCATATTTCTTAATTTTGGCGCTTATCTGGGCTTGGTCAAACCATCAAACATTCTTCAGACCGACCATTCGTCTAATTACAAGGGGCACCCTTGTAATGATCATGGGTTTTATAATAATCGTCGGACCGATTTATCAATTGCATGTTTTTAATTACCCTCCAGCCCAACAAAAAAATGACACAGAGACGATTCTTAATAATTATTCGATCCCCGTTGTGGCCAGTGCTATTATCTGGGCGTCAGATAAACCTGTTCTTCGACCGTATGCTCAATGGGGCCTTGGGTTGGCAATGGTCTCTCAACGAGCTGAGGGCGGAAATCGCACCTATTATCTAGGTCAACTCTCAAGCACATCATTCAAGTCTTATTTCCCTGTTGTTTATGTGTTAAAAGAACCGATTCCGTTTCTGGTGCTACTTTTGGGCGCAGTTTGGCTCGGTTGGCGAACTTGGCGAAATGGTCGTGAACCGTTCAAAAACAAAATCCGAAATCATTTCCCGGCATTAGCGATGCTTCTCTGGGTTTTTATCTACGTCGCCACCAGTATTAATGCCAATCTCAACATCGGTATCCGCCATCTCATCCCGATTTATGGTTTTATCTTTATCTTAATTGCCGGTCAAATTGAGGGACTCGTATCAAGTATTAAGTATCGAGTATTAAGCGGTCGGCAGTCCCTAATATCTAATACTAAATACTTAATACTAATTGGGTTGCTCATTTGGTATTTTATTGAATTTATTTCCGTTTATCCGTCGTATTTAACTTATTTTAATGAATTTGCCCTCCTTCGCCCATCCTGGGCTTCAGACGGGCAAACAGGCTGGATTTCGGGTGGACACAATTACGTCGTTGATTCAAATCTGGACTGGGGTCAGGATCTCTGGCGTTTAGGTGATTTTGTGAAACAAAATAATATTCAGAAAATATACCTTGACTATTTCGGTTGGGCCGAACAGTCATTCTATCTCGGCAATTCGTTCCAGTGGATGCATGCTGGCGATTTTACAAGTGCTGAACAGTTCTTAAAAGAAAATCCGGACGGTGGTTGGCTCGGTATTTCGGCCAGTTACTATCAAGAAGCCAATGTCGGCCCCACCAAACCCTATGGCTGGCTCGAAAATATAAAACCAACGATGGTAATTGGAAATTCGATTTTTGTGTTCCATATCACTCGGCCGTAAATATCGCTCCGCTTACTTCATCTTCTTTTTAATTTTGTGCAGATTGAGAAAAAGTTACTACGGCCTCACTCTTTTTTATTGTTTTTTTTGTAAAAGAAAAACCCCGTCGCATCGCGATGGGGCATTTCCGTCTCACATCAGACCTTCAAGGGACACCTCCTTGGAAAGAGCGGACGGAACGGGTCACGGGTCCGGACGGCACGGCGAGGAGACTTCGCGTCGTACCGTCCGGTCGGTCGCGACAGTTGTCACCCAGGGTTCAACCTAGACAAAGGCTCCTTCAGCCACTCGCCCAGTCGATCGAGATCAACTGCCCGACTTCTGGTCGCGACAAGCGCGACTTTGTTTTTTGGGTTGTCGAGGCCTTTTTTACACTTTCTTTTTCTGTTTTCTTTCTGTTTTCTTTTTTTTCTTTTTTTACGGCCTCGACAACCCTATTGAACTTGAGAACCCATCGGAACGGGCTCGCAAAAACCAATACTTACTCGCCCGTCCGTAGTTTTATACGGAGGAGGGCTTACGCTCGCTATATATACGAACTTATCTATGTTTCTATCGGCCTTTCTACTAAATATAGTGATGATGCCTGAAAATAGCGTATTTACTGGTTTTTGCGAGCCCATTGCTGGGCTCTTGTAAAGAACAAGCTTATGCCAGCCATTGTATCACCCCGTGCCAAAGAAGTCAAGCCCCCCAAAAAAGTCGGGGGTAGTGGAGAAACTAGCTATTGGACCCAGTAGCGGAGGGGGCCCCTCTGGGGGAACCGACGGGACTGGTTCCCTGGGTCTGGGGCCAATGCTAGTTTTTCCACTAAAATTATTTATAATAAATCCGGCCATCAAAACGTAAATCAACATACTGTGGGTGGAACACGCCATTAGCCATTTTTTGGGTTCTGAAAATTCGAAAAATATCGAGCTGATTTTTAATATCAGAATCGAGACTGAATTTAATTAAATAGGCATCGCCTGTTAAAATATCAAACTCAGTGTATGTGCCGACGGGAATGGTAATATTTTTAATTTTGACATCTTGGCCCGTTAATACCGGCACGACAGTTTGAATGGCTTCTAGAAATCTTGGATCAACTGTGGTTAAAGAAGTTGAAGCTGATGCAACACGCAAGTCATTAACGTTGAGTAAAAGCACGCCCGAAGATTGAATGGCTTGACCGAAGGTTACGCCACCGTGATCAAAATATCGGCAATCGGGACTTGATTGTGTCGCCGCTCCTTCGGAGCGAGCCTCGCCCAAAGGGCGGGGAACAAAGCACCACACTCCTTCCGCTTGGCGTTCAGTTGCGGAGATTTTAAGGGTATGGAAATATTTTTTCTGAACCGAAACACTTTCGATAAATGAAAACTGGGAGATTAAATCAGTCTCTAACGGACCGGAACGAACAAAAAATATGTCTCGGCCAATCGGAATGCCTAATATCTTACGACCCAAAGCGCCATCGACAACTTTTTGAACATCGTTCTGGTGCCCACCAGTTAGTCCCTCGAAAGTAATATTAGTAACTTTCAGCCAAGACGCATAGAAAAGCACGTAACCGATGCCTACTATAACCACAACAACCGCCACACCAATCAAAACCGCCTTTATATGAAAACTCCGGCGCCTTTTTGACGCCAATTTATCCTTATATTTTAACTTTTTGACATCAATTGGTCGCATAATCGTTCGTTTATGCCTCTCAAGTACCGATAGTCGGCTCGTTCCAGCGACTCGCCGCTATCTAGACGCTCGCCCCCCTCACCCAGCACCAAGCTTCGGGGGTAAAGCCGGCCACAATCTAGGCAGGCCGGCCTGCGCAACTTACTTGGAGAGGCACAAGTTCGCTTACTTTTTTAATTTTATCTCTTTGATTCCGCCCATGTATTTTTGGAGAACTTTGGGAATCTTGATGGAGCCATCTTTTTGTTGGAAGTTTTCAAAAATGGCAATTGGAAAACGACTATTTACAACGGCCGTACCGTTTAAAGTGTGTACAAAAGACGTTTCGCCGTTTTCGCTTCGATAGCGAATATTTAAACGACGGGCTTGGTAATCCGTGCAGTTGGAAGTGCTGGTGATTTCGCCGTAGCCATTGTTCATCACCATCCACGCTTCAATATCAAATTTGCGGTACGCCGGCGCACCAAGATCTCTCGAAGCAGTATCAATGACTTGATACGACAGTTCCAAACCGTCAACAATTTCTTTTTCAATTTTTAATAACTCCTGATGTAAGGCTTCACTTTCTTCGGGCTTGCAATAGACGAACATCTCTAATTTTGTAAACTGGTGAACTCGATATAATCCTTTCGACGCTTTACCATAAGTCCCGGCTTCTTTCCGAAAACAATGAGAGATACCGGCATATTTTAAAGGCCCTTTTGATAAATCCAGAACTTCTCTGGCGTGATATCCGCCGAGAGTTATTTCAGCCGTGGCAATTAAACTCAAATCCCCTTCCTCGGTGGCATAAGTATTAGACTCCGGCCCACGAGGCGCAAAACCAACTCCGCTTAAAATTTCATTCTTCACCAAATCTGGCGTCTCCATAATCACAAAATCGTGTTTACGCAAAACGTCAACGCCATACTGAATCAGGGCGTGATTCAGTAAAACCAAGTCATTCTTCGTAAAATAAAACTTCGCGCCGCTGGTTTTAGTTCCCCGCTCAAAATCAATCACGTCCAACGCCAACATCAGTTCTTCATGATCCTTGGGTTTAAATTTAAATTCCGGGACTTTGCCGACCGTTTCCAGCACTTTGTAATCTGCTTCCCCGCCAATTGGCGCGTCGGGGTGGGTTAAATTGGGGACAGCTTTCAGTGATTTTAAGTAATCAGCTTCAATGGTTTCCAATTCTTTTTCGAGTCGAGTAATGTCATCACCAACCTCACGCATCTTCGTAATTTCCTCATCGCTCGGTTTACCCTTAGAACCTTGGTTACGAGCCGAGCGAAGTTGTTCAACTTCAGAGATTTTTGCCCGACGTTTCTCGTCAAGCTCAAGCAACCGATCAACATCGACTTTGATTCCCCGATTCTCACAATTCTTTTTTACTTCTTCCGCATGCTCGCGGATATATTTAATATCAAGCATGTTTTTTATTTAAAGTGGCTATCGCAAAATGATCAAAATAACTTTGAAGACTTTTGAGAGAACTGCCGTATTCTTTTCCCCCATAGACAGCGTCACAAAAAACTTCTCGGGCCCGACCGATCTCTTGGAGCCGGCCACGCCACCGTAAATCAGACAACGTCAGATCAAATAACTCAAGGGCGCGATCAACGGCAACTTCAAAACGTTCATTGTTTTTGCCTTGCGACAGATTAGCTCGACTCACTTCACTGCCGATATTACCCATCTGTTCAGAAAGGTTCATCTGGTACCACCGACCAGCAGCAAGGTCTTTGTGTGCAAAAACTCCGTTCATATTTGAATTAACTCTTTAACAATGGCCATCACTTTTTCACGAATCTCTTGGTTATCAATGCCCCGCGAACGATTACCAAAAGACGGTTTTAAATTTATCATGGAATCAAACTGAATAAAATCCTCGCCCAGACCGTCAGGATATATATTAATCCCCCAAACATCCTGCTGTTTCGAATTTTCTTGTTCTATTAATAACACCTGCTCATCCACATGAAGCTCTCCGCCAATAGCCATAATTTTTTGCTCAATATCAACTGCCGCCTTCACTAAATCACCGAATCTTTCTTCGGCAATTTTTTTCAACTCACTTCTGGAAATCAGATTTTTTACAACTCTTATCTCCATATTATTTATCTAATTTAGGTCGCATGGTCGGGAACAGAATCACTTCGCGGAGGGAATGGGAATCGGT
>MHRF01000010.1 GCA_001820875.1 Candidatus Taylorbacteria bacterium RIFCSPHIGHO2_01_FULL_46_22b
CAGCTTCCTTTTCCGCTGCGGAAAACGCCTCGGCGGATACGAGACCCGAATCAAGGACAAAATCCTTCAGTTGTTTCTTTTCAATATACATAAACTGGTTTCCCACCAAGAAATGTACTTATAGTATAGCAAAAAAGACAGCTGTCTTGAGGAGCATCAGGGGACAGGCACTACACAAACAAGAAATGCTTATTGCTTATACAAGCGCATATAAATTTCTCTTTTCTCTTCAGCAGTAAACCTCATCCCTTCTTCCTGTCCCTCCAATAGTTCTTGTGAGAAAGCTCTTTTTTCACTGTCAGAAATTGTCTGAAGTGGGAGCTCTCGCAAACGCTCAATAATATCTACTTTTTGAGCCTGTAAGGCAGGATTCAAACCCGAGTCTTTTTGAGGAGGAGGCGTATCGGCGGGGATGGCAAAAGAAATAATGAGTGCTATCACTACAAGCACCAGTGCGACAAAGAGAGACGTCAGAAGTCCTTTAAAACGGGAGTGAGAGGGGAATGTTGATGGTAATTCATCCATAATAATTGTTTAATACTCCTCAATGTGTAATTCGGAACCTTTCAAATCTGGGCCAGTGGTTCCTGCAAGTAACGTACAAGACGTCGCTAGTCCATCACTATCGGTCACATTCACCGTAAGGGTTTTCGGGCCAACAGTCGAGTACACGCGGCGTATAGATCGAGTAGTGCTCCATTCCTGTGTTTCTGCACTAAACGTACCCCCAGATACCCCTGTTTCAGGATAGGCAAGCCCTTCAGTATCCGTCCATGTTATCGAATATGGAGGCACGCCTCCAAAGATATGAGTTTCTAGATTCACTGCTCGTCCAACAACCGGCGACGTGTCTGTATTAGGAGGTTCGAAAAAACAATCCAGACGAAAACCAAAAGGGCAACTCGATACCACAATGGTTTTTTGCAGAGATTGATCTGGACAACCTGTTTTGGAACAAGAAAGTGTATACGTGGTATTTTGTGCTAAACTGGGGGTTTCAAAAACTCCAAATGTGCCGCTGGCTACAACTGCCCCGCTTGGATCTCGCACTTGGCACGAATCAGCCGATGCTCCAAAGGTGACTCGATCTTGATTCCCGCATGAAAATGCTCCGTAATCAAAATCAATAAACAAGTTCATATTGCATGAGGGATCGGTAATAGTCTTACAGTCATTGATTTCTCTCGGCCCCGATGCTTGGGTTGGAGGGTTTCCTGTTACTGATGTAATTCGATAATAATGGGTAGACCCTGGTGTCAAACCTGTATGATTGTATGTCGTGTTTGCCGCAGGTATCACCCCACTAGTGTACTGTGCATCACTGATCAATACATACCCCAAACCCGACCTAAACTCATACAACATATACCCAGTAGCCAACCTATTTTCAGGAGGCCCCAATGGAATCCAAGATACCTGTATGGCATTGGTAGGACTTGACGAAAGTGGAATACAAGAAGGAATCGGTGCACCTAAAGGTCTGTCTGGAGAAGTGACTGAACCTACAATAGGGTTCGAGTATTCATAAAGCAAACCTTCTGTAGTCGTCAGATAAATTGCACGGAGTTCATAATCATATAAAGTATTGTATTCAAGACCTGTGTCATTTCTACTTTTGGGGTCGTTCGCAAGTAAGAGTCCGCCAAAAAGAGGGTCCCCATCTCGCTTCAACTGATAAAGCACCACAGCATCTGCCACATTAGGAGAATTGGGGTGTGAAGGAGGTATCCATGTTATCTGTATAATTGGAAAACCCGACGTGGTATCAGGTGTTAATGTCAGACTGCTCGGGGAGACCGTGCCCACGGTAATAAAATTCTCTGTTTGTGAATCGTTCAGACATCTCACTTTGGCCGTGTTACCTACACCATCAGTAGTGGTGGCAAACATGTGATGCGGCCCAGTCCAATAATATTGGAGGTCAGCAAAGGTGTTGTAAGCCACATTACCAGATGCAGGTGAATCATAAACATTTTTAGTCTTACACTCAGTTGTCCCCCAAAAGGCAAAGCATTCATCTGCAAACCATTCGTAGTCATAGGGTGAATGTAGCGTATTGACCGTCACATCATCTGTGTAATTTACATACTGGAGAGGAACAACAGTATCTACATCTGCCTTACAAGTGGCGGTAAAATCACAAAGTGGGGAGACAACAGAGACTGCTGGACTTAGTGGTCCCTCAACTCCGCCAATAACTATCGAGAGTCTATACTCAAATCTATGCCCTTGATGTCCTTCTCCTACTACAGAATAATTGGTAAATGAAGTATTCGAGGTAGTAAGTGGAATCCTATCACTTTGAACCAACGTACCGTCCTCTTTATATTCATTCTGATATAGAAAGTAGCTGTCCGCACCTGAAATTCCATCCCAAGCAAGAGAGGTTTCAGGATCCTCACAAGTCGCGGACTGGGTTACACGCAATCCTCCGGTAAATGCAACCCACCCAACTACATCTCCGCCCCACGCCCAACCGGAAAGTTTATTATTTTGGGTTACAAATGTCTGATATGCGGTAGGACCTGAAGTAGTTGTTGCACCTTTCAAACTAATCCATCCGTCCCACCCATCAGTCCGCGATGATCCGGTACACGTGTTATTGGGAAGCGACTGATTGGGAGCACCGACATCATCCATACCCGCGCACGCGCGGATCCAACCTGAAATATCGCCGGTCTGTGCCGAGGGTGGTGAAGGGGGAGTGTTCGAAAAAGTATATACTTGGAGGATTTCTGATCCAGAGAGAGAGTGGTCGTATACTCGAAAATCACTCATCGAACCATTAAAATAAAACCAACCAGAAGGAGCCGCGGGCCACAATCCTCCCGCAAATCCTGTACCAATAAGATAGTAGTAGCTAGAATTGTAACCAATTTCTGGCTGTACCTGCGTACCGATCAGTGTCGTATCAATATAGAGGGATTCAACCCCTGCATTGTATGTGGCCACAAGGTGATGCCATACCCCATCATTATAGGAACTTGAACTTACTATCTGATTTGTAACACTGCCATGCCAAAACATGCTTACACGTACCTTTCCGTTGGTATCTACATATATGGCAGGAACATGCCCACTCACTGCAGAGGGTGGTAGTGTAGGATCATTCTGGCCCAATATGACTCCATCAGATGTCGTCTTGAACCAAACTGCGACACTCACTCCGTAGTTACTCGTGGTATTACCTATAGTGGGGTAACTTCCAAATGGAGAACTGAAGATAGATATGTGATCATTGACTCCATCAAATACACTCGCATACACCCCTGATATACGTAAATCCAGTGTCGGAACCGCGGGGAAATTTCTATAAGCACCTGAATACCCATTCGATGAGGAATCAGGGGCTATTGAATTCTGATTGTCTCCTAGTTTATGCCACAACTGCAATCCAGCCGTAAGATTAGTGGGACCTGTCTCAACTGGTGGCTGACCAAAACTATTTATACTCTCGGTCCCATTTCCTGAAGGAAAATTTGATAGACCTCCAAACTTAATCCACCCAATATTG
Organism: Candidatus Taylorbacteria bacterium RIFCSPHIGHO2_01_FULL_46_22b; assembly: GCA_001820875.1. GTDB lineage: Bacteria > Patescibacteriota > Minisyncoccia > Phycocordibacterales > DSPV01 > 2-02-FULL-46-13. The sequence goes on from MHRF01000010.1 coordinate 3,515, forward strand.
TCTGACCACGCATAGCCCGTCAGGGCACCGCTGTCTTGCTTAAAAACTCCTCCTCCTGAAATGGGAGGTGCAAGATCAATCCACCCGATTGTATCGGACCATCCATAACCCGTAATCGAAACTGGTGCGGCGAGAGAGTGTAAGGGAAAAATAACCGAGAGTGCTAATACTCCAAGCGTACTCCAGATCATATTGTGCAAAAAGTAACGCACAATACACGGGAAGCTAATTCTGTTTTGCACACATAATGGTAAGATCGCCGACACCATTATCGAATCCCTGCGTCACACATCCATTCGGGTATGGCCAAACACGCGGTGCATCAACTTTATCCGTAGCCAGAAAACATCCGGTAATATACCACCCATTAGCACTATTGCATGCCAATCCATCCATGTCAGCGAAATCTGTATCCTGACAAACTGTATTTGATATATCGTCCGTATACGTTGGAGCTCCGCCGTTAGACTTTGGATTAGTACATGGTCTAGAGTGTGCATTCAAACCCGCCCCAACAGTATTAACGGCACTTACGGGACTCTCTCCTAAATATCCTAATCCAAGAAAATAAATAAGGGTTCCAACATCATTTCTAGTAACTTGAACAACCTTAAGAGTTCCCTGTGTGCTTAAACATCTCTCGGGACCTGTGCCATTAGGTGTTTTGGTGCAAATATCTCCACCCTTTACTTGTTTGCTGTTGCCGACATTAATCGGCGCCGTGACATTACCATCTGGTGGCGACTGCGTTGGACCTGTCCATGCAAACAAATAGCCAATGCCAAGCGAAAAAGTCAGCACGAGAAACGAAAACAGAGACGCTCGCAAAACTTCAAGTGAAATTTTCTTCATAAAAAGGAAAAGCTATTTATTCGCTCTTAAAATACTTCTTTAGTATATCACGCATAAAAGGTGAAAAAACTGTTGATAACCCTCGATTTTAAGCCATTTATGCGCCTTCGCGAAAGACTTGATTTTTAGCTTTCATTTTTTGACAAAATATGCTATAATTGGTATAGGAGACAGTTCTCCGAAAGTTTCAATAACCAAGAGTGGCGTAGGCCCTCACAACCAAGAAAGGAGATCTCGCCATGAAAGCGATTCTTCTGTCAGCATTAGTTCTGGTTGCGGGGACACTTGTCGTCTCCGCACAACAAGTGAGGGTGGCTTCAATGCCAAACCTCACCTCCCTTCCGCTTGGGTCGCGGGAAGTTCTCAGTGCTCAAGTGGAGAAAGAGTGCACAAAGTTCTTCGTTGGGGTAAGTCTTCCCAACACCGAGGACTATTACCTCGGGCACCAGTTCCCCTACGATGTTTCGCAGGGACCGCTCTGTGATGCGATCAAGCGAGCGATGGTTGAAGTCATCGACTACAACCTACGTTCGACTGATCCGCGAACTAATGCGGAAATTGCATTTCTGATCGTCGGAGCCAATGTGGCCCTGAACTCTCCGTTCTACACGGACAAACGTTTGGAGTCCTTCCCGCTCGTATGGGACAGTCAGGGGAAGTTCGTCCCCTCACCTGAGCTTGGGAAGACACTCACGCGCTGGCCTCTGGTCAAATGGGTCCCGGTCAGCAACGTGCTAACCAACGTCGAACAGGTGGAGTATATTCTTCGGGACCCGAAAAGGCCTCTCACACAGCCACCAAACAAATCCAGAAACAGTGCCAATGGGATGGACCCTGGAAGTGTGATCCATGAGTCCACCAAAACAAACGGGCACTTGTATTTGGATCTTGACTTCATCGATCCGGATATGATCCGATCGAACGGATGGGGTGGAGTGGTACGTTTCTACTACCACTGGGATATCTACAATCCGTATAGCAAGACCTTTGAGGACTACGATGTCCTCACAGGGCAGAAGGTTCGCTCCACCTTCACCACTCTCGAGATCAAACTCGTCAACGGCCAACCGCAGGTCATCATCAGCGGTTTTCCGGGGACAAAAGTCGCCCTCGAGACAACGCCAGACCTGAAGGTCTGGACTGAACGAGCGCAGATTACGCTCGACGAGGACGGCACAGGGACGTATCCCCTTCCATCCTACGAGCCGACGAGGCCAGAGCCTCTGCCGGCAGAGTTCTTCCGGACTCGATACCTGATTCCAGGTCTTTAGTCCGAATTTCACAGGGGTCGCAACTACGGTTGCGACCCCTCTTCTTTTTCCACAAATCAAAACATTGAAAATTGACAAACAGGATCAATTTTGTATACTACTCAATGTGAAGTTCGCCCACCGGCGGGCTTTTTTAGTAACCAGTAAGAAGGTAGAGGTATAATAGAAAAATAAACACTACTCGTTAACAATCAATTATGTTATTCGATCTCAAAGTCATAAAGTCGGTACTCGATCAATTACAAGAGGAACGAGGTATCCCAAAAGAAAAGGTGCTCGAAGCCATCGCGATGGCGCTCGCGACTGCGTACAAAAAAGAGTACGGGAAAAAGGGGCAGATCGTCCGAGCAACATTTGATCCCGAAACTGGAAAAACTGATTTTTATCAGGTGAAAGTGGTCGTGGATCCAACAAAAGTAATTATGGAAGATGAGGAGATTGAAGAGGAAACAAAAAACGAAGCAGGAGATATAGAAAAAATCCGTTTCAATTCCGAACATCATATTCTCTTGGACGATGCGAAAAAAATAAAAGGAGACGCAAAAATTGATGACGAGATTGTCTTCCCACTTGAGACCAAGTCTGACTACGGCCGTATTGCTGCCCAGACTGCAAAACAAGTGATTATCCAAAAGATTCGCGAGGCCGAAAAAACTTCAGTCATGGAGGAATTCGGCAAGCGACAAGGTGAGGTCGTGAGCGGAACCGTTCAGCGTATTGAACGTGGGAACTTGTTTGTTGATATGGGACGCACCAACGCGATCTTGCCGTATGAAGAACAAATCCCTGGGGAACGCTACCGACAAGGAGAACGTATCCGTGCATACCTATACAAAGTTGAAGAAACACCTAAAGGCGTGTTCCTCAAACTTTCCCGCGCGCATCCAAAATTCTTGGAGAAACTGTTCTCTATCGAAACACCTGAAATAGCTAATGGAGTCGTGGAAATCAAAGCCATTGCCCGTGAAGCCGGCTCGCGATCAAAAGTTGCGGTGGTATCTCATGACTCACACGTTGACCCTGTTGGTTCACTCGTTGGCCAACGCGGTGTCCGTGTTTCGACTGTCATGTCAGAGCTCGGCGGAGAAAAGATAGACATTATTGAGTGGTCTGCCAATCCTAAGCAATTTATTGAAGACGCGCTCTCCCCTGCTCGAGTAATCTCGGTTGAAGTGATTGACGAAACACAAATGCAGGCTAAAGTAACGGTAGCAGGCGACCAGCAATCACTTGCTATCGGCAAAGGAGGACAAAATGTGCGCCTTGCAGCCAAACTCACCGGCTGGCGCATTGATATTCAATCGTCTGATGTGCCCGAAGGAGCAAACCCTTCTGAAGCTGATGGCGCAAAATCAGCGTAATTAATTTTTTATTACTTTTAAAACGTACCTATCATGAACCCGTTCGTGTTATTTGCTCTCATTAGTTCAGTAATCGCAATCATCTACGGTCTTATACTTGCATACAATATAAACAAGCAGCCTGCCGGAAATGCACGTATGCAGGAGATTTCGTCCGCAATCCGCGAAGGTGCAAAAGCCTATTTGAATCGCCAGTACAAAACGATTGGGGCAATCGCTATTATTCTCACACTCATTCTTGGCGCCTCGCTTGGTTTGAAAATGGCAGCTGGATTCTTGGTCGGCGCCATTTTCTCAGCTCTCGCAGGCTATATTGGAATGAACGTCTCTGTTCGCGCAAACGTACGCACAGCTGAAGCCGCACGCAAAGGATTGGGAGCAGCGCTCTCCCTTGCTTTCCGCGGAGGTGCAGTCACCGGACTCTTAGTCGTCGGACTTGCACTTCTTGGCGTAACTGGATTTTACGCGATAACTGCAGATGTAACGGCACTCATTGGACTTGGATTCGGTGCTTCTCTTATCAGTGTCTTCGCGCGACTTGGAGGCGGAATTTTCACTAAAGCTGCCGACGTAGGAACTGACCTTGTGGGAAAAGTCGAAGCAGGAATTCCTGAAGATGACCCTCGAAATGCAGGAGTGATCGCAGACAACGTAGGAGACAATGTCGGCGACTGCGCCGGCATGGCCGCGGACTTGTTTGAGACATATGCAGTTACCTCGGTAGCAACAATGCTTCTTGGTTCTCTGCTTTTCCCTGATTTTGTAAATGCCATTCTCTATCCGCTCGTACTTGGCGCAGCCGCTATCATTGCGTCAATTATTGGTACATGGTTCGTGCGCCTCGGAAAAGGGAAAAATATCATGGGAGCTCTTTACAAAGGACTGATCGCGGCGGGAATTCTTTCGGCGATTGCCTTCTATCCAATCACTGCAATTCTGATGGAGGGAAATGGAGTGTACACAACACTTGATCTCTTTATCGCCGCACTCACCGGACTCGTCGTCACTGGACTCTTGGTCTGGATCACCGAGTACTACACTGCAACCAAATACAAGCCAGTGCAATCAATTGCAGCCGCCTCTCTTTCCGGCCATGGCACCAATATTATCCAAGGTCTTGCTATCTCAATGAAATCGACAGCTCTTCCAGCTCTGGTAATTGTAGGCGGAATTCTTATCACCTATCAATTTGCAGGTCTTTATGGAATCGCGGTTGCTGCCATGTCCATGCTTTCCATGGCAGGCATTATTGTCGCTATCGATGCCTATGGCCCTATCACTGACAATGCAGGGGGTATTGCTGAAATGGCGAATCTCCCGCAGGAAATACGCGACATCACTGATCCACTTGACGCTGTCGGCAACACCACCAAAGCCGTCACTAAAGGATATGCGATTGGATCGGCAGGATTGGCAGCACTCGTACTCTTTGCTTCGTACACACAAGAATTCGCCAATATGGGGAGCGAACTCACTTTTGCACTGGGTGATCCGAAAGTCCTTGTCGGATTGTTTATCGGAGGACTTCTCCCCTATTACTTTGCTGCACTCGCGATGGAAGCAGTCGGAAAAACTGCCGGAGCAGTCGTCACTGAAGTACGCCGACAATTCAGAGAAATCAAAGGCATTATGGACGGAAGTGCAAAACCAGATTACGCACGAGCCGTTGATATCGTCACTAGCGCTGCCATCAAACAAATGATTGTGCCTGCATTGATTCCAGTACTCGCACCAATTGTGGTCGGGTTTGTCCTAGGGCCAGTAGCACTCGGCGGATTGCTGGTGGGTTCTATCATCACCGGACTCTTTGTTGCAATCTCGATGACGTCAGGCGGTGGCGCATGGGATAACGCAAAAAAATACATTGAATCTGGTAACCATGGGGGAAAAGGTAGCGAGGCTCACAAAGCGGCCGTTACGGGAGACACCGTCGGTGATCCGTATAAAGATACGGCGGGGCCTGCGATTAATCCTATGATCAAGATATTAAATATTGTTGCTCTGCTTTTGGTAGGTCTTCTCGCCAAGTAATCTTTATACGGATCGGGGAAGGGGTCGGGAAACGGGAGTTTCCCGTGTCGGAGAGCAGTTCCGAGTCTTCGAGGAACGTTGAGAACCGTGGGTTCTCAAGAAGCGAAACGACGATTTGTATAAAGATACGGCGGGGCCTGCGATTAATCCTATGATTAAAATACTGAACATTGTAGCGCTACCATTAGTCGGACTCTTGGCAAAGTAAAAGAATCTCCTCTAGAAAAACCTAAGCTTTCACAGCTTGGGTTTTTCTTTTTATGCCTTGTTGCAACTCACACTCATCAAGTATAATAGGTGACACAACGAGAGCATATTAGAAAAAATTTTATCTACATGAATATCATCAAAACTGCCGGACTTTTAGGCGCACTAATACTCACTGCATCAGCATCAGTAGTGTCTGCTGAAACAGACGCAGTAGGTACAGCAAATACAACTCAGTATAAAACTGCATCTACAACGCTTCGCGAGAAAGCCTTGTATGAAAAAGAACTCTTGCAGAAACAACGAGAAGAAATGCAAGCAAAAAATGCTGCTGCACGTGAACAAATAAAAAATACGGCATCAACCACAAGAGCTGATGTAAAAGAAAAAGTCCAGACGACTCGTGAACAAATAAAAAATACCGCATCGACTACTCGATCAGATATACAAGACAGGGCACAAGCAGCACGCGAACAAATCAAGAACAATGCTTCAACTACGCGAGCCGCTATCAAAGCGCGTCTTGACGAACAGCGCCAGCGCATGATTACCGCGTACGGAGAAAGAACCGTAAATCGATTCAATGCCGCAATAGAAAGACTCACCAATATTGCAGATCGGATCGGCTCACGACTTGATAAGCTCGCAGCAGAGGGAATTTCAGTCGACACCGCCCGCGCAAAACTAGCCGTTGCACGAACAGCCATTGCTGACGCAGCAGCCTCGATCGGAAGTATTATTGACGCAATTGGCACACTCAATGCGTCCGATGATCCAAAAACAGAACTCGAAAGTGTGCGCACAATTATCAAGTCTGTTGAAGAAAAGATAAAGAAGGCGCATGAAGCGCTCGTAGAAGCCCTTAACTCGGTACAACCTAGAATTAATCGGGCTACCTCCACTCCAGAAAATAACAATGGATCAAATTAAATATTAATAACAAATAACCATGGACCAAACGCAAATGAACCAGCCGGCTTCTGCCCCACAAACCCCCTCACAACCGATGCCACCAATACAACAAAATCAGAAATCGGTTGGTCCCATAATTGGCATCATTATTATTATTGTTGTGCTCTTGGTGGGCGCTCTCTACTTCTGGGGAGGCACATTAAACAAAAGTACTATGCCAATTGAATCGCCAGAACAAATTTCTGCTGGCACTGACACTGTGGTAAGCGGACTGCAAACGGTAGGTGTAACAGATTCGCTCGAAGATATCAGCGCCGACCTCAATGCAACCGATGTCAGTAGTTTAGACGATTCAGATAATATCGAAAGCGTGGTTAACTCGCAGTAACTCCTTCGGCTATTTCTACATAAAACACCTTTGCATCTATATGCAAAGGTGTTTTATGTAATACAGTGGCAAATCAACACGCGGATGTGGTAGACTGAAAAACCTATGGCAAAAATCATCTATACAGTTATCAGCGAAAAGGAAGCAGGCAAATCGACGAAAGAATTCGAGATTGAAATTCCGACAGAAGAATTCGAAAAATTCAGAAAGCTAGCTCTGCATAAAGCAGTACAAAACGCCGAGATTTCCGGTTTCCGCAAAGGAAAAGCCCCTGAAGCAATCGTACTTAAGACAGTTGGAGAAATGGCAATACTTCAGGAAGCGGCCGACGAAGCCATTCACGAAGCAATTATCGGGGTATTGTCAGAAAAACAAATACGATTTATCGGTCAGCCCCACGCAACGCTTACCAAACTTGCGCCGCACAATCCCCTGCAATTTAAGATTACAGTCGCGCTGGTCCCTGAATTAACCCTTCCTGAATACAAAAAAATTGCTGCCAAAGAAAACGAAAAACCTCTGCCTGAATCTGCCGTCACCGATGAAGAACTCAAAACATCGCTCGATCACATCAAGAAAATACTCGCGGGACAAACAGGAGAATCACCAAAAGAGACAGTGGTTGTGCCCGAACTTACCGACGAGACCGTAAAAAAACTCGGCAACTTCAAGACAGTGGCAGAATTTACCGAAAAACTCCGCGCCGATCTCTTAAGCGACAAGCAGACCCGCAATCGCGAGAAAAGAGTGCTTGAGATTATCGAAAACATCGTTTCGAATACCAAAGGAGATATTCCGGAAGCACTCGTAGAACATGAGTTGGATAGAATTGAATCGGAGTTTATGCACGACATTGAGCGGATCGGCATGAAACCAGAGGAATATCTCAAAAAAATTAATAAGACAAAAGAAGTCTTGCGAAAAGAGTGGTTCGGAAATGCAGAAAAACGGGCGAAGTTTGAATTAGTTCTCCCCCGCATTGCTGCCGCAGAAAAAATTACTGTTCCAGCAGAAGACATCGAACGCGAAACGACTCACCTGCTTGAACACTACAAAGATGCAGACAAAGAAACAGCAAAACTCTATATTGAGCGCACACTCTTGCGACAGCATGTGCTCAAGTTCTTGGAAAACCAGAAATAGAATCCTAGAGGAGAATCAGAGAGGAGATTGCGATGGCGGCGGTTTCACTTCGGAGTATCAAGTTGCTGAATGAGAGAATCGGCACGTTTTTTTGCTTGAATAAATCGATTTCACGGTCGCTCCAGCCTCCTTCAGGGCCAATAAACACTGCAAGATGCTGTTCGTTAATGAAATCGAGTTTGTTGAATCGTGGCGCATCAGGATGAAACACAACGGACTTCGCATCATACTGCCCGAATGATTCCTCAAGTTTCATCACTTCGTAAAATTTGGGAAGTGTCGGGCGGCCACACTGCTCACTTGCTTCCACCACAATCTTTTTGCATCGCGGGAAGTTTAAACTCTTTTTTTCGCTACGATCTGCAAGAATCGGCATGAACCGAGATACACCAAGCTCGGTGCCTTTTTGTAAAACCCATTCAAATTTGTCATTTTTGATCAACGATTGGAACAAAAAAACCTCTTGAGAAACCTGATTCTTGCTTTCAAGCTCTTTGCGAACAACAAGTGTAGCGCCACCGGGAGAAATTCCTGAAAATTCGCAGACAAATTCTGAACCTGAATCATCGAGCAACACCACTTGATCTCCTGTATTGAATCGGAATACCCGTAGCCATTGGTGAATCTTCTCGGGATCGGCAATAAGCAGTTCCTGCCCCACCTGTTTGCCTAACTTCTGTTCAATAAAAAAATGATGTAGACGCATCGCTTCATTTTACCTTGTTCACCCACAAACAAAAAGGTAACTAGTGTGCACTGATGGCAAATAAGAAAATTTTTTGTTATACTGCACGAGCATTATTCAGATATACATTTCCCCTATGAAAAACCCTTCAAACCAAATTTTGATACCGACGGTTATCGAAAAAACAAGCTATGGCGAGCGGTCATTTGATATATACTCACGCCTCCTGAAAGATCGGATTATTTTTCTCGGAGGACCTATTGACGATCATGTTGCGAATATCATTGTCGCGCAACTTCTCTTCCTTCAGTCGGAAGATTCAAAAAAAGACATCTCTCTCTACGTAAATTCTCCGGGGGGACAAATCACTTCGGGTCTGGCAATCATCGACACCATGAACCACATAAAGCCGGCCGTTTCGACTGTTTGCGTAGGCATGGCTGCTTCCATGGGAGCGGTCATACTTGCATCAGGCGCTAAAGGAAAGCGGTATGCGCTTCCCAACGCAGAAATCATGATTCACCAACCGCACGGAGGAGCGGAGGGACAAGCAACAGATATCGAAATCAGTGCTCGGCGCATAATAAAAAATCGTGAGATACTCAATGAAATTCTTGCACAAACAACCGGACAACCTGTCTCAAAGATAGAAAAAGATGTTGATCGCGACTTCTTCATGTCTGCCGAGGAATCAAAGAAATACGGCATTATAGACGAAATATTCAAGACCAAATAGACACGCCCAACTAAAAGGCCTCCGCGATAAACGCGGAGGCCTTTTACAAGCGGAAAATGACCTACATACGAGCAGAGACATAGACAAGGATGGGAAACTATACTACTATGAAGTCGTTACTATTGTTAATTATGGAATTCCATTTTTATCTGTCCAATGTTCATGAATCCTGAAAAACATTTAAACGTATCTTCTAGATTCCCCTTCTTCGAACAGTGTGGCGATCCACACGCGGCACAAGTGTAAAAACCGGAACTCCTTTTCACATATATGTCGCTTAAAATTGTACTGCTCTTGGCGGGTATTGGCACCCTCGCAGGAGTTGCACTCGGCTACTATCTGCGATTGATCATCTCCCTCGGAAAGAAAGGTTCGATGGAACTTGAGATCAAGCAGATGATGCTTGAGGCAAAAGAAGAAGCCAAACGTGTCGTAACCGATGCAGAGAAACGAGCTGAAGAAACCCTCAAAGAAACACGAGGGGAGCTCAAGGAACGAGAAGATAAATTCAAGAAGACCGAAGACCGCCTGATTAAAAAGGAGGAGCTTTTGGATAAACGCCAGAGCGATATTGATAAGGAAGTTGAGGACATGAAGGCAAAAGTCGCTGAGATCAAGCGAGTGAAAGACAAAGTTGATCAGATGGAGACAAGCAAACTCGCGGAAATTGAAAAAATCTCGCAATTGTCGCGAGAAGACGCAAAAAATGAACTCGTGAAGATGATCGAGAAACAGAGCGAGGAAGATCTCTTGTCGCGCATGCAGAAAATGGAACAGTATGGCGAGGAAAAACTCGAGGGTCGCGCGAAAGAAATCCTCACAAGCGCCATTCAACGTCTTGGAAACTCCGTATCTGCTGACGTGCTCACCACGACAGTCGCCATTCCTTCAGATGAGCTCAAAGGAAAGATTATCGGCAAAGAAGGACGAAACATCAAGGCCTTCGAGCGTATTACCGGAGTTGAACTTATCGTGGATGACACCCCAGGAGCCATCACCATTTCTTCATTTAATCCAATCCGCAGACAGATAGCACGAGTCGCACTTGAAGAACTCATTATTGACGGACGTATCCAGCCGGCAAAAATCGAAAAGGCGGTGGAAAAAGCCGAACTAGAGATCAATAAAATTATCAAAGAAAAGGGTCAACAGGCAGCCTACGAAGCAGGCGTGATCAATCTTGATCCCCGACTTATCTCCATCCTCGGACGTCTCCACTTCCGCACAAGCTATGGCCAAAACGTACTCCAGCATTCAGTAGAAATGTCACATGTCGCTGGAATGATTGCAGGGGAACTCGGTGCAAACATCTCGGTGGCACGCGCCGGAGCTCTTTTGCACGATATTGGCAAAGCGGTTGACCACGAAGTACAGGGCACACATGTCGAAATCGGACGTAGAATTCTCCAGAAATTCGGTGTTTCTGAAGAAATCGTGAAATCAATGCAGGCGCATCACGAGGAATATCCGTATGAAACCCTTGAATCTCGTATTGTGCAAACTGCTGACGCGATTTCTGGTGCGCGACCGGGTGCACGACGCGATTCCGTTGAAAACTACCTCAAACGACTTGAAGAGCTTGAGAGCATCGCTAAATCATTCAAAGGGGTTGAGAAAGCCTATGCACTTCAAGCAGGACGCGAAATTCGTATATTTGTTACCCCAACTGAAATCACCGATCTTGAAGCAACCAAACTTGCCCGCGATGTGGCTCTGCGTATAGAAAATGAACTCCACTATCCTGGTGAAATCAAGGTAAACGTGATTCGAGAAACTCGCGTAGTTGAATTTGCGAGATAAAGAATAGCTTCCTCTAAAGATACACAAATACCACGGCTCTATAGAGCCGTGGTATTTGTTTTTACGATTGTTTGTCATTTTATATTTGTTTGACATCAAAATGGCTCTATTCCAGAGTTTTAGTGACATTTGACACTGGTTGCCTTAAAAAAGTGGTGGTATATAATAATTTGAAGCTACGCTTGAACATTTAACCAGTTCAAGAGGCGTAAGGGGGTCGAACCTATATATTTAGTAATCAATAAAACAATCATGAATAAGCAAGGAATTGCAGACGCAGTCCACGCGAAAATCGGCGGCACCAAAGTGCAAGCTGAGCAGGCGGTTGATGCGGTTATTGATTCGATCGTCTCTACCCTCACGAAGGGCGACGAGGTCTCAATTGCGGGTCTTGGCATTTTTTCGGTCAAGGCGCGCGCAGCTCGGCAAGCACGAAACCCTCGGACAGGAGAGACAATTTCTGTCCCTGCCATGAAAGTTCCGAAGTTCCGCGCGGCAAAGGCCCTCAAAGACGCTGTCAAATAAGCTTTCAAAAGAGTTTTCTACTTACATAAAACCGCCTCCTAAGGCGGTTTTATGTTGCATAAAGAAAATCACTTGGTACACGACGCATACCAAGTGATTGAGATGAATACCACGACTAAGGAGGGACTCACCTCCCCAACTTACAGGTGAGCCCCAGATAGCATCGGAGAAAATCCTGATCATTCCGATGCTGATAGGCCACCGCAAGTGACGAAGACAACGCCGGTGAGATCTTCTGAAGCGGAATGGGGAACACGAGCCGAGGACCGATACCCCAAGAATCCCTCTGCCCTGAATAAGAGAAGATGTTTTCCGACTCAATTCCCAATCTCATTTGGTATCTACCGAGTGGAATTGGAGTATCCGCTGCCATCCATGTGTACAACCTTCTCCTCTCCTCGCGCGGAAAGTAGGCTAGTTCAGCCATGAGGTTAATCCTCGAGAAAGTGCGATCGAGAAGCCGGAGATCAACGACGGGGTCATTGTATCCGTCTTCATTTCTCCTCAATCCTCCCATAACCTCAAACCAACTTCCCTTTTTGCCATACTGCCAAAGAGGACCTAGAACATGGAAGCTTGCAGTCTCATTATTCTTCGCAGTAACATCAGAAAAGATTGCCCACCCTGCTAATCCGAAACTCCCAAGTTTGTTCGTGTGGAGATCGACATATTGAATATGGAAGAGACTGCGAAATTGAAAATCGAAGGAGGTGTTACCAAGCTCCCCAGCATCGGCTTTCACTGTAGCCAAGAACAGCATAGTACCAAGACAGAGGTGTAGTTTTTTCATAGAACATAGTTGTCTGATTGTTTGACTGACCAAGAAGTATGCTATATTATTGAATTTGAGTGGCCAATACCACCATAGGGTGTTGATTGCCACCACCAAATATGAACCAACAAATACTCGAGGAATTGGGATTAAGCCCAAATGAAGCGAGAATATACGAATCGCTTATAGAAAGCGGAGAATCTTCCATAAGTGATATTTCAGTTAAAGCAAAAATTCATCGCCGAAATGCGTATGATGTTATGCAACGACTCATAAATAAAGGACTGTGCTTTCAGATTCTTTCTAGAGGAGAAAATACTTACAACGCCGTAGACCCTGATAAATTAACAGAGCTGCTGGCAGAAAAACAAGAAAACCTAGAAAGAATACTCCCCTCATTAAAAAAGAAATTCCAGTCAAGCGTTGCGCCAGAGGAAGCTTATATATACAAAGGACTCGAGGGACAAAGAAACATCTGGAGAGATGTGTTACGTGTTGAGCAAGACAGCTATTTTATAGGAGCAAAAGGATCTTGGTTTGATCCGAATCTTGATGCAGGAAGGGCAGCTTTCTTTAAGGAAGCCAATCGAAAAAAAATTAAATTTATTCAGCTTTTTGATTATGAAGTTAAATCAGAAATGCCCAATTTTCCCCGCCACTTCCCTGGCGATCTAAAGTATCGATTTTTACCTAAGAAATACTCGACCAATTCGGCTCTTCATATTTTTGGTGATTTTGTAGTTACCTATACAGGCGTGGCTTTAGGCAAAACTGGAAAAGACATCGTGATCTTTGTGATCCGGAGTAAAAATCTAGCTGAAAGCTACCGCACATGGTTCTGGTACATGTGGGAACAGTCCACTGAAGACAAGAAAAAATAACCTTAGCGGTGCGGGACGGGAGAATCTCTCCTTACAGGAGCAGTCTCCTGTTTGGATTTTCTTTTCGCCCAACAAGGGCTTAACAAAATACTCAAACAGGCTTCGATTCCCCCACGAAAGCGTCTCCACGCTTTCTGTCCCACACAAAAACCCCTTGCGGGGGCTTTTTATGCGGGACGGGAGAATCGAACTCCCACCAAGAGTTTGGAAAACTCCTATTCTACCATTAAACTAGTCCCGCGACGTATACATACTCAAGTGCACCACATGGTAGCAAAAACCGACAGCAGCCGCAATGGAGATGTCGCGATATAATAGCGACATGCTCTCAATTCTCATATCACTCAAAAATATGTTGATCGGACTAATTGTCTCTGTTGGGCTTTGGCTTGTACCTATTTCAACACAAATACTCCAAGAACCTGTCTCAAGCACAACAACCGCATCAAAAACAACGGTTGTAAGCACATCAACACACGCACAAGTTATTCCTGCAAAGACAGCATCAACAAGCAAGCAATCACCTCCCCCAAAGACAACGGCAGTCATACCAACACAAAAACCAATTGAAACATCGGTTGTAGTGGTACCCCCACTAATCCCAAACCAACCAGTAACAGACACAAGCCCTACCCCTTCGTGGGATGAAATAAACGAGAGTGCGCGAAAGGCAACAGTCAATATACTTTGCACATCGGCAAGCGGAGGACTCTTAAGTCCGTTGTCGGCAAGCGGTGTCATTATTGACCCGCAAGGCGTCATCCTAACCAACGCCCACGTAGCGCAGTATTTTTTAATCAAAGACTATCCAATTAAAGGATTTCTTGAGTGTGTCATCCGACAAGATAGCCCCGCAAAACCCCTATACCACGCTGATTTATTGTACATATCACCCACGTGGGTAACAGAACACTACGAAGAAATGCTTGAACAAACTCCCACCGGCACCGGCGAACGAGACTTCGCACTGCTCATCATTCGTGATGGTGTCGGACCTACCATTCAATTACCGCAAAATTTTCCATACCTTCCGATTTCCCTCATTGATTCACCAACGATTGTCGGTCATCCAGTGATTCTCTCTGCATATCCCGCAGGATTTCTTGGTGGCATCTTGATACAGACTAACCTCTATCTTTCTTCCGCACCGGCAACCATCCAAGATGTCTTCACTTTTGGAGACACAACTGTTGACCTCGTTTCTCTCGGGGGGAGTGTTGTTGCACAACACGGATCATCAGGGGGGCCAGTGGTAACAAGCGACGGGAAGGTTTTGGGTATCGTAGTTACAAGCAGCGAAGCACAAAGTACGGGTGGGCGCAATCTTGATGCAATCACCCTCTCATACATCAATCGTAGTTTCACTGAAGAAATCAAAATCGATCTCCCTACATTTCTGAAAAATAATCTAAAAAATACTGCTGCGGCTTTCTCAACCGACGTAGCGCCCGCACTCACCAAATTATATACAGAGCTTTTCCAAAAAAGCGGACGTTAATCTTTCTTGGGTTTCAAAAGCATATCAAGATCATCACGAGGAGCAGTTCGATTAGGCTTTTCATATCCACACCGAACACAGCGGTGCAATAGTATATAGTCCCCTTTCTTCAACGAAAGCGACAAGGGCTCCATCAAACCCCCACACAAAGCGCTACGGTCACCCGGAGTTACATCAACATGCTTACTCCAGAGACAAACTGGACAATGATTGGTATACCCGTTACCAAAAACCTGCATACCGCAGTGCTCGCAGATGAAATCTTCTTTATTTTTTTGAAATTGCAGAGACATTTAACGCGGCAGGAAAATTCTACCATTAGCTTGGCGTAAAAGCCCCTCTCTAACCATTTGAGAGATTGCCGACTGCACCAGTTTCAATGATATATGTTCTCTCGAATACAAACGACAAGCTTGCTTGGATGTCATAGAGCCTTCCGCTACCTGTCTAAGAATCCTCCCGCGCAATTGCCGGCGAGATCCGACAAATGGTTTCTGTTTTGCGTAATGCACACTGTGGACATTAGCGTTACCTACCGTCTTTTTTATCCAAGCACCATAGTCCATAAGCGCTTGATACCACTCGGCCGGCCGGCGCGCATCAAGCGTTACTTTCACCAGTTTCAACAATACAGAATCACTGACCTTCTTCCTCCGTGGGAAAAAATGATGGATATACACCGTACGTATGTTTGTTTCAATAAAAACAGCGGGTTGGTTGAATGCAAACGCACATACCGCTGCCGCAGTGTACGGACCAACACCAGGCAATGTATCCAACACGGAAGCATCTTTGGGAATCATTCCTCTATATTCACGTACAATAATTTCTCCAGCACGCTTGAGATACAATGCCCTTCTGTTATACCCTAAACCGCTCCACAAACGAATAACGGAGGCAAGCGGTGCCTGCGCTAACAACTCAACGGTAGGAAATTTTTTGACAAACGTGCGAAAAAACGGAACAACCCGATCTGCCTGCGTTTGTTGCAACATGATCTCTGAAACCAATATGCGATAGGGGTCTCTAGTCTGCCGCCACGGAAACACTCTACCCTGATCACGGTAGTGCTTCCATACCACATTCCGAAACAACTTAACGTCCTTTAGAGGTGGACTCATAATCAACGGAGAGAGTTAATGGATGACAAAAGCGCATCTTTTTTCTTGCGACTTAAATATGTTTTGCCGAATCTGACACAGGAAGTATTGATGTTCCTCCACTCCTTTCTGGGGAACAAAGCTGATAAATCCTGTTCCACTTTTTTCGGGTCAGTATGGTGAGTCCAATGCAAAGTGCGCGATATATACGCGACATGAGTATCTACGCCAATTGCCGCTCTCCCCTGTTCTGCTAAAAATACGTTTGCGGTCTTGCGCCCAACCCCAGGGAGAGAAATCAACTCTTCAAGTGTCGAAGGAATTTTTGCATTAAAATCGCTGACAAGCATTCTCGCGCACAAAATTACCGATCGGGCTTTGTTGTGGAAAAAATTCACCGGTCGGACAATAGTCTCAACTTGAGAAATACTTGCGCACGCAAGTTTGTTGAGCGAAGGAAAAGTCAAAAATAATTTCTTTCCGACCTTGATAGTGGTCTCATCGCGAGTGCGAGCAGACATAATAATCGCAATCAAGATTTTCCATTCTGCGTTCCAACCTTCAGCGGCAAGCGCAACAGGAGTGCCAAGTTTCTTGAGCATGCGCATCTGACGCAATGCTCGACTTCGCTGTTTTGCACTGATCATGAACGGTGAGACAAGTACCATTCAATCGTCTCTTTCAAACCGGCATTGAAATCCATTTCTGCAGAAAAACCAAATTCTTTTTGGGCGCGAGAGACATCGAGCTGACGGCGCGGCTGCCCGTCCGGCTTGGAAGCATCCCATCGGATCTCGCCAACAAACCCTGCAATTCCAGCGATCTTTTGAACTAGATCTTTTATAGAAACTTCCATTCCTGAACCAATATTAACCGGATCGGACTTATTATATTTTTCAGCAGCAAGCACAATTGCACGAGCCGCATCTCTGACGAACAAAAACTCCCGAGTGGCTATTCCAGTCCCCCACACATCAACCATTTTTTTATTATCTCGCACTGCTTCAGTAAATTTTTTTATGAGGGCAGGAATAACGTGGGATTGTTTGGGATCAAACATATCGCCCGGGCCATAGAGATTCACCGGCAACAAAAATACAGCATTAAACCCATACTGTTGTCGGTAACTTTGTGCCTGAACCAAAAGCATTTTTTTTGCGAGCCCATAGGGCGCATTGGTTTCTTCAGGATACCCGTTCCACAAGTCATCTTCTTTAAATGGAATCGGAGAAAATTTCGGATATGCACAAATAGTTCCGACTGCTACAAATTTTTTCACACTTGCTTGCCGTGCCGCCTCCATCATCAGAGCTCCCATAATCAGGTTGTCATAAAACAATTCACCAGGGTGTTCCAAATTAAATCCGATTCCCCCCACCTTTGCAGCGAGATGGATAATTACGTCAACACCCTTAACTATACGCTGACAGTTTTCCCACACACGTAAATCACAGTCGCTCGATCTCGGAACTAAAATAGAATCTGAAGACACCCCCCTTCGTTTTAATTCATCAACAACTTGCGTTCCCAGAAATCCGGAACCGCCAGTGACTAGAATTTTTTTATTTCGTAAATCTATCGCCTGTGTCTGTTCTGTCATTATTACTATTTCATATCATGATTTCAAGAGAAATGCCATTCTGAAGTCTCTCTGGTTGCTGGGAGTGACCCTCCCCAGACGCAAGCTCCGCTTGCTCACTTCTCGCTTCGCTCGGGCTGCTGGGACGTCTCGACTACCGTCGCGGGTGAGTTTCGATCTGCCTGCGGCAGACAACGAAACCCCTTTCGACTCCCAACATAAGCTACGCAGGTAGCTTATTGCACTCCTTCGGGCTGCTGGGAGTCGAACCCAGACCGCTTGCTCCCAAAGCAAGCATACTACCGCTATACTACAGCCCGTTTATCAGATACAAAAGAATCCTAACATAAAATGTGTGTGGCCCAAAGACTTAGGACAACACATCAGCAATCATTTTTACTCGTGCAATCTTTTTATCTTCATCCAACACCACAGAAATCACCGCAAACTCCCACAGAGAATCCACACCCAAACCCGCCTGAGACAGGTAGATCTGCACGGTTCTAGACAAACGTTTCAATTTCGTACCAGTTACGTGCTCTTCTGGACGATATCCATCACCGCCCAAAGACCCACTCTCCTCTGTTGACTTGACTTCAACAAACAAAAGTGTTCCAGATTTTTTGGCAATAATATCAATCTCACCAAATTTCTTACGAAAGTTTCTTCCTATAACTACATATCCTTTTTTCTCAAGAAAATCACAAGAAATCTCTTCTCCCAATTTTCCTATATTTATATGATCCATTGAGATTTCACATGAAAGTAAGACTTTTACCTGTTACTAAGTAACATCGAAACATCGCAAAAAGACATTTAAATCACTAAACGGCCTAAAATAGGCTCTTTTTAAAGTTAAAGAGACATAACAAACTGTCTTTTATACACATATACACAGACTTATCCACATAATCAATCTAAAAGCAGAAAATCCTTATAATACAGAGAAAATGTAGGAGTGATCATGAATCGAGGCATAAAAGACACTCTTATTGGTGCGGGTAGGGAGAATCGAACTCCCGTCTTGTCCTTGGCAAGGACACATTCTACCACTAAACCATACCCGCATTTCTCATCAAGATTCAAAAAAACAACTGGTGGGATGAGCCATGGTAACATTTTTTTTTCCAAATATCTACTTCCGCGGGGACAAATAACTGAAAATATCGTAGAATGCCAAGTAAGCTCCCGTAGTGAAACGGATATCACAACGGTCTTCGGAACCGTTATTGCAGGTTCGAGTCCTGCCGGGAGCATTGAATGCTGTATGAAAAAAGAAACTCTATTTACCATCCCAAATGAAGTAGTTGAGGTTGCTAAAACCCTAGAAAAGAAGGGTTTTGAGGCATTTCTCATTGGTGGATGCACTAGAGATCTTCTGATCGGTCGAACTCCCAAAGATTGGGACATCACCACTAATGCGACTCCTAAAGAAATCATTTCATTATTCACAAAAACATTTTATGAAAATGAATACGGAACGGTGGGAGTTGTAAATGAAAACACAGAAGATATTTCGCTCAAAGTAATTGAGGTTACCCCGTATCGTCTGGAATCTACCTATTCAAACAAACGCCACCCTGATGAAATAAAATTCGGAAAAAAGATCGAGGAGGATCTTAAACGAAGAGACTTCACTATAAACGCCATCGCGGTAAAAGTGGTTGAATCTAAAGGACAGAAAAATTATAAAGGACAAATTATAGACCCTTATAAAGGACAGTCGGATATATCTGAAAAAATTATAAGGACAGTAGGAGACCCTGATGAAAGACTTCAAGAAGATGCTTTGCGTATAGTAAGAGCACTAAGATTAGCCACGGAGTTGAGTTTCATGATTAACACAGAGACTCAAGTGTCTATCAAAAAAAATATATCGCTTTTAAAAGAGATTTCACGTGAAAGAGTTCGGGATGAATTTATAAAAATACTGATGTCAGACAACCCAATGAAAGGGCTTGAGATGTGTCATGAATACGGACTACTAAAAATATTTCTTCCAGAACTTGAGGCAGGTATAGGAAATAAACAGAACAAAGCCCATGCATACGACGTATGGGAGCATTCATTGCGAACACTTCAGCACTCTGCTAAAAACAAGTGGTCTCTTGAAGTAAGACTTGCAGCGCTTTTTCACGATATCGGAAAACCTCCTTCTAGATTATGGTCAGAAGAGAAAGGCGACTGGACTTTTCACGGACATGACATGGTTGGATCAAAGATAACAGCAAAAATACTTTCTAGATTAATGTTTCCTGTGAAAACTATAGAAAAGGTAGTAAAGCTAGTTCGCTGGCACATGTTCTTCTCTGACACAGACCAGATAACCTTATCTTCTGTGCGAAGGCTTTTAAGAAATGTTGGAAAAGATTCGATTTGGGATCTAATGAATGTTCGAGCATGTGATCGTATAGGAACGGGTAGACCCAAAGAACAACCCTACCGTCTAAGAAAATACCACTCGATGATCGAAGAGGTTATGCATGATCCAGTTAGTGTTTCGATGCTTAAGATAAATGGGGCTAAAATCATGGAGATTGCTGGTATCAATCCTAGCCCTAAGATAGGCCATATTTTGCACGCCCTTCTTGAAGAAGTTATGGAGGATCCAAAACTCAACACTACAGAATATCTTGAGAAAAGAGTTACAGATCTAAATAAAATGACTGAAAAGGAACTTCAAAATTTGGGTGACATGGGAAAAGCAAAGAAAAATGCCCAAGAAGAGTCTGCTATAAAAAAGATACGAGAAAAATACTGGGTAAAGTGAGAAAAGAAAAAGCCGCCTAGTAGAGAAAGGAGATTTTAGTGGGAAAAATCTAGGCGGCTGGTGGAAGAGCTCGCCCAGGGAAAGAATGTGTGTGGTTCACGTGAAAACCACGATCCGGTACCCAATTTGTTGGTTGTACGCACCGGTAAACATCTCCGAGCTGTCTTCTCAAAAGAGAGTAAAACTTTTACTCATCTTTTTTATTCGAAGGAACATTGTGTGCCCAAAGCAACTCGAGAGCGAGAAACCCAGACACCTAAAGATAGTATATAGTTTATAAAAGACATGTAAAGGACAACTGTGGATAAATGTCCTTTAGAAGTCATGTGTGAATCTCGATACTTACAGGGCAGTGGTCCGAGCCCATAACGTGCTCCAAAATATCAGCAGATTTGAGCTTTTTTTTAAGATCGGGGGTAACAAAAAAATAATCGATACGCCATCCGACATTTCTATCGCGTGCAAAGAATCTTTGATCCCAGTAGGTGTATATATCTCTTTTATCAGGATAAAAACTTCGAAAGGTATCAACATATCCGAGCTTCACCAAACGATCAAGCCATGCGCGCTCGACAGGCAAAAAACCAGTGTTTTCTTGATTCTCTTTTGCGCGCGCAAGATCAATCTCTGCATGGGCAACATTAATGTCGCCACACACCACAATTGAATTTCCTTTCTTGCGCAATCCTTCGATTAACTTCAAAAAAGTTTTGCAATATTCCATCTTAAAATCCACTCTAGAAAGATCTTGCCTTCCATTAGGAATATATACATTAAAGAGCCAAAAATCAGGGTATTTGAGACCTATACAGCGCCCCTCATCATCAAATTTCTTAATACCCAAACCATACATAACCTCTTGGGGTTTCTGTTTAGTGTAAATCGCCACTCCGCTATATCCTTTCTTAATTTTTGAATTATCAAAAAAAGCAAAGTAGCCGGCAGGGGATTTCATCTCGTCTGGGATTTGATCGGGGTCGGCTTTTATTTCTTGTAGGCAGAGCACGTCAGGTTCTTGATCAAAAAACCAAGCAAAACAAGCCTTTTTATGGCAGGCGCGGATACCGTTCACGTTCCAAGAAATTAATTTCATAGAAACATCATACAGGAAATCTTTTTAACGAGGGAGAAAAGTCATCTATTGACAAATAAAATATAGGTGGTAATGTGCGATTCACTCTATGAAAACATCAATACTATCAACCTGTCTGTCACTGGTAATGGGCTCCGTCATTGTCATTAATGGCGTATCTGCCAACGTGGACGACATAATTACTGACGCACATAGAGCAGTTAATGGGGCAAACCTCCATCAACTCGCCACAGTGATTGAACTCTATTATTCAGATAATGGGTATTATCCAAACGCATCCGGAGGGGAAGAACTCATAAATCTCTTTGAACGTGACGGGTATATTATGAACCGTCCGCTCGATCCTTCTGTATTTGAATATATTGCTCTTGAAAACGGGCAGAACTACCGCCTCACCAAAACGTACTAAAAGAAACCCCGCGCACCGGAAAACCGGATGCGCGGGGCCACTAGAGGGGGAACAGATCAGGCGGCGACATGACTGAGAACCGTCAAGGTTGTGTCGCAAGAGGGGTTAGCAGGCAGTTCGACGTACTTGCAGAAGCCGAATTGCTCAACGACATGGAGAACTTCTGTCTCGGAAGTTCGTCCATTAAAACAAACCAAGTAGGTGGCGAAAGTCCGCCCGTCTGCTCTGGCCTCTCCCGTGCGAAAGCGCGGGGCATGAGGCTTGGTATTGATCCAGAGACCGGCATGAACCAGTCGGAGTGCTTGATGGAGATCCAAAAGCCGGTTCTCCACGGGTTTTCCTTCCATGTCACCGTTGGGATTGACCATCACCCACAACTGATGGACTGAGAGGTTGAGACTTTTCATAAACTAGACGGATTGGGACGTTTGGAGTTTGGGACGTTTGTGACGAAGGACTTGAAAAACATACAAAACTAAAACTACCCCTAATTGTAGGACAAAAAATGACAGAAGTCAAGGCTCGTATACCCTTAAAATAGCCAATATTGAGGCCTTATTTACCCTTGTTGTGGAAATTCCGATGGACATCCCGCAGGTGCTTATCAGTCACATGTGTGTAGATTTGTGTCGTCCCTATATGTGCATGACCTAATAGTGCCTGCACACTTCGAAGATCCGCGCCGTTTGAGAGAAGGTCAGTGGCAAAACTATGCCGAATCACGTGCGGCGTTACTTTTTTTGAGATACCGGCCTTAATCGCGTACTGTTTGATCAACCGTTCAATCGAGCGGGGAGTAAGGCCGAGTGTTTTCTTGCCGCCGACAGCCAGTTTTGCTCCACCTCTTCCAATTTGTATAAAAAGGGAATCATCCATATCAGCACGCTTGGCAAGATACTTTTTGACCGCCTGACGCGCGTCAGGAGAGATAAAAACCACACGAACTTTCTCTCCTTTGCCGCGGACACTAAATTCATCTCGATTGAAATCAACATCCCGCGTCAGCGAACAAAGTTCAGACACACGCAATCCCGTTGAAAACAAAAGTTCAAGAATAGCCCTGTCGCGCAAAGCGGGGGGCTCTTCTCCTTGGGGAGCGCGCAGGAGACGACCGAGCTCATCGGAGGAGATGAGATCGAGAGAGCGTTCGGGGACCTTGGCAAGTTCAATACGATCAGGCTGAAGGGAAGTCACTCCGCGCTTCATACAGAATTTGAGAAAGGAACGGAGTGCAATCAAATAGTAGTTCTGCGTCCTTTTCTTGATAGTCCCTGATGGAGCCGGCTGGCGATTCAACCAGAGTCGAAATTCTCGAACTGCATCTTCAGTAATCGATTTCGGGTTAGTTATTTTTGAAAACTCGAAGAAACGAGAAAGATAGCGGTCATAGTTCTCAACTGTCTTTAAACTTCGCCCTTTCTCTATCTCAACATATTCGAGAAACTGACGCTTCATTTTTTCAATTTCTGTTGCCATAGATTAATAGATATCGTGTCGCACAATATTTTAACACGAAACGACTTTTACTTCTTGTGAGCATAAAATAGCCTTATGGGACTTGCGAAAATAATGCTTTCGTGCTATTCTTTCCACACCATGCTTTCAAAAACAAAGAAGCTGAAAATCATCAAAGGGGCAGGCGTACACGAGAAAGATACCGGTTCTCCTGAAGTACAAGTCTCTATTTTGACGAAAAGAATCGAGGAATTAGCATCTCACTTGAAGAAACATCAAAAAGACAAGCACTCGCGCAGGGGACTCCTCGCCATGGTTGCCAACCGCCAAAAGCACCTTCAGTATTTGCAAAAGAAAAACCCTAAGCGATACTCTGTGTTGGTCAAAAAACTCGAGCTGAAGAAATAAAGGAGATAAACTCCTTTGTTCGCTTCGTTCGTTCGGGAGAGAAAAGTATCCTCTTTTTCTCTCCGCACCACAAGAGTGCTTCCGATTTCTACGTGAGAAATCTAGGTTGCTCACTCACTAGCGAATAACGTTTCTCCTTTCAGCTTTTTCACTTTAGTTCTACAATAGACAGACCGGTGCAAGACACCGGCGGGGATATAACGGTTGCATATTTTTTTATTTTGCATCACTTTTCCCTTTTTTAGAATTCATTATTCATTATTCATTTTTATGTCAGTTATCAAACACAAAGAACAGCGCGTGGGAGTATTTATTGATACACAAAATCTCTATCACAGCGCAAAAAATCTCTATCGCGCCCGCGTTAACTTCGGGCAAGTCGTCAAAGATGCGCTCGCCGGCAGACATTTGATCCGCGCAGTAGCGTATGTCATTTCAACCGAATCAGGCGAAGAGAAGAATTTCTTCGAAGCACTGGGGAAGGTTGGGATTGAAGCAAAAACAAAGGATCTCCAAATTTTCGCCGGTGGTGCAAAAAAGGCCGATTGGGACGTCGGGCTCGCGGTTGACGCAATTAAGCTTGCACCAAAACTTGATGCAGTAATCATCGTTTCCGGAGACGGGGACTTTGTGCCTCTTGTTAAATATCTCCAAGAAAATCAAGGTTGCCAAGTTGAAGTGGTTTCATTCAGCAAATCTACTTCAGCGAAACTCATAGAAGCGACCGACGACTTCTTTGATCTCGATTCAAACCCGCGCAAATATCTCCTCGGCACCGGAAGGGGACGTAACAGCGGAACGCCAAGCGAGTAAACAGCACAGGGGTGGAAACACGAGGACGTCTTAAAAGACGTCCTCGTGTTGTTTGTAGAAAACAAATTCACGTGATAGGATGAGGTTATTACACAATAATTGCTGGTCCTTGGATAGGTAGATTTGAAAAACATGTTTTTTCAAGTCTGAAATCCTAGGATCAGCCTCGTATTTATGCAAAAAAAGGAATTCTCGGTTGAGATTGGAGGGAAACCCTTAGTAGCTCAATTTACAGACCTTGCCGATCAGGCGACTGGCTCCTGTATCGTCCGATATGGGAATACAACCGTATTGGCGACGGCAGTCATGTCTAAACAAACCCGCGATGGCGACTGGTTCCCATTGACCGTGGACTATGAAGAGCGGTTCTACGCCGCGGGACAAATCTTGGGATCACGATTCATCCGTCGCGAAGGACGTCCCACGGAAGAAGCTATTCTCTCCGGACGCATTGTCGATCGAACCATTAGACCTCTTTTCGACCAGCGAATGCGCAATGAAGTGCAGGTGGTAATCACCGTACTCTCAATTGCCGAGGATGATCCAGATGTACTTTCGGTTATTGCAGCTTCACTCGCACTTGGAACATCAGAAATTCCATGGAATGGACCGGTATCGGCTGTCCGACTTGGAAAGAAAGTTGCAGACAATAATTTTATTGTTAATCCTTCATACACCGATCGCAACGCCGAAGATGCCGATCTTGATTTGCTCGTATGTGGCAAAGACGGTCTCGTCAACATGATTGAGGTGGGAAGCAAGGAAGTCAGCGAGGGAGTGTTGACCGCAGGGCTTGAAGAATCACTCAAACTCATTGAGACCGTACAGGTATTTCAAAATAAAATCATCAAAGAAATCGGAAAACCAAAAAAACAGGTTGAATTCGCCGAGATGCCAAAAGAATTTGACGCGCTGTTTACAGAAACGATCAAGCCTTCATTCATTGAGTCCGTATTCAGTGGACCAGGGAAAGCAGGTATTGAGAGCCTAAAGAACACGTGGATCACCGCGGTCAGCGAAAAACTTCCTGATGCAAGCTCGGCACTTGCAGACAGCTATTTTGAAGAACAAGTCAACGATCTCTTGCATCGCGAAGCAATCGAAAACAATCGCCGACCGGACGGACGCGGATTTGATGAAATCCGCCCACTGTACGCACAAGCAGGAAATATCTCGCCAGTACTTCATGGATCCGGAATATTCTACCGCGGTGGCACGCACATTTTTTCAGCGCTCACACTCGGAGGCCCTGGGGAAGCAATGGTAGTCGATGGTATGGAGGTACAGGGGAAAAAACGCTTCATGCATCATTACAACTTTCCACCATTTTCAGTCGGTGAAACCGGTCGCATGGGCGGCATGAATCGCCGTATGATCGGACACGGGGCACTCGCCGAAAAAGCGCTGATGCCGGTGCTTCCACCCAAAGAAACATTCCCGTATACCATCCGTATCGTCTCGGAAGCATTCGCTTCAAACGGCTCTACTTCAATGGGATCAGTGTGTGGTTCGACACTCGCACTCATGGACGCGGGAATTCCAATAACCAAACCCGTTGCTGGCATCGCATCCGGACTCATGATGGAAAGTGCGAAGAAATACAAAGTATTGACCGACATTCAGGGACCTGAAGATCATCATGGCGACATGGATTTCAAAGTTGCGGGAACTCGCGACGGAGTCACTGCCGTCCAAATGGATGTGAAAGTTAACGGAGTCACACTCGAGATGTTGACTGAAGCATTTGAAAAAGCGAAAAAAGCTCGCTTCCAAATCATTGAAGTCATCGAAAAAGAAATCCCGAAACCACGTGCAGAACTTAATCCAAGCGCGCCACAAATTCTCTCACTAAAGGTAAAAGTCGATCAAATCGGTATGATTATCGGCACCGGAGGAAAAACGATTAATGGCATCATGGAAAAAACTGGAGCTGAAATCGATATCGAAGACGATGGATCAGTATTCATCACCGGCAAAAATGGGTCCGCACAAGCTGCCTATGACATAGTACATGGAATGACGCGTGAATACCTCCCTGGGGAACGCTTCGATGAAGCTGAAGTGACTCGGCTCATGGATTTCGGCGCATTCGTCAAAATTGGCTACAACACTGAAGGTCTGGTACATATTTCCGAGATGGCACCGTGGCGCGTCAATCAGGTTTCAGACCTTGTTAAAGAAGGAGATAAAGTTCCAGTCGTCATCCGTGAAATAGATGAGAAGGGACGAGTCAATCTCTCAATCAAATTAGCTGATCAGCATTTCTTTGACGCAAAAAAGCCATCAGGGACAGAGGTGTATGCGCCACGCGAGCAAGGAAGCGGACCACGAGGGGGAGACCGACCACATCATCGCCGCAGATAATTAATCTGCTGCCTAGCAGAAACACAAGCATACAAAAGTACGATATTATGTACTTTATATACCCATATGCCACCTGAAAAAACAAACAGTCGTGCCGAGGAAGTGAAAGCGTTACGAACATTTGAAACTGATGTTGCTGAAGCCCTCACCGAAGGTAAAACGTCGTCTGCCAAAATTTTTATTGCAGAAAACGCAAAACCTCGAGGAGAGCGTGAGCAATCAGAACTCCCCAAACCACCCGATCACAGTGCGCGGAACAAATTACTGCTCATCATGGCAGGTATTGTAGCGTTTGCAGGGCTCGTGGTATTTGTTTCTTATCTCTTACTTAAACCCGCACCTAGACCCACGGCACCAACAACAACGGCAGGAAAAACTATTATCGCCATTGATAGCACAAAGACAATCAACATCAACGGACTGACGCAGAAAAAAACTCTTGAAGCTATAAAACAAGAGCGAGACAACATTACCTTGCGATTAAACGCAATCGAGGGCGTCACCTTCACTCAAGTAAATAACGACGGGTTCCCCATACCAATTGACGCACCTACTTTTCTTTTGAAAATAGCGCCAAGTATGCCAGCCTCTTTTATTCGCGCACTTGATCCTTCTTTTGCATTCGGATTTATCGGTCTCAATGGCAACCAGCCGTTTATTATTTTCCGCACCGGCGCGTTTGAACAGGCGTATGCAGGCATGCTTACGGGAGAAATTGATTTTTATCGTGAAGCAGGGGACATGTTCGGCACTTCAGAAAACTCGATGCCAGTTCTTGCTACCTCAACCGCAGCCTACTTTGGATTGGACCCGAACACCCGAGTTTTCCACGACGTCGTGGTTAAAAATATTGACACGAGGGCAGTAAAAGATAGTGCAGGAGCAATAGTTCTGATGTACGGTTTTGTAGATCAATACACACTCGTTATCACCACCAACGTAAATACATTCAATGAAATTGTGGTTCGGCTCAAACGTTCCCGTCTGATCCCATAGTTGTTGCCATTTTCGCTCTCTGTTATCATGTGGATATGGACACCACCACACAAAAAAAATTGCAGCAGGCGCTTGAAGCAGAATTAAAAAAAGTTGAGGGAGAACTGCGCTCGGTTGGCCGCGTCAATCCGACAAATCCAAAAGACTGGGAAGCAATGCCTGATAAAATGGACATTATTACTGCAGATCCAAATGAAGTCGCAGATTCTATCGAATCCTACGAAGAAAATACGGGAATCCTCAAACAGCTCGAGATTCGCCTCAACGAAATCAAGGCCGCACTCGAAGGAATGAAAACAGGCATCTACGGAACCTGCAGTGTCTGTGGAAAACCGATTGACCCCAAACGGCTAGAAGCCAACCCCGCCGCAGCAACTTGTATCGAACACGCGCGCTAGAGCTATGTCATTCTCAAAAGTTCACAGTGCGCAGGTGAGAGTCCTCGATGCAGCTGTGATCGACGTAGAAGTCGACCTCTCAGGGGGACTGCATGCTTTTTCTATTGTCGGGCTACCAGACAAAGCGGTTGAGGAAGCGCGCGATCGCGTCTCATCAGCCATAAAAAATTCGGGTTTTAAATCACCGAAAACAAAAAATCAGAAAGTGGTCATCTCGCTTGCACCAGCAGATATCAAAAAAGAAGGATCAAATTTTGATCTAGCAATTGCGCTTGGTTATTTACTTGCAGCACAAGATATTCGTTTTAATCCGCAGGGGAAATTATTTCTTGGAGAACTGGCGCTCGACGGCAGATTACGACCGGTCACCGGCATCTTGCCGTTAGTGCGACAAGCGCTTGAAAGCGGTTTCACTGAAGTATACGTGCCAGAAGCAAATGCCGAGGAAGCAGCCTTGATTGGAGATGTAAGTATTTTTGCCGTACCTTCGCTTTCCGCAATTGTTTCGCATTTAAATGAAAAAGCAGAGAAAAAAATTTCCCTCAAGAAAAAACCGCAGACAAAAATAGTTCCAGCGGAACCAGACCACGCCGTTGATATCTCGGACATAAAAGGGCAGGAAACAGCGAAGCGAGGGCTTGAGATTGCAGCTGCTGGCGCACACAACATCGCAATGTATGGTCCCCCAGGAACAGGAAAAACTATGCTCGCGCGCGCATTTGCGACACTTCTCCCGCAACTTTCATTTGATGAAATACTTGAAGTAACTTCCATTCATTCAGTTGCCGGTATTCTGAAAGGTTCTCTCGTGACTGCGCCGCCGTTTCGATCTCCGCACCACACAGCTTCCCATGTTTCGGTCGCAGGCGGAGGAAGTATTCCTAAACCCGGAGAAATTACACTTGCCCATCGAGGAGTGCTCTTCTTGGACGAATTTCCAGAATTTGAACATCGAGTCATTGAAGCACTCCGCCAGCCGCTTGAAGATCGAATTATCAGTATTTCTCGAGTTAAGGGGAGCGCAACATACCCCGCACAATTTATTTTAGTCGCGGCAATGAACCCGTGTCCATGCGGCAACTATGGCACACGCAAAGAATGTATCTGTACTCCATCGAATCTGCTTCGCTATCGAAGGAAAATATCTGGACCGATTATTGATCGCGTAGATATGTGGGTAGAGGTAGGGGATATCACCTACACAACGCTCTCCGCTGAAACTGCCCGCGGAGAAAAAAGTGAACGGGTACGCACTCGTATCAGTACAGCGCGCGAATTGCAAAAAAAGAGATTTTTCGAAAACAATTTGCAATACAAAACCAACAGCGAGATGCGAGCGCGCGATATTGACACCCTGATTAAACTCACCGAACCGGTGCAAACACTGTTAAATCAGTCCGCAGCTAAACTTGGGCTCTCGGGGCGCGCATATCACCGCGTGATGAAATTAGCCCGAACAATTGCAGATTTAGAAGGAAGCGAGACTGTCGAACAATCTCATGTGATGGAAGCACTGTCATACCGACCGAAGCAACTGACTAGCATGTAGCGAAAAACATCCAGCGAATAGGAGGATTTGCTGTATAATCTGAATTCTATGGATGTTATCAAAGGCCGAGTCATCAAAGGTGAGAACAAAGGTCGGTTGCTCGGATTTCCAACTGCCAATATTAAAATCTCCGAGGCAATTTCCGTCGAAACCGGAATTTATGCTGGATACACTAAACTTAACGGTAAATCATACCAATCGGCTTTGTATATAAGGGGGGATAGAATACTAGAAGCTTTCATTTTGGATTTTTCAGGTGATTTGTACGACCAAGAAGCGGAAGTGACGATACATAAAAAAATCAGGGAAAGATTGGAATTCAAAAATGATCAAGAGGCAAAAAGACAGATTGCAAAGGATGTCTCGTATATTCAGGATTATTTCAAAAGTTTCGATACAAGAGAATCCAAAGAGAAACCGGGACATATGAAAAAATATTCTGCAACACTTAGAAAATGGTCTCCGTTTTTGGTTTTGCTAGCAGCAATGCTTTGGGCTTCCGATGCCCCTTTTCGATTACATCTCACCAAAGAATTAAGTAGTAATTTCATTGTGCTAGCTGAACATTTTGTCGATGTGTTATTCGTCTTGCCAATATTACTTTTTAATCTTTCGGGGCTCAAGAAACTCACCTACAAAGAGTGGTTAGCGATTCTTTTTATCGCGATCGGTGGCAGTGCTCTGGCCTCGATTTCTTTTACCCAAGCTTTTCATTATCTTAATCCTTCAGTAGCCATCTTACTTCAAAAACTTCAGCCATTTATCGCGATCGGTCTTGCTGGTGTTTTTTTAAAAGAGCGTTTCGGCCGACACTTCTGGCTTTGGACGGCGATTGCAATTTTTGGTGCTTACCTAATTTCGTTCCCAACGCTCATTCCGAAAACATATGCGGATGAAGCTTTTAATTTCAACCTCATTGGGATCTCGCTTGCTTTAGTAGCCGCTTTTTTCTGGGGCGCATCCACAGTTTTCGGCAAATACGTGCTTAATAAAACCAATTTCAAAGTAATGACCTCGCTCCGTTTTATCGTTGCTTTTATCTTTTTGATTTTTCTAAATATTGCCCAAAATTCTTTTCCGAAATTCTCAAGCATCACCAAAACTGACCTGTTGTTTATATTTATAATCGCCATCACTTCAGGCGTAATATCAATGTTCATCTATTATCAAGGACTTGAGTATACTCGAGCTTCCGTTGCCACAATTGCCGAATTGGGTTTCCCGATCGCTGCAATCTTGGTAAATTGGTTGTTCATCAGCGGTGCGCTTTCATTGGTACAGCTTCTAGGTGTTTTGATTATACTCGGGGCAGTCTTTGGTCTCACCAAACACATCAACAAGCCAGAGATAATTCTGCAGAAATAGGTTAGTGGCAAATTTCATTCAACGCCTCTTGAAAGCAAGGTGAAAAAATCTCGTCATTCTGTGCTCGGATATCACTTTTATATATGGGGAGACCTCGCATATACTGCGAGGTCTTTGCTTCACATCAGGCAAATTCTGGAATCAAAGAGGGGTACGGAGACTGAACCGGTTCGGGTTGAGTAGGGCGCCATTTGGACGGCCGGCGAAACTCATACAGCTTTATCTGGTCTGGCAAATCTTCTGTCTCTTCTGACTTAACTTCTTCATTGCTGGGTCGTTTTTCGACTAAATGATTTGCCTCAAGCCACATGAACGCAGCAAGCATCTTTGAACTGTCGATTGGACAGCCCTTCAGCTTCCTCATCTCATCTCGAATGTCTTCGCCTGATTTCCAAACTGTAAAACTTACAACTTCGAGCCATTCATACGGATCCACATCCGCATGCTTTTCCGGCGGCCGAAACAAAAAGCGTAAAGCCACAAAAAAAGTGAACAGAAGAACAATCTCCATAGCTACCTCCTCTGGTAAGGTGTTACTGATTTTGGGTTGGGAAACTCCCAAAAGAGTAACTCGACAGTATCCGCAGGTCAACCGGCGACCTTTGACAAAAGATTTCGATCGAGTAGCATCAGGGGAAACAACAACGTTCTTCCGCAAGGAGAAAGGGAACTCATGGACCAACAATTTGATGTCACTGTCCTCATCACTCCTCGTGGAGTGGTACTTGATCCGCCAGCAGTAGCTGTGCTGAATGCATTGAAACACTTTGAAGCTGGGAAAATTGTCACGAAAGTACACATGGGTAGATTCATCTCTCTCACGGTTACCGCGAAGAATCCGGAAGAGGCCAAGGCACAGGTAGATCAAATGTGCCGAGACAATCGTGCGCCAACATTGATCTATAATCCGGTGATGGAAACCTTCAGGATCGAAACAGCTGTTCCAACACCTACCAAATGAAAACAGCGCCGCCCGACTCTTCGGGCGGCGCAACTTATTTTAAAATTTAGAACGGATTCTTTGCTCCACGGATCTCAAAGTGGAGATGCGGACCAGTTGATTTGCCCGTTGATCCGAGATTCCCAACTACTTGAC
Source organism: Candidatus Taylorbacteria bacterium RIFCSPHIGHO2_01_FULL_46_22b (assembly GCA_001820875.1). Classification (GTDB taxonomy): domain Bacteria; phylum Patescibacteriota; class Minisyncoccia; order Phycocordibacterales; family DSPV01; genus 2-02-FULL-46-13. The sequence goes on from MHRF01000010.1 coordinate 35,972, forward strand.
CTTGCACCACTTCCTGTCCGACATACACAAATACTGCGCTTAAGTGCCCATAAAGGGTCTGTGTACCGTTGGCATGCGAGATTACCACGTAGCTTCCATATCCACCATTCCATCCTCCATCGCGAGCAACAATCACTTCACCTGCCGCAGACGCAAGTACTGGCGCTCCTGAATAATTTTTCAAATCTACCCCGTTATATCCATGCAACCCTTGAGTCTTCACTCCACCGATAATAGGACGGATATAGTAGCCTTGGTAGCTCGGTCCGCCCGCGCCACGAAGATTCGAGGTAACGGGAGAAGTCGCCACAGGCGCGAGCTCGCCATCGGGAATGATGATAACAGAACCAACGGCAAGCGCAGCGCCTTCAGACAAATCGTTGTATTGCAAAACTTCAGTGACATCTGCTTTATAAAACTTAGCCACACTTACAACGGTATCTCCTTTCTTCACCGTATGCTGCACTCCGGAAATAGGCAAAATAACAAGGGTCTGCCCCGGACGAATGACCCCTCTTTGAATATCGTTGTTCCACGCAATAGTATTGACTGACACGCCAAACATCTTGGCAATTCCAGAAAGTGTATCCCCTGAACGCACAATATAGACACTAATATGCCCGTGCGATGCACTTGAGTCTACATTCGCCAAACTTCCACTCGGACCAGTTTCAGGTAGAAGAGCTTCCTCTCCAATAATAGTGATATCTCCTCCTCCCTGCGCCAGTATAGGGTTAGCATTCACTGCGGCTTGTAATAAAGGCATAGTCTGGGAATTTAATGCCGAAACAAGCTGTGTCTCTGTGCCAACACCACTGGAAGAAAACAAATCAGATATGAAAGAGAGGAGCCCTGCGTTTGCCAAAAAAGGAGTTGAAAGAAAGATAGCAGGTAAAATGAAACGGAACGCAAAAGCGCCTAGAAATATGGATATTTTCTCCTTCAGTCCCTTCTTTAGCCGTTTTTGGACTGTTGGGTCATTAGAGAGTCGTAAGATAAGCCTAATGTTAGCCAATAATTCGGTAAAATCAGTATTATGGCTCAACAGAGCCATATAATCATTACAGTATGTACAACCAACTTACCTACTATACTGCCAGCACACCTGAAGTCAACGCACAGGAAACTAGGGTGTGGATAGCATCCCAAATAGCTAGGTATAACAGATATAAAAAAGTCAAAATATGGCTAATAAACTAGATATTATAGTGATTGAGGGGTTGTTGTGGTATAGTCTCTGTTACTTCATGGATAATTTAAACCACGAACAGGAGCAAGCAGTCAAAGCCACGGGTCCGGTTTTGGTCTTGGCAGGAGCTGGGGCAGGAAAAACACGCACTATTATTGCCCGTATCATCCATTTGATAACAAAAGGGGCTTCTCCAAAGGAGATACTCGCCATTACATTTACAAACAAAGCAGCCAAAGAGATGCGAGAACGTGTCCGACATGCACTTCTCACGCATCCGATCGCGAGCCGCGATCGCGAGGAGCCATGGGTGGGAACTTTTCATGCGCTCTGCGCGGAACTCCTGCGTAAGCATGGAGAACTCTTGAGCATAAAGAGACACTTCTCCATTTATAACCGAGGTGATTCTCGGCAAACTATCAAACACGCGATGGAAGAGATGGGCATTGACCCCAAACAGTTTGATCCGGCGCGAATGTTATCAGCTATTTCGCGCGAGAAGGGAAACCTCTCTACTCCGGAAAAACTCAAGGGGAATGGGCAGGGAGATAGAGGGCCAGTCTTGATTGCACGTATTTGGGAACGATACGACGCGCTGTTGGCAAAAGATCAGGCACTTGATTTTGATGACATACTACAAAAAGCAGTAGTGTTGCTTGAACGGCATCCTGAAATACTCGCGCACTACCAGAAACAATGGAAATTCATCCATGTGGATGAATATCAGGATACCAACCGTGCACAGTATGCCCTCATCGAGCTGCTTGCACGTGAACATAAAAATTTGTTTGTGGTGGGCGATGTTGATCAAACAATTTACACGTGGCGCGGAGCATACATACAAAATCTTCTCAAATTTGAGAAATCATATCCGGGGACAACAGTAGTACTCCTTGAAGACAACTATCGTTCGACAAAAACCATTATCGAAGCGGCAAATGCAGTCATAAAAAAGAATACGATCCGATACGACAAGACACTGCGCACACAAAATCCTCAAGGAGAGCCGATCGGTGTATATGCCGCGTATGACGAAAATGACGAAGCTCTATTTGTCGCTGAAAAATCGCGGGAGCTCATCAATCGGGGAGTGTCCGCAGGGTCGATCGCGGTGCTATATCGGGCTAATTTTCAATCACGTGTTCTTGAACAAGCGTTTCTAGAACACAATATCCCGTACCAAGTCCTCGGAACTCGATTCTTTGAACGCAAAGAAGTAAAAGATGTGCTTGCATTCATTCGACTCGCACTCAATCCTGACAGCAGCGGGGATTTAAGGAGAATTATCAATGTGCCGGCGCGTGGAATTGGCAAACTCACCATCCTGAAAATCCTTGCAGGAAAAGAAGCCGATCTGCCGGCAGGGATGCATAAAAAAATTGCTGACTTTCGAAATTTACTTGAACGCATCAAAGTTGTGGCACTTTCAAAAAAGCCATCCGAAACGATAAAATTTGTGATCAGAGAATCGGGACTGGAGACCCTTTTTGCAAGCAAACATGAAGAAGATGTCGAACGACTTGAAAACATACGAGAACTCGCCACTGTGGCCACTTCGTATGATCAACTTTCTCCGCAGGAAGGAATTGAAAAGTTGCTCGCCGACGTCTCACTTGCAAGTGAGCAAGACGAACTTTCGGAGAATCGGGAAGCGGTGCGCCTGATGACCGTGCATGCCGCCAAAGGTCTTGAATTCAATTCTGTATTCATCACTGGACTCGAACAAGATCTCTTCCCGCACCTGCGTATGATAGAGTCGCAAACACCTGAAGAAGCCGAGGAAGAGCGCCGACTTTTTTATGTCGCTATCACTCGCGCGCGCACCAAAGTATTTCTTACCTACGCAAACATAAGAACTACTTTCGGAAATCGACATACCAACCTCCCGTCTGAATTTCTCTCCGATATCGAGGAAACCGCGTGGCAAAATGAGACTCCGCCAAGCCAGTCGCCCAAAACGATTTTCTTCGACTAAGAAAGTGGGTACTTTCCACCGGCCGGAAAATAAGTATGCTTACGGATATGGCACTGTATGCGCAAAAAAGCCTCGGTCAGAACTTCCTCAAATCAAAGTGGGTTATTGACCTTATGGTGGAGGCGGGCAAAATTGACTCGCATGACATTATTGTAGAGGCGGGCCCTGGGAAGGGAATCTTGACCGAGGGACTTCTTGCCTGCACGCGCCAAGTGATTGCAATTGAAAAAGATCCCCGCTTGATATTATTCAATCAGTTAAAATTCAAAAATGAAATCGCGGCTGGCGCACTCAAACTTATCGAGGGAGACGTGATGGAATTTGATCCCGCAAGCGAAGAACTACAGGCAGGCGGATATAAAGTTATTGCCAATATTCCGTATTATCTTACTGGCCACTTCCTACGATATTTTTTGTCGCATCAAACACCACCATCGCGGATGGTACTCCTTCTACAGAGGGAAGTCGTAGATCGCATCATGGCACGCGATGGAAAAGAAAGCATGCTTTCGATCGCGGTCAAAGTGTTCGGCACGCCAAAATATATTGAGAAAGTCCCAAGAGAAATGTTCTCTCCGAAACCACGGGTAGATTCGGCTGTGCTGTTAATAGAAAATATCACCAAAGATTCGTTCAAGCATATTGATGCGAATCATTTCTTCGCCGTGTTGCGCGCAGGATTTGCTCAAAAAAGAAAAAAATTACTTAATAATCTGTCTGCAATCGCGCCAAAAGAATCAGTAACGGAGATATTCAAAAAACTTTCGTTGTCTGAAAATGTGCGGGCAGAAGAACTCCCTGTCTCCAAGTGGAAACAGCTCGCGCAAGTGCTCTAAAGAATTCAGAGATTACGTACTGCAGCCAAAGAGAGGAGCAATAGGAAGGTTGAAAGTCAGAGAAATGCAGGTTATGCCCGCGTACATCATGCAAGTGCCTGCACTGGTAATGTATTGCCCCAACCAACCTCCCGCACCACGACAAGAATTTGCTGCCGGTAGCATCCCCGGTTGCCATACCATGAACCCAACTGGTGTATTGAAAGTCACCATTGCGCCACTACAGGTGCACACCATTGCCAATGTGTAAAAACCCCCACTCGACATCTGTGCATTGGCAACTGGAACAATCCCCTCCAATAAAGACACTACGTGACTTCCCCATGACGAGAACAGCGGGGCAGAGGGGTTCACTGCAGTATCGAAAGGAAACTTCCGCGTACCATGCAAAAGCGCAGTCTGTGACGATCCGGTTCCATTCGCATTTTTTACCGTTACCCAGAAGAAGTGATACAGAGAATCATCCGTAAGACTTTTGTTGTTGGCGAGTATATCTCGAAACTCTCCTTCGTTCCTGATCCCTTTATATGGAGTAACCACATCTTCTAAGGTGAGCCCCTTTGCTTTTATTTGAGCTTCTGCTTCTAATCCTAGGTTGTTCGGCAACACACGGATCTCTGAAGCAGTCATAGTCTGAACTATAGGGGGTGTATAGACAAACGTTATAGTTTTTCCGTCAATGGAAGGGAGGTTGTTAAACTCCTGTGTTATTGGCCCATCTCCAAGTATTACGGTATTTCCGCTTGATGAGAAATTAGCACCCGTGATGGTAATTGTCTCTCCACGCTGTGCACGTGTAGGAGAAACCGAGTAGACAACTGGATTGGTACTCACTTTTTTTGCCGGTATTGAAGAAGTCTCTTGCTGCACCGGCCCCATAGCGAGTCTGGTCAATTTGGCTCGCGTCATCGCACCAACATATCCGGTAGGCGCGAAAAGGCCCGCGGGGTAGAGAACTTCCGTCCGATACTTATACTGAAACTTAACCACCGCCGCTTTGGTCAAGCTCCCAAAATAGTCACTCTCAAATCCGGGTGATCCTGCACCTGAAACGCCAATCCTCGTATCAGAATCAACATTAAGCAGTTTCTGTAGTGCGGTCACATCAGAACCTCGATCACCAAGTTTTAAATCTCTCGTGAGAGATACTGTATCTGCAGACGCCACAGAAGCTGAGAGACATATTGCTATCAAACAAGTGGAGAATAAACGTTTCATTGAGTTTATTTTAACATACCACAAGACCCAATGACAAAAATCTTGCTATACTATCCCCATGACACCCTCGAAGAAAAAAACACTTATTTTTCTTGTTGCGGCATTGGTAGTACTCGTACTTGGATACTTTTTAGTGTCATATCTTGGACGACCTATTAGCTATTCATCAGATACTGATCAACTAAGTGTAAATGCAGGCAACGGACCACAAAACAATCTCACACAAGATTCAGACAGCGATGGTCTCCCTAATTGGGAAGAAGCGCTATGGAAAACTGATAGCAATAATCCTGACACAGACGGCGACGGGACATCGGATGGTGAAGAAGTAAACACCAACCGCGATCCGCTAGTAAAAGGGCCGCAAGATACACAAGTACGGTCAGAAACTGTGCCCGATACACAGGGCCCAACTGCTACTCAAAAACTTACCAACGATATCCTCTTGACCTACACTAAATTAAAGCAGAGTAGCGCGGACGAAGAGACTCAAATAAATGCTCTGCAAGAATTGGTAGAGAAAAATCAGTTCCCGATTACTGCAAAGACATACGCCACAAAAGATTTCACCACCGTTACAGAAAACTACTCGTCCATACAAAACTACGCAAAGGACATTAGCACAACCATCACCACACTCAATCTCTCAAGCACAGAAAATGAGCTTTCGGTCTTGCAAACGTCACTTGAAAACAACTCTGCGACAGGAATCATCTCGCTTACTACCACCGCAAACCGCTACCGTACCGCAGTAAAACAGCTTCTCGCCATGCCCGTACCGACCGGAGCACTAGCCATCCACACAGATATTACAAACGATATGGCTCTGATGGGGGAAACAGTGAGCGCTATGAGTAATTTATATACGGATCCACTTATTTCTCTTTCAGCACTCAAACAATATCAACCCACCGCACTACGCATCGCAAACAACATGAACGCCTTGTTTGCCTACTTCAAGGCAAGTCAGACGAAATTCACAGCACCCTAGTAAACCCCCTGATATATCTAAAACCAATAAATAAGGTCCGGCAGTGGGGTTTATTTGAGAACCTCTCGGTTCTCAACACTCGTCCGTACATTGGCGGACTCTTTGCTCTCCTCCACGGGGAAACTCCCGTTTCCCCGACCCCTTTCCCCTCACACCACGCTCCTTTCATTGATTAGATAAAAAATTATCGGTGGTGTGAGTAAATCACATAGTAGTGCGTTGGTGCTTGAGGTATAATAACCAGTGAAACATACGGTGAACTTCTTTGTCCCAAAAAAGTTGCGGATTTTAGTCGTCGTGGCGCTTATGTGTTTGCTCGCAGCGCCCGTTAATTTCCTGTTGTCTCCAAAAACGGCCGAGGCGCAAGGACTCGTTCCTACTGGAGACTGGCTCAACACAGTATTTCAGAGCATCACAAGCGCGGCGACCTATTATGAAGAGCTGAAAGAATCCGTTCTCGACGGTCTTGCGTGGTATGCGGCAAAAATAATCATTGAACAAATGACCTCGGAACTCGTTAACTGGATCAATGGCGGAGGAAATGGCGATCCAGCATTTATCAGTGATCCTGCGGGATTCTTTTTGGGTGCAATTGAAGCGACTGCGGGAAATATTTTACACGACTCTCCACTTGGTTTTCTCTGCGATCCTTTAAAACCGTTTGAAGCGCAGATAAAAGTTACGTTAAGCAATCGCTATAATAAAAATACTTCGGGATCACTTAACAGAAAGAACTCTTCCTGCGGCATAGATGACATTAGGGATAATTTGTCGGGTTTTTACGCAGGCAATAACAAAGGGAAAATAACCAGTTGGGACCAGTGGCTTTCCATTACCCAAATACCCTCAAACAATATTTATGGCGCAACAATCCAAGCAGAACTTGAAATGGATGCAGCGATAGGAGGCACACAGTTTCTTAATAAGACAACTGCTGACTGGGGACAGGGATTCCAATCGCAGGGTGAATGTACGTTAGAGAGTGAGGAAACGGGAGCATGTTTACAGTATGCAATCGTTACCCCCGGATCATTTATAAAAGATACGCTTACTAATCAACTCGGACTTAGTGGCGATTCCTTGGTGACAGCCGACGAGATCAGTGAAATTATCGGTGCGATAGTGACACAACTATTCAATAAAGTAGCTACGGGAGGGCTCGCAGGTCTCTCAAAAGGAGGCAACAGTGCGTATACCAATCAAATAAAGGTTGACAAAAACCCCGCAGCATCTGTTAAGGCAGACGGGAAAGTAACTAAACGAACCACGAACGGCAACGGTCAGCAGGTAGACGAAGATGTAGATACAACTGAATGGAACAACGCAAACAATGCGGTAAATACTGCAATAAGAAACGAATTTGACGTGCTGTACGAGGAAGAGAATGCGAGAGCGCAAGCAAATATCCCCACCGGTGGTGGATTTGCGATTGTGGGGACACAACAACCTCGACTCGATCTCCGGAATGCAACTGCTGACCAAATCTGTACTGACGACTTCCCAGGTACCACCGGACTATTTATAGGTTCAGCTGACCAAGCGCTTGATGGTTCGGGTACCACTGCGTCGCTCGCTAATGGATGCACCGGCACTCCTTACTGGTGGAATGTCACTATCCCAGCAGCAACCAAACTTGATAAAGTTGAAGTGCAAGTTAATAGTGGAAAATATGGACTTGCGGGATGGCCGCCAGCAGGAGGCGGGAACAACGCACCTCCTATAGGACCATTTCTCGCACTCTACCCTCAAAACACTGCTGGACAAACAACTATTGGGAGTTGGATTTGGAATGCTTCAGCGGGACGTTTTGAAAAAAAGCTCACCTACACAGGAGCACTCATTCAAGAAGAGTTGCCGGAGGCCCTACGCAAGATACCTATTACCAAGATCCAAATTGAATCTAACCGACAAACGGGTGCAGACAGACCGGGCTTAAGTCTTTCAGAAGTCCGCGTCTTCCGCCATCTCCTCCCTGAAATTAATGCAAGTAAAGTTCCAACATCATTGACGCAAGTACAAGCAACAGACTTCGACCCGACACAAGCAGCGTGGATTACCGCTCAATACTATCCGCTCTATAGCAATCCTGCAGTACCGATTGATCAAGATAATATCCACGTGGTTATCACGGACACCGCCACTCAAACAGTGGTACAACCAACCAATACGGCCACAGGTACCTACACACTTCTTCCGGGTACCTATCAATTCTCATACACCGCGACATCACCTGCCTCTGACAATCAAACGAGCGAAACCGTGACTGGTACAGTGCGAGTTATCGCATCGCCAACAACTCCATAACCATGAAAAGATTCTTCTACAAAATAAACACCTTGCGATCCAAGATTACCTTGCGAAATGCCGTGGTTGTCGTGTTGTTACTTGCACTTGTTTCTACCGTTGCACCACATCTGGAAGTAGGGACCGCACAAGCATTTACTGGATTCAGCCCCGCTTTAACTCAAGCTGTTGCAGGAGCAGTGGGGGCAGGCGCATCTGAAGTTGGCGAGAATGCCTCTATGTTAAGCAAGGTGTATGACGCCATCTCAACACTCACAAGTCCTCTAAACGCCCTGCAAACATTTTTCACTAAAGTTCTGGGGATTATTGTCCTCACTATTATGTCGCTCGTGGTCCGCATTTCTGCGGCCATTATGGAGGGTGCAATGTTTTTGACTGCCAACATGAGCGAAGTGCTTCGGGTTGTTCCCATGGTTGATATAGGATGGGCACTGTTCCGAGATCTTGCAAACATGGTATTCATATTCATCCTTCTCTACATCGCCATCGCCACCATTTTGAACACTGAAACAAACACACGACAAATGCTTGTTGACGTGATCATTACAGCACTCCTCATCAACTTCTCACTCTTTCTCACCAAAGCAATGGTAGACGGTTCAAACATCGTTGCACTGATGTATTACAATAAAATGAACGCTGTCCAACCAGTAGGGGGAATAGCTCGAGCCTCGCAAGAAACCACCGTGAAGCTTTTTGGACAAGAGTTAGGAGGCCAGCTTTCTCACGGTCCGACACTGATACTAATAGATGCGCTCGGTATCGCAACATTCTACGATCCAGACGCTTTCAAACAAGCAGCCGCAACATCACAAACAAATCTCACCGAGGGATGGAATCAGTTCCTTCGGGCGGCAGGAGGAACTCCTGATGCACCGTACACGGAACTTGCACGAGTTCTACTCGGAGCTGTATTGATGCTCATTGTTGCATTTGTGTTTGCAACTGCCGGTTTATTGTTGATCATCCGTATTATTGTACTTATGTTTTTGATGATGCTCGCTCCTCTGGCATTTGTCGCACGCATATTGCCACAAGCCAAAGGACAATGGGAAAAATGGTGGAGCACGTTAATGGCAAACCTTATTTGGGCACCAATCTATTTTGCCATGCTGTATGTAATTCTCACCGCCATCAGAGGATTAAATCGAAGCGGCACACTTGCTGGCGGACTGGGGGGGCTTGAATCAGATATGGGAAATCTCTTGGGGTACATCTTCATTATCGTTCTCCTCTCAATGACCATCATTATTGCCAAGCAACTCGGACTTCACGGGGGAGAGATGGTGCACAAATGGTCTGAAAATGCAGCTAAGTGGGCACGTGAAAAGGTTCGACAAGGTCAAGGAGTTGTCGGACGTCACACCATTGGACGTGCAGCTCGATATACAGAGGAAGCTGCTCATGAATCGCCATTCTGGAATAGCGTGGTGGGATCAAAGATTCGTGAATTTACTACACAACCCCTTGCAGATGCAAAGTTTGGCGGAACAATGTCCGCATGGCAAATGAAGGAAAAGGATAAGGTCCGCCAAACCGGTCAAGTAGAGGCCGAGCGTCTGCAAAAGTTCATGCATGAAGCCGAAAAAGGAGACGCCGCCAATCCACATGTGCTAGAAGACTTGGCTATCCGATTGGCCCCCCAAACACTTGCCCACACTGATATGAGATTCCTAAGGAAACTGCCTATCGGCATACTTCCCGACACACACTTCCAAGCGCTTATGGCATCGGATAAGGTACAAAAGGATAAAGACGAGCTCGCTCGCCTACGTCTCAAGCCTATGCAGCTTGTTCGGGACAAAGTCAGAGCTCAAACGCTTGCCACTATTATGCTTCAACAACATCCCGAGTTAAAAGACACTTATTTCGAGGCGGACGGACTGAAGCTATTCAAGAAAAAAGACTTATTGGATGCAAAGCTTGCGGAAGGGAAGGCACTCGCAGATCTTCCTGTTGAAGAAAGACTGTCACCAGCAGAAGAAACCTTACTTGCCGAAATGAAATCAAGAGGTATTTCGTGGTCAGCAAAAGAAGAAAAAGCATTTGATCCTGCGTTCGAATTTATACGTGCCAAAAATCCAAAAGAACTTGGGCAGTTAAACCGTGTCGATCCAGACGCTATAAATGAGCTGGCACCTATCTTAAATTGGTCCCAGTTAGATCCTTTGCGTAAAAGCGACGACATTACCTTCAAACAACGCAACGGACGTGATGGGGGACAATTGCGCGATTACAAGGATCGAATGTTGCTTGATGCGTTAGCCATCGAATATGGGGTATCCCTCACTGATGCTAACGGAAAACTACGTACGCTTGAAGAGCGCTACGACGATTTTATGAAAGTAAACGGTCTGCTCCGCAAGAAAGTGCGCCAGTTTGGGGTTGAGTCGATTGAAAATGCGGCGCACTCAAAACACAGCGAATATACCCAAAAAGACATCGATCTGTGGGGTAAATTGAAAGCAATAAGCCCTGCACAAAGAGATATTGCCCGCCACCTGTTTGAGCAACACCACGAGGGACGGAGTGACTCGGAGCTTACTAAGGGGCGTACTTATCAGCGAAATGACGCAATTAACTTTGCATCACTCGGAGCTGGTTCAGTACCTTTCCTCATAGATCGAGACAACGACAAGAAAGAGGAACAGGGAGGACAACTGCTAACAGCTATTGCAGAAGATAATTTGACGGAACAAAACAAGGAATTCCTTGCCAAGGTGTGGTGGGATCGCGATGCAGATAAATACCTGAAAAATTGGGAGGAGATTGCTCGACGGAATGGGTGGGAAAACAATGAAAGAGTCAAACTCGCGTTAAAATGGAAAAATGAGGGGGAAGCAGGCAAGAAAAAGTTTAAAGAAGCGGTTAAAGCCATTAAGCATACGGATTTCTTTGCGGGTTCAACAACAACCGGAGGAACTAAGTGGGATGAGTTAATTGCAGAGGATGCACCGGCAACTGGAGGCGCAGGAGGCAGGGGAGGAGCTGCTGCAGCGCCAGCCGGGAGACCGAGAGTGGCTCCGCCAGCATCAGGGACACCACCACTGCGCGTAAACCGAGGAGGACAAAGTGGAGCAAACCAGCAAGGACAACAAAATCAATCGGGTCAAAATCCGACTGGAACAAATAATCCTTAAAAACCATGGATGCTGAAAAACGAAAATTACTGGACGAAAAATTCTACTTGCTTGCAAAACCCTTGCAGGACGTGATTCTTGATGAAGACGAGAAACTAGAAACTACAGTTGATCTCATAGTACAGAAGTACAAACTTGAACTCGATACTGCACGAATACTGGACGATGAAATCGTTATGGTACTTGGTGGATTTACCAACCCTAAGGACTTTATACGAGCACTTAGTGGAAAACTTGGGACAGATGCAAGTAAAGCACCCGCAATTGCGCAAGAGATAAACGAAAAAATATTCCGCGCGGTCAAAGACGACCTGCAAAATCTCTATGGACTTCCTATCCCGAAACAACCTCAACAAAAACCTTCGCTTGCCACCGAACTTGAAGAAGATGTTGGGCTACGAAAACAACTAGAGCAGGCAAAATCTGCTGAACAGAAACGACCTCTGTCGGCAGTGTTACAAGATGCGTTACGTGCAGGAGGAAAAGAGACTGAATCTGGAATAACGAATAATGAATTTAGGGAAGAGCAAAATTCAAAATTCAAAATTCAAAATTCTGCTAATGAAATTGAACCTCTGCGTACTATGGAACGTGATATGGAATCCGTACGGCATACTGGAACTTCCCGTCCAAGACCAGCGTTTATACCTCCAACTCCAAGAGACAGAGAATCTGGAATAACGAATAATGAATTTAGGGAAGAGCAACTAAAAGAAGAGAAGCCTCCGGTCCCACCAAAACCCCCAGCTTCTACACCCTTTACCCAAAGCCCAAGACTTCCAGTCCCTCCGCCACCACGTGCACCGAGACAAGAACCCGCCGAAGAGCCCGAGGAGCAACTGAGTCGCGAAGATATCTTGCGTGGCATTGAAGATCCATCGAGTATTCCACGCGACCGTACCAATAACTCGCCGGTGTACAACGCGGATCCGTATAGAGAACCCACAGAGTAGGGGGAAGCGAAGAGCGACTAGCGAGCAGAAAAGTTAGTTGTTACACTTGGTAGTACTATTCGCTAATCGCTTTTCACTTGTCGCTACGTTATGCGCTTTCAAGTCCCACAATTTATTGAGATAGAAGATAAGGTATTTGGACCATTTACCTTTAAGCAATTCGTATATATCGCCGGCGGAACAGGTATCTGCTTTCTGCTCTTATATACACTGCCGAGATTTCTCGCGATCATAGCGGTTATCCCTGTCGCCGCACTTTCCCTTGCGCTCGCCTTTTACCGAATAAACAACAAACCGTTCGTGCAAATGGTGGAAGCTTTCTTCAGATACATTATCGGCACACGTCTCTATTTGTGGCACAGAACAGATAAACAAGTAACCGGAAAAGCACCGCTCGCTCGGCAATACGAACAAATAAAAATCCCTACGCTCGAAGGAAGCAAACTAAAAGATATTCAGTGGAGTTTGGGAGTGAAGAAAGATGGAGTTAGCGAATAGCGAAAAGCGATTAGAGAGCAAAAATACTGAAAAATGTGCCGAAACTAAAGACATACAAGGAGTTAATCGTATGGCAGAAATCAGTGACAATTGTTGAACATGTGTATACACTCACCAAAAACTTCCCTAAGGATGAAATATACGGACTGACTAGCCAGATGAGACGAGCGGCAATTTCTATACCATCTAATATCGCGGAGGGATGGTCGCGAGAAACTCGAGGAGATTTTGCCTATTTCTTGAGAATCGCCCGCGGATCTAGTTCAGAACTCGAAACTCAACTAGAAATTAGCCAGCGATTAACGCTTATAACCGATACACGTTATAATGAAGTGAGTGAATTGCTTTCTGAAGTATCACGCATGTTGAATGCAATCTTGCGTAAATTACCTAATCGCTAATCGCTTTTCGCTTTTTCCCTATGGCAGCATCTTCAAAATCATCACAGGAGTTTGTCCCCGTTAAAGAAGTTCGAGACGGCGTATTGGTCCTGCAGGATAATTCACTCCGAGCGGTTCTGATGGTTTCCTCTATTAATTTTGCTCTCCAATCGGAAGAAAGCCAGACGGCTATCGTGGCTCAATTCCAAAATTTCCTAAACTCCCTAGACTTTTCTGTCGAAATTTCCATGCAGTCCCGAAAGATGGATATAAAACCTTACCTTTCTCTCCTTGAGGAACGGTACCAGAAGCAACAGAGCGAGCTTATGAAAATACAAACTCGAGAGTATATAGAGTTCATCAAAACCTTTACAGACAATACAAATATTATGACGAAGACATTCTTCATAACTGTCCCGTATGGTGCAACCATGGTTTCGCTCAAGAAAAACCCTCTGGAAACAATCAGCGGGTTTGTAAGAAAATCTGATACATCTAAAAAAACCAAAGGGGAAGTTGATGAATTCGAGGAACACAAAGAACAATTGCAACAACGTCTTGCGGTAGTAGAACAAGGGTTAGTCCGATGCGGTCTTAAAACCGCTCGGCTCGGATCAGAAGAACTTATCGAACTCTTTTACAGACTTTTCAACCCCGGAGAGGCACAACAGCGAATACCGACTTCATAAAAATTTATGGGCATTTTTGACTTTTTAAAAAAGAAAGAGCAGGCACTACCGTCGATTCTCCCTGGGGAAATCTATGAGGCAGCTTCGCTTGAACTCAAAGATATTATCGCTCCGGGGGCACTCAAAATCAGTCCTCGTCAGCTAAACTTGGGGGAGAAAATAGCACGAACATTCTTTGTGGTTTCCTATCCGCGTTATCTCAATGACAACTGGTTCTCACCGGTCATCAACCTCGACAAAGTATTTGACATCGCTATCCACGTACATCCGATAGACACTTCGACAATTCTCCGAACATTCCAAAAGAAGGTGGCCGAGGTACAAAGCCAAATCTCCATGCGCGAAGACAAGGGGTTGGTGCGCGATCCCAAACTCGACACGGCTTACCAAGATCTGGAACAGTTGCGAGATTCGCTCCAGCAAGCGCAGGAAAAACTATTTGAAGTCGGATTGTATGTCACTCTGTATGGAAGTACCGAGGAGGAATTGACCAAATTGGAAACCGAAATAAAAACCATGCTCGACGCACGCCTAGTGTATCTAAAACCCGCGCTCTTTCAGCAAGAACAAGGTTTTATAAGCACGGTGCCCTTGGGGGACGACCAACTGCTGGTACACAACAAACTCAACACGTCTCCGCTATCAAGTATTTTCCCTTTTGTATCGTTCGACCTCACGTCAGACAAAGGAATATTGTATGGTATCAATCGACATAACGCCTCTCTCGTGCTGTTCGATCGATTTTCACTTGAGAACTACAACTCAATCACATTCGCGAAATCCGGATCAGGAAAATCGTACGCAACCAAACTTGAAATCTTACGCACACTTATGTTTGATGCTGATGTGATTGTCATCGATCCCGAACGCGAGTATGAACACCTTGCGGAAGTTACCGGCGGGAAATATTTCAATATTTCGCTCAATTCAGAACATCACATAAATCCCTTCGATCTTCCACCCACACGGGAAGGGGAATCGGCGGCAGACGTACTTCGATCAAACATAATCAACCTTGTCGGCCTGTTTCGAATCATGCTCGGCGGGCTTTCGCCTGAAGAAGATGCGCTGATTGATCGCGCGATTACCGAAACATACGCCCTGAAAGATATTACTCCTGACAGTGATTTCTCAAAAATGTCCGCGCCATTGATGTCAGATTTTGAAATGGTACTTTCCGGTATGGACGGTAGCACATCACTCGTGCAGAAACTTTCGAAGTACACCAAGGGTACGTGGTCAGGTTTCATCAACCAACCGTCAAACGTCAATATCAATGATCGGTTTATTGTATTCTCCGTGCGAGATATGGAAGACGAACTTAAACCAGTCGCCATGTACATTGTCATGCACTTTATTTGGAATGCAATTAGACAGAATCTCCGCAAGCGCCTCCTCGTCATCGACGAAGCATGGTGGATGATGAAATCAGAAGACACTGCTTCGTTTCTTTTGTCGCTTGCGAAACGTGGGCGCAAATATTTTTTGGGACTTGCCACTATCACTCAAGATGTTGATGATTTCCTCCGATCCCCCTACGGCCTCCCGATACTCACCAACTCATCAAT
Source organism: Candidatus Taylorbacteria bacterium RIFCSPHIGHO2_01_FULL_46_22b (assembly GCA_001820875.1). GTDB lineage: Bacteria > Patescibacteriota > Minisyncoccia > Phycocordibacterales > DSPV01 > 2-02-FULL-46-13. Next base: position 51,713 of record MHRF01000010.1, read on the forward strand.
TCAGATGCTCCTGAAACAATCACCGACCTCTATTGAACGCATCAAAGAAGTGTTTAGTCTTACCGACGAAGAAAAATACCTTCTGCTTGAATCGGATGTCGGAGAGGGAATCTTCTTTGTTGGACTCAAACATGTAGCCATAAAAATAATCGCATCATACACCGAAGATCAAATCATCACCTCTGATCCTTCACAACTCTTGGCAATTAAAAAAGCAAAAAAAGAGTTTCTTGCACAAGGAGGAGATAGCGGTACTCCTCTCAATTAATCAACCATGGAAGGAGAAGTTCACAAAAGAAGCAACATTGAATGGTTCTTCTTGATTGCAATTGCAATTACTATTGATCTTGTGCAAATAGGACTTGATCTCCTTGTGGGAGTTGGCATAGTCATTAATCGATTTATTGATCTCATTGTTGGCCCAGCACTTTTTATGTACTGCGCCGTCACGCATATTAAATTAACTGTAGGTAGAACCGTAAGTATTCTCGGCACTATCGTCGGTGAGATGATTCCCGTTATTGATATCGCTCCATTTTGGACAGCTGATGTTATCTTCATTATGCTCTCGGTCAAAGCGGAAGAAGGAAACAAACTGGCAAAGGTTGGATTGCTTGCAACTGGCATCGCTGGAGCGGCAGCAGGAGGAGCATTCAAGGGAAGCAAAAAACCACCGTCAGGAGCGATGGTTGTCAGAAAGGGTGGCCCCAGCCCCCAAACAGCTTCCGGCTTTTCTCGATCTCAACCAAAAGTAAATATCCCCAAAAGTAAAAACTGGCAGGCGGCGGGTTTTGAAACAGAGGAAAATGCGAACGAGTGGCACACCGCTCTGATGTCATCAGGTAATTCTCGAATTGTTCAATCCGAAAAGGCTCGGGCAACTATGGGGCGAATGTGGAAAGACGCTGGCTTTACCCCCGATCAAGCGCGTGAATATATCGCGCAGGGCGTTGTAAATCCACAGGCAGCACGTGGGTACAATCTGCCAAGAAGGGCGGAGGTACAACCTCCTCCGATACCGCAGGGTCAGCGCGTGCCCCCGAAAATAAACACCGGAGGAAAACCGCCGGTAATTCCACCGCCAAAAATCAATGATACACGAAGACCTCCGGTCATTCCACCGCCCAGACTCACTGGAGAAGAACCTACAAAAACAGAGCGCTTACGCAACTATGCAAAGGAGAAATTGTACGAAAAGGGTAAACAAAAAGTCGAGGATGTAGAGGTGATCCGTGGAAATGCTCCTAGAAAGGAGGAGCAAGAAGAAGAGGTGGATAGTGCATAAGTAAACACGGATGGCTATGGTAAAATAGAAACAATGGTTTTGAAACACTTAGTGGGTAAAACTCTACTTGTTCTGGTGCTCACCGCACTGTGTTCAGTGAGCAGTACCAGCGCTCACGCACAACTCTTGGGTGGAAATGCTAACCCTTTGATACTAATCACCATACCAGCGTACCCTCGCCCAAATTCAGATGTTACCGTTGAGGTACGGAGCACATCTGTTGAAATCGATGTATCAGATATTGGATGGCTCGAAGACGGCGAGCTATCAGAAAGTGGGCTAGGAAAAACCTCTCATCGCACCCATGTCGGCGACAAGGGAAGTTCGCAAACAGTTACCGCAATCGTACACACACCAGAAGGAAGAACCTATGAACAAACCATACTGATCCGGCCGCAATCAATCAGCCTCATTTGGGAATCTTCTTCAAGCGTGCCTCCTTTTTATCGAGGCAAAGCACTGTACACGAGCACAAACCCACTCACCATAACTGCTATTCCAGAAATCTTTGATGAGTTGGGTGAGCCAATAAGCGCGTCTCAACTTTCATTTATATGGAAATTAAATAACAAAACACTGTCAAACAAATCAGGGTACGGCAAAAGTTCTCTCTCGCTCACAGAACCGATTCTTCGGACACCAGCGACCATATCGGTGACCGTACAGAGTCGTGACGGGCTTTCGGTCACTACAGGCTCACTCTCAATAGACCAATCACAGCCTTTGGTCCTAATCTACGAAAATAGTCCTTTATACGGAATTCTCTTTAACCAAGCAATCTTAAATACTTTTACGCTCCGTGGTACCGAGGCAGGAGTAGAAGCATTTCCATATTTTTTTAGCGGCATGCGCCAAAAATTGGGCTTCAGTTGGAATGTGAATGGAAGAGATATTGAGGGACTTTCAAGTTCCTATATCACTCTGCGAAATACAACAGGACAAAGTGGGACCGCAACTGCTTTTATATCAATCACTAACCCATCAAGCTCCTTCGAAAGTGCGGGCAATGGTTTCAATATAAACATCACTCAACCTGAACAATGAAATACGTAACCGCAGTTTATATTGTAGCCCTCTGTTGCACATTTTCTTTTGTAACCACCGTGCCACCGGCACAGGCAGAAGATGTAAATTATGTCCCGCTTGCTCCTATCGCCAATGTTAATCCTTCAGGAGCAACAAGTGTCAATGTTGGAAATTACATGACACAACTGTTCAAACTTGCAATCGGAATCGCCGCAGGTCTTGCAGTTATGCGAATTGCGTATGCTGGAATAAAATACATGCTTAGTGATGTGATCACCCAAAAATCAGATGCGGTGCAAATGATCAAGAACGCAGTCGGAGGGCTTCTGCTTGCCCTATGCGCATGGCTAATACTGTACACGATAGGAGGAGACAGCCTTACCAATCTTAACTTCAACAGTATATGACGCGTAACCGAGCACTGATTATTATTGTGGGAGTAGTTGCACTGGTACTGATTGCGCTTGCTATTTTTTATTTTTTCTTCAGAAATGCTGGTGCACCTTACGAACCAGCTCCTATTATTGACATAAATAACCCATCCCTCCCTATCAGCCAAAATGCGTCTAATACAAGTATGGGAGGAGGAAATACGGGAATTACGGAAGAAAACCAATTCCAAAATATCCCTCAAACTTTCCAACAACTGCGCCTGCTCTCAAGTGTACCAGTCGCTGGTGCTACACTATTTGAGAAAAATGCGGATACGTTTGTACATTACATAGAGCGGGCAACGGGGCATATATACGAAGTACAAGCTTCTCAAAAACAAACGCCTTACCGAATTTCCAACACTACTATACCTAAAATCTATGAGGCTTTTTGGACGCAAAACGGACGTGGCATTATTGTCCGGTACTTGAAAGAGGGGAGTGACGATATACAAACGTTTTATGCCGGACTCAAAGCAAACACGTCGACATCGAGCGAACAAACTCTTGATGACGGCACTTTTCTTCCTAATAATATCAGCGACCTTACAGTTTCACCGGCGCAAGACAAAATTTTTTATCTCTCTCGAAATGGAACACAGACGGTAGGAATTCGATCCAATCCTAACGGAACAAGTAAAAACCAGCCTTTCTCTTCTTCTGCTCATGAATGGCTTGTGTCTTGGCCAAGCGCGACAAATATCTCGCTGAACACGCGACCGTCTGCTGAAGTGTCTGGTTTCCTTTTTTTCCTCAATCCATCAACAGGCGGATTGCAAAAAATACTCTCGGGGGTGCAAGGACTTACTAGTCTCTCCAACAACAATGGGTCACTAGTTATTTACTCGGAAAGCAATGGAACAGGTGTTGCGCTTAAATTATTTGATGTGAAAAAAGGAACTGCAACAGACCTTGGGGTGCGCACACTCCCAGAAAAATGCGTCTGGAGCAAAAAAGTGAACACTACTTTATTCTGTGCGGTACCCGATTCTGTACCCAGCGGCGCATACCCTGATTCGTGGTATCAAGGACAGATATCTTTTACTGATAATTTGTGGGCAATCGACACCAAGACAGGAACAACGAAAATTATTATGACCCCTCAAAGCATAGCTCAACAAATAATGGACATTGTTCAACCAGTGTTAAGTGAAAAAGAAAACTACATCCTTTTCACTAATAAAAAAGATTTAAACCTCTGGTTATTGAGTCTGTCCGATTTGTAAGTGAAAAATTGTTATAGGGAAGCACTTATATCTCCAACGTACTTGAGTACTATGCGGCGCTGGCTTCCAGTACCTTCTGAATGGGTTTCAATATCAGGAACCCCTTCGAAGAAGGTGTGTATGATCATCCTCTCATAAGAAGACATCGGATCCATCTCAACAGTTGTTTTAAATGATCGAGCTCGTTCAGCGAGAATCTGCGCTTTGGTACGTATCTCACCAAGCAGTCGATCGTGATAATCATTTACATCAACGTAAAAATCGACAGGATTTGCATCAGTTGAGACTGCATTGAGCTTCTTGCCAACAATACGCTTTACCAAATGATTAATCGCTGAAATGTGGGCACCCCGTGTTCCTATAAGGATACTCGAATCAGAACTCTTAATAACAAAAGCAAGTCGATCTCCTTGTTCAATCACAGTAATTTCCTGAAAAGGCACCCCCAAGCGATTGAGTAGTGTTTCTATAATTTGTCTTATGTGTGTCTGATGTTCCATATTATTTCCCACTGCGAGCTTTAAATTGTTTTCGCACGAACCACTCCTGCACTATCGAGAAAACATTGTTTGTCGTCCAATAGAGGGCAATAATACCTGACAGGTTGTAAACAATAAAGAAAGCCATGACGGGAAAGAGATATCTCATTTGTATACTCATTGACCGAGCGAGATTATCCTTAAGCGTTCCTGAACTTCCGGTTGATTTAGGTATAGGCATAGAAAACCGTATCTGAAAGTATTGGCTGATCGCGGTGAGAGCTGCCAACAGATAACTCTTCGCGGTGATATCAAGAAGACCTAGAAACTGCATGTTTATTGCACTCGGAGCGTGCACAAAAGTATACAGTAGGCCATCATTAACCACGGGCAAGCCGCTCTTTAGAAAGACGTGGTAAAGAGCAAAAATGATGGGAATTTGTATGAGGATCAACAAAAAACCTGAAAGGGGATTGAGTCCTTGAGTGCGGTAAAACTCCATAATTTTTGCAGCCTGTTGAGTTTTATCAGTAACCGTAGCCTTTATACGGTCAATATCCCCCTGCACATCCTTCAATTTCAGCTGGCTTTCTATAGAACGCCGCGAAAGAGGGTAGAGAATCAAACGAACAAGTATGGTGAATATAATGATAGCAATCCCAGCATCGTGCCCAGGAATACTGTTCATTAAAAAAATTAACCCATTGTATAGGGGTTGCGAAAACACCGTCGTAAAAAACCCTGGGTTCATAAGGTTATGGTAACGTACTCGGAGATGCTATTCAAGTTTGAGTCTCTTCATGGCTTCGGTGACAAGACCCACTACCAAAGGCTGTAATTTGATGTAAGAAGTGGGTGTCTCCTTGCGCAGGTATATAACACCCTCAAGTGTGGGGAGTGGGTGTATAGAGTGTAGGATCTCATATATCCGCCTCCGAAGAGTATTACGGGAAACAGCTAGGGGGGCTGCAACACTTGGAATGACTACAGAGAAACGGCCTCCAGCAGAGGATCGAGAAAACCTCATAGATAGGCCATTATTAGTAACAACTAAGGAAGACCGTCGTACTATTTGAAAACGGCTCCGATCCAGACGCTTGGTGCGCCTAAGCATACCTACAAAGCAAGCTTAGCTCGGCCAACTCTGCGGCGATTACGCAAAACTCTCCTTCCGTTAGAGGATTTAGTTCGAGTTAAGAATCCATGGGTTCTTGCTCGCTTTCTTTTCTTTGGTTGATAGGTTACAGACATAAAAAGGAGTATAGCAAAAAAATAACCTTTGGCAACCATATCCTGTTTTTCCACTAAAAAACACTATCCACATACTATAAACAACTTACGAACACATTCATTGTTGTTAGACAAGTTTGCTAACTATCCAAGCAGTATATAATGGTGCAACAAAACTAATTTATGCCCCCAATTATAGAAAACAAAAAACTGTGGGAAGGTGTCTTAGCTGAAATGGAATTAAGTGTCTCTAGAGCAAATTTCTCTACTTGGTTCAAAGACACTCATGTGGTCAAACAACAAGACGGCGTTGTATATATAGGAGTCCCTAATACCTTTGTAAAGGACTGGCTGGCTAACAAATACCATAAGTCTATTTTAAGAATTCTGCGTAACTTCGGAGACTATATCCGAGGAATCGAATATCTCATCTCCACTGATGGAAGAAGTGTCAAAACAGGGAGAACCGAGGGAATTCTTGCGGGCGAACTTCCTCAAATGAACAAGGAATTACCGTTGCAAGAATATTACATAGATAGGGAGGATAATCTCAATCCTCGTTATACATTTGATTCGTTGATCATTGGACCATTTAATGAGCTTGCCCATGCGGCCGCACAAGCAATTATTAAAAAACCGGGGTCTGTATATAACCCTCTCTTTGTCTATGGAGGTACAGGGCACGGAAAAACACACCTCATCCAGTCAGTAGGAAATCATATTAAAAATGCTTACCCAGATAAAAAGGTATATTACACGAGTTCAGAACGCTTCACTTCGGATTTGGTTAGTTCCATACAAACACAGAAAGTCAGTCAGTTCAAAGAAAAGTACCGTAGGTATGATGTGTTTATCATGGATGATATACAGTTTTTGTCTAATAAAGAAAAAACTCAAGAAGAGTTGTTTCATTTGTTTAACAACCTCTATGAAAACAATAAACAAATTGTTTTCTCCTCTGATAAACACCCTAACTTTATCCCTAACCTTGAAGAACGCTTGAAATCAAGGTTTTCTGCCGGAATGTTGGTTGACATACCTCAACCTGATCATGAGTCTCGACAAGCCATTATCCGAACAAAACTCGCACAACAAAATTATAATTCAGAAGCAGGGGTAATCGAGTACATCGCAACAAGTCTTGATGGAAACATCAGAGAGCTTGAAGGTATTATCAATACCATTGTCTGCCAAGCCCAATTGAAAGGGAGGGAGTTGGGTCTTCTTGAAATTAAAAACCTTCTTAAAAATTCAAGTAAACCGAAGAAAAACATCTCAACACAGGATTTGGTAAAACTAGTCGCGAATTTCTACAACATTGAAGAAGCCAGTGTGTATGAGAAAACTCGCCGAAAGGAGGTTGTGCGCCCACGACAACTTATTATGTACCTTCTGCGGGAAGATTTTAATATCTCTTTTCCTTCTATTGGGCAAAAACTGGGGGGTAGAGACCACACCACAGTTATTCACTCTTGTGAAAAAATAAAAGGTGAATTAAAAACCAACCCAACCCTTTCCCAAGAGATCAACCAACTTCGAGCAATGATATAACTTGTTAATAATATGTGAGTTGTTTGTGTGTATAAGAGTAAAATAAACAAAAATCCAAAAATACTCCACAGACAGTAAAGGGTTTTAAAAAATTATCCCCAATCTAACGTGAATTTTAATAACACAAAAACGGCTTATTTTAAGGTTTTTTAAAACCTATACACATATCAACAGTTATAATCATAGTAATAATCTTTTAAATAAAAAACATGAAAGTCGAGTGTGTAAAAACAAAAATTTCTGGAGTGATTTCAAAAATTGAACGTATCGCTGGAAAAAATCAACATCTTCCGATATTGAATTGTTTTTTACTTGAAGCTATTGGTGGTGAACTTTCTGTTAGTGTTACAAATCTTGATTTAGGGGTAGTGGTAAAATTACCAGTTCGTGTGTCTGTTGAGGGTCGTGTGGCAGTCCCCGCTGTTGTTTTTGCAGGTGTTTTATCACAACTTCCTGAAGATAGTAATGTTGTTTTTGAACTTATAGACACTAATTTTGTTGTTTCAACCAAACACACAAAAACAAACATTAAAACCCTTCCTACTGATGATTTTCCAACAATACCAATATCAAAAGAAGGAGCTCGTGTGGTGTTGTTGGGAGCGGATTTAATAAAAGGACTTCAGTTGGTTGCGTATAGTTCAGCGACATCTTCAATGAAACCTGAACTGTCTAGTGTTGTGGTGCGAGGAGATCATAAAGATCTTGTTTTTGTTGCCACAGATTCTTTTCGTTTAGCTGAAAAAAAGATTCCAATGAAGAAGGGGGTTTTGTTTGATAATATCCTACTCCCTTTTAAAAATGTTGCCGATATAACAAAAATATTTGAGGGATATCGTGGGGAAATAGAACTCTCAATTCATAAAAACCAAATTGTTCTACTTGGGGGTGGTTTTTGTGTGGTTTCGAGAGTTGTTGAAGGTAACTTCCCAGATTATCAGCAGATTATCCCTAAAGGAGCAACAACAGAAGGAATTGTTTTAAAACAAGACTTGGTTTCTGCACTTAAACTGGCGAATATTTTTTCAGGAACTTTTCATGAAATTTCTTTTCATATTACACCGAATAAAAAACTATGTGAGTTGAGTTCTGAAAGTGGGCATGTGGGGAAAAATGTCATGCGGCTTGATGCTGTGGTAAAGGGTGAGGAGATTTCAGTAAGTTTCAACCATCGGTATATTATGGATTGCTTCCAATCTATTTCAGGAGACAGCGTCTCTCTTAATTTTAACGGACCACACAAACCACTCGTGATTCGGAGTGCGGGGGACAGTTCCTTCACTTACTTGGTGATGCCAATGAACAAATAAGTATGGAGTGGAAAGACATAAATCCACTTTTAGAGCGGTTTAAAAAACTGTTGTCAGGATCAGTTGCGTCACGAGAAACGATCTCTCGTCTGGCTTCGGAGGTGCTTAATATACCCATATCAATGTCGGCGGTCACTATAAAAAACACCGTGGCGATTTTTTCAGTACACCCCACGATAAAAGTCGAATTGCTCCTAAAAAAAGAGAAACTTCTCTCTTTGATACACAAAGAGGTTGGGAGTAAGGTGATCAGTGATATCCGTTAAATACTATTGGTTTTCAAACAAAAGACGGAGTCCAACCACAGCCTCGCTTTTATTAAATACCGAGTCGTACCCAACAACCTTCAGGGTGTTTATGTCGTTTACTTGCCCAATGGAGTTCGGGGTGAAAGTAATGCCAAACGGAGCGTGGCTGCTTGATCCGATAAACTGGTCGTTGAGGAAGAAATCCACTTTAGTGAGGGGATATTTCCCAAACCCAACAACTGAAACGTAGAGAGAAGAATTTACTTGGTATAAAGTGTTTTGGTCAATCCCACTTATGTTTAGTTGGGGAGATAGGGAAGGGGTGTGGATATCATCGGTCGCTGTTGGAATAACCGCAGGGGTTTCTGCCACAAGATTTTGCTGTGCAACCCATTTTTGGACAGCGTATTCCCAGTATGGGAATTGAGAATCATTCTCTGGATGTTCTGGTGACGGACCCAGAGGGTTATTTTTGTCTACCCAATATAGTATTGAGTGTACATCTTGTACCACTTTCTCCACTCGAGTTTCCGGTGGGGTGAAAGAGGTAGCAAGTTTACCGGACATACGATCGATTGTGTAAGCGATATTCCCCTGCCAAAGACCTCGTAGTACAGGTTTGAGGTTTGTCATGTCAGTTTCCTCGGGGCGTTCGAAACGTTCGTTTGGGGAAGAGCTTGCAAGTACGGTGTCCATAAATTCATGCCACAAGGGAGCGATAATAAACCCTGCAATTTTTTTCTCCATAGAACTGTTGTCATTGTTTCCTGCCCACGCACCAACCGCGACAGAAGGAGTGTACCCAACAATCCATGCATCTCGATAGTCATTTGTTGTGCCTGTTTTGACGGCGACCTCCCTTTCTGGGAAATAGAGAAGTGAATGACTTCCAAATTCAGGAGCGCGTGCCTTTTCATCTGACAATATGTCGGATATCTCCAAAGTTACTTTTTTAGGGAGAATCGTTGTTGGGTGGGGATCATATTTTTCAAGCACATTACCATTTTGATCGGTAATTTCAATAATTGCTGTATGAGGATTACGCACTCCTCCGTTTGCCAAGGTCGCATACGCACTGGTCATTTCAAGTAGGGTTACTTCGCCACCTCCGAGCACCAGAGTTAATCCATACTGATTTATATCGCCCAGTGTGGTGATGCCAAGATCGCGTGCGGTTTGGAGAGAGTCACGTATGCCTGCAAGGTACAGCACTTTAATAGCAATTATGTTTACCGACTGTGCCAATGCATTTCGAAGTGTCATCGGGCCTTCGTATCTGCCATCATAATTTTCAGGCATATAACACTTATCTTCATCAGACGAGTTTATTGGGGTTCCATCAGGGTTGCAGTAAGTTGAAAATTCGGTTCGCAGATTGAAGAGTGTTGTTTCTGGTGTGTAACCCTTTTTGAATGCGGTTGCATATACGAAGGGCTTAAAGGAAGACCCTGGCTGGCGTTTTGCGAGCGTCACGTTGTAATTTCCATCTATTTCTTTGTCGAAGTAATTGCGCGAGCCAACCATAGACAATATCTGTCCGGTTTTTATATCAATCGCGATTAAACCAGCATTTTCTGCGTTGAATTTTTTTTCATTTTCTTCTGCATGCCGTCTGGCGATTTCTTCGGCTTTCTCCTGCATTTGATAATCCAATGTAGTGATAACCTTCATGCCCCCATCGCTGATAGCCCGAGGCCCATATTTTGATTCAAGATATTCTTTTACGTATAGCACAAAATGAGGGGCGTAGATCCCAGTTTGCGCTTGTGGTTTGAATGCGACTTTTTCTTGCTTTGCGGTGTCGTATTCTTCTTGGGTTATGAATTTATTTTCTAGCATCCGCGCCAAAACTAGGTTCTTTCTTTCCTCCAATTTATCCAGATGGGTTCCGTACGGTGAATAATAAGTGGGGGCATTAGGTATTGCTGCTAGATACGCAGATTCGGCAAGGGTGACATCTGCTGCATTTTTACCAAAATAACTTTGAGATGCTTCTTGTATCCCGTACATGTTTCCTCCATAAGGAGACTCATTCAAATATAGAGTGAGAATTTCTTCCTTGCTTATCAGCTGCTCTAATTTGACGGATAGCACCCACTCTTTCAATTTTCTTGAGATACTTTTTTCTTTCGTAAGGATGATGTTTTTTACTACTTGCTGGGTGATAGTCGATCCTCCTTGGCTGAAAGAAAAGGTGCCGATGTTAGTGAGAACTGCGCGGATGAAAGACGATAATTTAATACCCTTATGTTGGTAAAATTCAGCATCTTCTATCGCTACCGCTGCGTTTTTGATGTTCCGACTGATTTGATCAAAACTGACGATCGTCCTGCGGACATCTTGGTGTACGTCATAGAGAAGCACCTGTCCGGTGCGGTCAAAGATTTTTGTTGATTGGCTGATTTTGCGTTGCTCAAGCCCGCTCAAGTCAGGCATTTTGAAGCTTGATATCCAGAGGATAAATATTCCACTCAACACAAACCCAAGAGCTACAACAAGCATGAGGGTGTGGGTGAGAGGATGTGGACGTCTCTTTTTTCTGTGCATAATGAGGGTAACTTTGAATATACCATATTTTTTCAGCAGAGAGGAAAACCAAATGGAAGTATGGTAAAGTAATTCTATGTTTGGTTTTAAAAAACCCGTATCTAGAGACAAAGAAAAGGTGCGTGAGCTGTTAGAGCGTGGCGTCTCATCGGTTTATCCCTCAAAGGAACTCCTTGAACAGAGACTGCAAAGTGGCGAAAGACTTACCGTATATCTTGGTATTGATCCAACAGGAAGCACTCTGCATTTGGGCCACGCTATTACGTTACGCAAGCTTTCACAATTTCAAGCACTCGGACACGAAGTAATTCTTTTGATTGGAGATTTTACTGCAACGATAGGTGATCCGACCGACAAGACAGCGGCACGTGTTTCTCTAAGCACAAAAGAAGTTATTCAAAACGCGAGACTCTATAAACAACAGGCGGCGCACCTACTAGATTTTCATGGCGCAAACAAGGCGGTTCTCAAATACAACTCAAAATGGCTTGCGAAAATGTCGATGTCGGATTTGTCAAAATTGTTTTCCATGATTACCTACGCGCAAACAATCAAACGAGACATGTTCCAGAAGAGAATAGCAGATGACAAGGATTTATTCTTACACGAGTTTATGTACCCCGTTCTTCAAGGGTATGATTCGGTAGCAATGGATGTTGATGGGGAAGTTGGCGGGAATGATCAGGTGTTCAACATGCTTGTTGGGCGTGACCTCATGAAAAAAATTAAAAATAAAGAAAAGTTTGTTTTAGCGACTAAATTGCTCACGGACTCTTCTGGAAAGAAGATGGGGAAAACGGAAGGGAATATGGTGGCTCTTAACGAAGATGCTGATCAAATGTTGGGGAAGATAATGAGTTGGGATGACGCACTGATTATTCTGGGGTTTGAGCTCTGTACCGGCGTGGCTCTCGGTGAAATTGCGGATTTAAAGAGAAAACTTGAACAAGGGATGAACCCACGAGATGCAAAACTACGTCTCGCAAAAGAGATCGTAGCTCTGTATCACGGTGCTTCTGTCGCAAATACAGCCGAGGAAAATTTTGAAAAAACCTTCCGTAAAGGTGAAATGCCTATTGATGCTCCTCGCGCTTCTGTTGCAAAGGACTCTCTCTTGGTTGATGCACTCCTGACTGCAGGTCTGGTTCCTTCTAAGAGCGAATTTAAACGATTGGTGGCTTCCGGTGCTCTCTCGCTTGTCGGTGGTGAAGCAATTACTGACGAGAGATTTGTCATACAACACTCAATCAATGTACGTGTGGGTAAACATCGGTTTATCGCCATTTTGGTACAGTAACCTCTTTATACTCTCCGATATGTTGCAAGATGGGTAAGCGCAACGGCTATCGCATCATATTCATCATCAAGTCGTACGATTTTTGCAAACTTCAATAATTTTTGAACCATGGTTTGCACCTGCTGTTTGTCCGCTCCACCATACCCTGCAACCGCAATTTTTATATCACTCGGGTGGTATTCAAATACCGAGAGACCTGCAGCACTTGCGCAACTAGTCACCACCCCACGCGCTTCTGCTACCGAGAGTGCGGTTTTTTTATTTTTACTGAAAAAGAGAGTTTCGACTGCAAGTGTTGATGGAGTGTACGTTTTGATAATCGCATCAAGATGCACTCTAATTTCCCCCAATCGCTCTGGTTTTTCCTTTTTTGAATCAGTCTCAAAACACTCGGAGAAGATAAGTTTTTCTTTCCCATCGATTTTTTCTATTACGGCGATGCCGAGTCTCCCGTATCCGGGGTCAATCCCGAGTACTCGGTAGGGACTCGGGTTATTCCGCATTCGTGTAGACGGCTTGGACATCTTCATGGTTCTCAAGTGCGTCTACTAGCTTTTCGAGGAGAACAACATCTTCGTCAGTAAGGGGGACAGTTGTTTCTGCGGTGAATCCTTCATGTGTCTTTTTGAACGCCCATGCGGCGCTCCCGATACTTGCAAGCGCTACTCCTTGTTCTGAAAGAAGGAATTTAATTTCCTGTGCCGCTTTGTTGCGGTTTCCGGTAAGCACCTCGATCATCAGTGCGCATCCTCCGGGGCCATACGCCTCATACACGATAGTTTCCATGGCCCCAGCTCCGCCTCCGACTGCTTTCTGAATGGCGCGCTCGATATTGTCTGTTGGCATATTTTGCGCCCGCGCCCGTTCTATTGCCGATTTTAAGCCGGCTGCATCGCGATTGCCGTTTGCTTTACGTGCTTCATCAGTAATGAGTTTTGCAAGTTTGCCAAACACCTGACTCTTTTTTGCATCAGTTTTCCCCTTCTGATGTTTTATTTGTGACCACTTGTTATGTCCCGACATGTTTTTATAGTAACGTATTTTTATTTTTCTTTCCTAAATGCTTATATGCCCGTTCCGTGGTTGCGCGGCCGCGAGGAGTCCGTTCCAGAAATCCGAGTTGGATGAGATAGGGTTCAGTATACTCTTCAATAGTAGCTTCTTCTTCGGCAAGTGCGGCCGCAATAGTGCCGAGTCCCACCGGCCCACCGTTAAATTTTGTGATAATGGTGTCGAGAAGCTTGCGGTCGGTGTCGGCAAGACCTGCCTCATCAATGCCGAGAAGTTGCAGGGCTTCGGCAACAAGTTCCATCGCCAAATCTTTTCGTTTCATTTGAGCAAAGTCGCGACAGCGTTTCAGAAGGTAGTTTGCCGTGCGGGGGGTGAATCGGCTTCGTTTTGCAATTTCAGCAATTGCTTCAGCCGGTGCCTTGATGCCCAGAATAAGAGCTGACCGGCGGATAATCTCGCCGATTTCTTTCTCGGTGTAGAAATCAAGACGGAATACTCCGCCAGAAAAACGGCTGCGCAAGGGAGCCGACACGAGTGCAATGCGCGTAGTCGCGGCAATTAATGTAAATGGGGGAAGTTCAAGTTGAATGGTCCGCGCTGAAGGACCTTTGCCTAAAATGATATTAAGTACGCCTGACTCCATGGCGGGGTAGAGGACCTCTTCAATCGACTTATTCAGCCGATGTATCTCATCAATGAACAAGATGTCGCCTGCGGTCAGATTGGTGATAATGGATGCGAGGTCTCCGACCTTCTCAATTGCAGGTCCGGAAGTTACTTTTATTTGCTTTCCCGTCTCATGGGCGATCAAATATGCGAGCGTGGTCTTACCAAGCCCTGGGGGGCCGTAAAAAAGAATGTGTTCTGGGGGGTGAGAACGCTCTTTGGCTGCTCCTAAGAGGATTTTCAAATTCTCTTTTATGTTTTCCTGTCCGATATACTCCTCCCAGCGCGTTGGGCGCAATGCTTGATCGAGAAAAGCATCTTCTTTTGCTAGCGGGGTGGTGTTAGGGGTGGTTCTTGACATCTTTTATGTTTCGTGCTAAGCTTCTGTCAGCTTCGAAATTAGCGATATAGTTTATTTTTGTCTGACATATCACCGGTTTTCCGGTGTTTGATTTGGTTCCTCTGTATATTCCAAGGCATAAATCTCTAAGCAATAGGGTGTCCCACCTTTTGACATCTCATCAAGGGCGTACTGGTCGTTTGCCTCGGCAAACGTACTGGAGCGTTCCTCGGACGATTTGCCTCGCTTTCGATACCTCGTTATCAAAAGCATTGCTTAGAGATTTATACTTTGGAACTCTTCTCTCCTGACTATAAATCTGTTGCGCAAGAAAGCAATAGTGTTTTGCACTGCATCACTCTAGGCTCTCTCTCGTCAACCGGTTCTTACGTCGTTACACTTCTGCTTGTAAGTCAATCACGCGTGACAATTCGTCAATTGAAGTGATTCCTTTTAGTATTTTTACTACACCATCTTGTTGCATATTCAATAATTTTTGATTGCGTGCCGCTTCCTGTATTTCACGCTCGCTTGGATTGTTAAGTACCGCTTTTTCGATACCCTTATCCATAACAATGGCTTCAAATATGCCGATTCTGCCGCGATATCCAGTCCCGTTGCATTTATCGCACCCCACCGCGGTATAGATTTTCTCGCGCGGTAGAGAAATATATTCAGTTTGCGACACGGATCTCATGACTGTGTCGACTATTTTTCTGTCTGCAGGCGATAGGGGAATTTGTTTTTTGCATTGATCACATAATTTGCGGACGAGTCGTTGTGCCATGGCAACCGTCACGCTTGAACTCAAAACTTTGGGGTTTACTCCGAAAGATAAAAGTCGCGGGAAGGTACCTGCGGCGTTATTGGTGTGGAGTGTGGAGAACACCAAATGTCCGGTGAGTGCCGCGTTTATCGCGATATCGGCTGCCTCATTGTCGCGAATTTCACCGACCATAATGATGTCTGGGTCTTGCCGAAGTGCAGAGCGCAGGCCCTCGGTGAACGAGTAACCACGCGCGGGATTTATCTGTGTTTGGACGATACCGTCGAGATGATATTCAACAGGGTCTTCAATGGTGATGATCTTTATTTTATCCGTGTAGACTTTTCGGAGAAACGCATACAGTGTAGTGGTTTTCCCTGATCCAGTAGGCCCTGTCGTTAGTAGCAACCCGTTTGGTTTCGTGATGGTGTGCTCAAGAATTTCCTGTAGGTGAGGCTCAAGCCCGAGTTGTTCCATCGTGATTGATATCATGTCTGGGTCAAGCACACACAACACGATAGATTCGCCATACGTTCCGGGGAGGGTAGAGGTGCGAATTTCAATCTCGGATTTTTTTGCGTGGATGCTGAAGTGTCCGTCTTGAGCTTTATCTTTAACGTTGAGATGTAGACCCGAAATCAGTTTGATGCGCGAAAGAAGATAGTTATACAGTTCTCGCGGTATTTCCATGATTTCATTTAGCAGACCATCGAGCCGAAAACGCAGACGAATGGTATTTTCAGCGGGTTCAATATGAATGTCAGAGGCTTTGATCGCGAGTGCTCCTCCAAGAAGCACTTCAAGTACTCGAGTGGTGCTTACTCCTTGCACTTGTGTGACATCGCTTATTTCTTTTTGTATGTCTTTGGTGGTTTTGATTTTTTGCAGTACCGTTTCGATCTGGTCATCCAAGATTTCAAAGGAACCAGTCTTTGTTGCAACTGATGCAGACAACTCTTTGTATCTCTCGAGCACTCGCCCTAAACTTTTATGTGATACCAAAAAGAGAGAAATGATGAAACCTTGTGCGGAGAGGGAATCAAGGATTATTTTCGTAGCGTTTTCGTCAGGGTTAAGAACTGCAACGTCTATTTTTTTATCCATCATCTGAAATGCAACCACACCTGCTTTCCGTGCGTCAGTTTCGCTGACTAGCCGAAGTGCATCGAGATCAACAGCTGATTGTGCAAGGTTTACGTACTGAATTCCACGGTTTTGTGCCGCTTTGCTTAGGAATTCTTCCTCATCGTGCTCTCGTAAGGCATCAAGAGCTACCTTCTGTTTTTCATCATCAAATTGAACCATATGCTATATGATAGCCCGTTTTAGGGCTCAACAAAAGCCCCTTTTTAACCTCGGAGGGTATTGACTCTTAAGTCTTGATATGCTATAATTATATGTGAATGCAGCCTAACCTCAAACTATCCTGACCGAACATCCTATGAAAACGATACTGACGGTTCTTTGTCTCATCACCGCGATAACTATCGAAGTCATCGCACAAACCAACACCCCTGCCGTGGCGCCTACGAACACGTCGGTTGCGACGGTTACGGCTCCCACCAACGCCCCTGTGGCCACAGTGGCGCCGACCAACACGTCTCCGACTGTCGTCGTTGCCCCCACGAATCCGGCGGTCGTTCCTGACCCGCTCGAGGTTGCAAGAATTCGCAACGCTGTCTTGGCAGAGCAAGTTCATCAGGCGCGGTTGCAGGCGGAGATCGCTAAGTACCGCCCTGCACCTGCTCCGACCAATTCCATTCCGGACGCGGTTCGGGAAGCGCAGCAGAAAACTGCGCTGATGGCCGAGGAACTGAAGCAGGCGAAACTGGAAGCGGAGATTGCTAATTTGCGCAACCCGCAACCAGTGGATCCTGATCCGGCCCCACAGGCCGTGCAGGATTCCACCTACTGGGCGTCGCAACAGCAACAACAAGTTGTGCAGCAACCGGTGTACGCGCCGGCGCCAGTCGTGGTTCAGCAGCCGGTTTACGTTGAGCGGCCACCACAAATGGTGTTTGTCCCGCAGGCGTACTCCGCGCGCAGCATTTACAACTCCCCGTTCTACGATGGGGGGTACTATCCGCCCCCAGTTCGGGTCGGAGTTGGATTAAACTTCGGGTTTGGGAGTGGTTACCGCCCCGCTACCGTGGTTCACAAAACCGTCTACAAGACGGTGAATCAAGGTGGTGGACACCACAACAGCGGTGGACACAGTGGCCGAAGTGGCGGGGGAGGACAGTTTGTCCCCCGCGGCCGGTGATGGTGATGAGTGAGAAGTTTCAAGGGCGCCCGCGTTTACGCAGGCGCCCTTTTGTATTTTCTTCTCTCGCGTTACAATCCGTTTATGAAAAAGTTCGTCAGTCATTCAATTAAAGATACGCAAGATTTTGCCCAGCTTGTTTTGGCAGAGGTGCAAAAGAAATCAAGAAAAGGTGCAATCGTACTCGCATTGTATGGCGACTTGGGTTCGGGCAAAACAACACTTGTGCAGGAGATAGGAAAATTGCTTGGGGTTATTGAAACCATGCAGAGCCCGACATTTGTAATTATGAAACTGTACGATATATCGTACAAACCTTTTGCCAAACTGATTCATATTGATGCATATCGATTGGAGCACGCCGATGAGCTGGTGCATCTTGGATGGAACGAGTTGATTGCTGACCCTAAAAATTTGATTGCACTTGAATGGGCAGACCGAGTTAAAGATTTGCTTCCTGCTGGTGCAATAAAAATCTGCTGTAAATTCGTAGACGATTCCACTCGCGAATTCTCAGCTGCTTCTTTATGAAAATGCTAGAATATCTTTATGACAGTGAAAGACAAGAAAGAGCGTTTGATCGTATTTGATGCGCACGCGATTATACATCGGGCATATCATGCGTTGCCTGATTTTGTTTCAAGTAAAGGCGAGCCAACTGGAGGCATATACGGTCTTTCGACTATGCTCCTTAAAATTATTGCTGAACTCAAACCAGATTATCTGGTAGCGGCATATGATTTGCCGAAGCCTACGTTTCGACATGAGGCGTTTGCAGGTTATAAGGCGGGGAGGGTAAAAGCAGATGAAAATTTAGTAATTCAACTCAAAAGATCACGAGATGTGTTTACGGCGTTTGGCATTCCAATTTATGACTGTGTTGGGTTTGAAGCCGACGATATTTTAGGGACTGTTGTCGAAAAGTTAAAGAAAAATTCAGATATTGAAATTGTGATTGCTTCGGGCGATATGGATACACTGCAGTTGGTGAGCAAAAAACAGGTGCAAGTGTATACGCTTAAAAAGGGGATTAACGACACTATTTTATACGACGAGATGCGGGTGCGAGAACGCTTTGGATTCGGACCAGAACTGTTGCCTGACTATAAAGGTCTAAATGGCGATCCGTCAGATAATATTGGAGGTGTTCCGGGGATTGGTGACAAGACTGCTACCACACTCATTACCAACTTTGGTTCTATTGAATCAATTTATAAAACTCTGAAGAAAACCCCCGAAGCATTTGCAAAAGCCGGTATTAAGGAACGAATAGTCAGATTACTTACTGAACACGAGGAAGAAGCGCTATTTTCCAAAGAATTGGCGACTATACGGCGCGATGCTCCTATTGAATTTCATCTGCCGAAAGCGGTATGGGTTGATACGGTTGAGCTCTCTAAAATTCTCGCGCTCTTTAGCGAGCTTGAATTTCGGACGCTTGGCGCACGGGCAAAGGAAACACTTGATAAAGTGCGCGGGGGAGTTTCGACCGATGAAAAAGTAAGCGAGGTGGTTGAACCTACCGCAATAACACCAGTCTCTCTTCCTCCTGCAGAAGAAAAAGAATTATTGATTGCGGTTTCGCTCTTGAACTCGACTATCTCTGACCCAACACCAGAAGATATTTTGCGGTTTGCAAAAGACGGTTCATTTGCTGATGCGCAAAAAACAATTCTTGCTGACATAGAGAAGAAAGGGCTTGAAAGAGTATTTACGACGATTGAGAAACCGCTGATACCGGTGCTCTCCCGCATGGAGGCGTGGGGAGTGAAAGTTGATACAAGTCATTTGAAAAAATTGTCTGTGGAATATCACAAAAAGCTGTCTGCGCTCGAAAAATCTATTTGGAAACAGTCAGGCGAAGAATTCAATGTCAATTCTCCTAAACAACTCGGAGAAATTTTGTTTAATAAAATGGGACTTAAGGCAAAATATCAGAAACGTACGGGGACCGGAGCGCTCTCCACTAAAGAATCAGAATTGGAAAAATTGCGCGAATTACACCCGATCATTGCCGAGATCTTGTCATATCGTGAGTTGCAGAAATTGTTGTCTACGTATATCGATAATATCCCTGCGCTTATAGCTCCGGACGGGAGACTGCACACACATTTTATCCAGATTGGCGCGGCAACAGGTCGTATGGCCTCGCGCGATCCTGGACTCCAGAATATCCCGCATAAAAGTGAGAAAGGTAAAGATATTCGACGGGCGTTTGTTGCAGAAAAGAAGCATAAACTGGTTGCCTGTGATTACTCGCAAATCGAACTTCGCATCGCCGCATTTCTTTCTGGGGATGAGAAGTTGCTTGAGATTTTTAAAAAGGGTGAAGATGTCCACTCGGCTGTGGCATCGGAAGTTTTTGGCGTCCCAGTTGAGAAGGTTGATTATGAAATGCGCCGTCGTGCGAAAGTGATCAACTTCGGCATTATCTATGGCATGGGGGTGAATGCTTTGCGCGTTCAATTGGGGACAGATCGCACTGAAGCCCAACAGTTTTATAACAATTATTTTGAAAGGTTTAGCACGCTCGCCAAATATCTTGAACAAGTAAAACAGGACGCGTATAAAAAAGGATTTACGGAAACCTTGTTCGGCCGCCGGCGATATTTTGAGGGACTCAAGTCAAAGTTGCCTTTTGTGCGTGCAGGGGCAGAGCGGCAGGCCTCAAATGCCCCGATTCAGGGTACTGGCGCGGATATTATAAAACTTGCGACGGTGCGAATCGATGCCTATCTTGCGGATAAAAAATATGGAGATAGGGTTAAGATGATTTTGCAGGTGCATGATGAACTTGTGTTTGAAATTGAAGAAGGGTTAGTGAAAGAAGTTGCGCCGGAGTTAAAGAAAATTATGGAAACAGGGGTAAGTTCAAAAGAAACAAAAGGAGTGGTGTGTGTTGCTGATGTATCGGTGGGGGACAACTGGGCGGAGATGGAAAGATTGAATGTTGAATGATGAATATGGAATAATGGGAAGACACCTTTTCTCCGATATTCATTATTCGAAAACCTATATTCATGCTTTATTTCTTCTATGGAACTGATATCGACAAATCACGCGCACGAGCGCGTGGGGTAATTGGCGCGATGCGAAAGAAGCGTCCCGATGCGGAATATTTTCGGATGACTGCAGACAAATGGGACAGCGTTTCATTTGAGCAGTTAATTGGTGGGCAAGGGTTGTTTGATCAGAAATCTGTCGTTTTTGTCGACGGAGTGTTTGAAAACAAGGAGGGGAAGGAGTGGATTATTTCTCACGCAAAAGAAATCGGCTGTTCTGAAAACGGGTTTGTATTTCTTGAGCGCACGTGCGATAGCGTTTCACTTAAAAAAATTGAGAAGCACTCAAAAGAAGTTATTAAATTTGACTTACTAAGTGTAGGGAATAAGTGGGGGAATACAGAGGGAAATGTATTTGCACTTGCGGATGCGCTCGGAAAGCGGGACAGAAAAGGATTGTGGACACTTTTGGTTGAGCAGTTTGATCGGGGCGCAAGCGCGGAGGAGATAAACGGAATGCTTTTTTGGCAAGTAAAATCTATGCTTTCTGCGTCTTTTACCGACAGTGCCGCTGATGCGGGGCTCAAACCGTTTGTATATACAAAATCAAAACAGTTTTCCAGAAACTATTCTACTGACGAGCTCGTGAATTTATCAAGGAAACTATTGTGTGCATATCATGATGCACATCGGGGGATAAATGATTTTCCGGTTGCACTTGAACGACTCGCGCTTTCTATTTAAAGGATAGTTAGGCTTTGAGTGCTGTCTCAAATTATGTTATAACGTCTGCATCCGCCCATAGCTCAGCTGGTAGAGCAGCTCCCTTTTAAGGAGAAGGTCGCAGGTTCGATCCCTGCTGGGCGGATTACGATGCGAAGCGGAGGAATTCACCCAGAGAAAGCAAATTTATTTGCTTTCGTCAGGGGTCGAAAGACGGAACATGTCGCGAGGTTGCCGAGCGACTGTGAGTCGGGGTCGAAGAAATTTCCGAGTGGCGACGAGGAAATTATCTTTGACCGACCTGCTGTAAGGATCGATCCGTTCGATACCTCTTACAGAGGCAAATCAAATGCGTAGAAACCAGCTCCCGAGAAGAGGAGAGAGAGCGACATGACAAATATAAGAAGATAGAAAACAATGTTGCGTTTGAGAATTGCTGGTTCGCGGTATTCGATGAAGATTTCAGCAAGGCTGATGATAGCGAAGAAGAGAGCGGCAACTTGGGTAAACATCCCTGCAATCAATAGAATTCCTCCGACAATCTGCAAAATTCCAAATCCTTTTGACCACATTGCCACTGGTTTGAGTCGAAGTGTTTCAAATACGGCGCGCCACCTCTTTTGTTCTCGAGTCAATTCAAAATACCCCATGTCTATAAAAAGTAGACCGAGGGTGAGTCGTATCAGTAAGGGGCCCAATAGGCCGTAGGTTAAGAGGTCTGGAAAAATAGCAAGCATAGGAATAGTATAGCAATAATGACCAAAAACAAAAAACCAACCGGTCCCGTTGTGTTTCTCTATAACATACGGAGCGTGCATAACGCAGGGGCCATTATGCGTACTGCAGATGGAATTGGCGCATCGACAGTGATATTCGGAGGCTACACGCCGTCACCAATTGATCGGTTTGGGCGGCCGCGACAGGACTTCATAAAACAGTCGCTCGGGTCTGAAAAGAGTATTGTATGGGAATCAGCGCCGCAGGCGCTTATCCGATTGCGGGCACTAAAAAAATTAGGTTACCGTCTGATTGCGGTCGAGCAGGCGCGCGGAGCTGTTGATTACAAAAAAGTAAAAGTGTCTAAAGATAAGACCGTGTTTATTTTAGGAAATGAGCCCAAAGGATTGCCTGCTTCCGTTATTTCTCTTGCGGACTCAATAATTGAGGTTCCCATGTATGGAGAAAAAGAATCACTTAACGTTTCTGTGGCTGCAGGGATTGTCCTTTACCGCCTGTTCGATCGTTAGTAGCTGTATTGGGAAATAAATCTACCACTTTGGTCCAAGAGCCAAATAGTTTCGCGGGATTTTTTCCAAATGGGATTTGAGTGATTAAGATAGGTGCGCCACTCGGTGCCGTAAAAGTCAGAGTCGTATTTGTGGAGATCAGTACAGTTTTGGTACCCTGTATTTTTTTGTATAAACGTTAGGCAGCGATACTCTTCTTCAGAATTAAGTTTGTCGGTGACCGTTTTAGGCAATTCAGTAATTATTTTGCAAGTTGCAAAGCTATCAATATAATCGAGACAGGCATCCGGCAGGCGATTGGGGGCTTGTGGCTGGGCTTCGTTTTTTAACCGAGGACAGATTTGGGGTAGTGCGGGGGCGAACGTTTGGAACTGGCTGAAGTAGCCGGTGCATTTATTGAGTCGGAATGAATATCCAAGAGGTGATCGGCCGGTTGTAACCAATACTTTTTGATTGGGATATATTTTTATCTCACTAGGTGTATTTGCACTGTTTGATATAAATGTGTTTACCCCTTCTCCAATCTGCGCCACTTGGCCACTCTCGACACTTTTTACGGTCATTCCGGTGATAGTGGTTTCTTTTTGGAGATCCTTTGATGTCGCGATAGTAATATATTCTTTGTTTGCATCTGTGGATCGGACAACTCCGCTGATCCAAAGTTTTCCGCGCAGAGGAGATGAAATTAAGGTGAGCTGAATTACTTTCAGTTGCGCATCAGTTGCTTTGGTTTCCCCGTATATTCCCTCAAGCATTTTAAGGTACGCAGTCTGCTGTTCTTCTGCAGTAGGTTCCGTGTTAGGAGCAGGAGGTGTTGATGTGCTTACATACGGTTGGCTACTTTTACCTCCAGCTGCTGAGCTACCTCCTGTTGCAGAACCACCCTTGTTTTGGGTTGCAACCGAGATTGAGGGGACCCGTATAGTCGGCTGAAAGAAAGATTTAAGCAGGGAAGTAAAGAAACCCCCCGAAGATTCCGCAGGCGGTGTCGTCGTTATCGGTTCAGTGGACACTGTGTTTGATGCAGGCGCAGCGGGGTTAGTGCTTGAAGCAGTCTCACTGCTTGATGTAGCGTAATTTTCCGAGAGGGTGCTTTCCGCTTGCGGTACATCGGATTCAGAGGAAAAAAGAGTGTTACGGAAGAGAAACGCTAGAATTACTCCCGCGGCGAGTACCGAGAAAATAATTGCAAACAACATAACATTTTTTGTCTGCTGATCCATCCCGCCTGTTGGAGGATGGTGGGGATTTGGCGGTGTTGTGTGTCCGTTTGGTTGTGGAGTCTGAAAGGGGGGCATATGGTTGTGCCGTTATAATAGCACTTACTTTGGAATTTTGAGAAGCTTCGCGAGTTCTTCTGCAGCAACACCTGAATCACTCCAACGAGTCTTTGTTCCTCGTGAGCCGCAGATATACGGGTCAGTTCCTTTGCCGGTGATTAAGACTACGTCAGTTTCTTTTGCGAGTGCGAGGGCTTTTGCAATGGCTTCGCGTCGATCCATGATGATTTCCGGTTTTTTCTTTTTCATGCCACGTGCCATTTCCTGTACGATTGTTTGGGGATCCTCATCATAAGGGTCTTCGTTGGTGAGAATAACTGTTGTACATTCACGCTCCGCGATCTCGGCCATTTTAGGACGTTTCCATTTGTCTCGTCCACCACCCGTGTTTCCCAGTACGCAGATTTTTTTGCGTGAGCCGTATGCACGGTAGATTTCTGTCAGAGATTCGGGCGTATGTGCATAGTCCACGACAACGGTGAAGGTTTGTCCCGTGCGTACCTCCTCGCCTCGTCCGCGGATAACACTCACTCGCTCGATCGCTCGTTTGATGGTTTCGGCGGGAATTCCCTGACTTTCCGCGAATGTAGCGGCGGCGATAATGTTGTACATGCTAAACTCGCCCTTAAGAGGAGAGAAGAAAGTTGAATCTCTCCAACGGAGCGAGACACCTTCGTCTGTGGCGTGATGAGGGGCAGCATCAGTCAGAGAGTAAGGGAAACGGGCTGCATTGCCCGCAGCAGTAAGAAATTTCGCGCCTTCTTTGTCGTCTGCGTTGGCGATAATAGCTTTCGGAGTTTTTCGCGATACGGCGAGCGCTTGTGCAATTTCAAGTTTTGCAGAGAGATATTTTTCATACGATCCGTGCGATTCGATATGTTCAGGGGCGAGGTTGGTGAACACCAGTGCGTTAAGTTCAATAAACTTGTGACGAGATTGTAGAACTCCTTGGCTTGTCATTTCAAGTACAACCCAGCGGCAGCCCGCGTTTACCGCATCACGGAGAAACTTCTGTATAAAGAAACGCCCTGGCATAGTCATTTTGAACATATTAGGTCGGCTCTTGGAACCGATTTTGAATCGGATAGTTGAAGCAAGCGCGGTTTCAAATCCCGCTTCCTCAAGAATTGCGTTTGCGAGTTCGCACACGGAACTTTTTCCTTTGGTTCCGGTCACTCCCACAATATTAAGATGTCTTGAGGGGAAGCGATAGATGATTGCGCCAAGGATGGAGAGGAGGTAATGATACGTTGGCTGGAGAGATTCAAAAAGCGATTTCGGTATGAGCAGTTTGGCGAGGCGAAGTAGGGGTTCCATGTTATTTACCCAAAAGTTTCAAGGCTTCTTTTATTCGGATCTCGGCACTTCCGGTCGAAGGGACTTTTTTGAGCGCGTCTTGCGCTTCCTTGCGCGAGTAGCCAAGGGCTTGCAGAGCGTCTATCACGTCATTGGTTTCCCGATGTGCATCGAGTTCTCCCTCGAGGACATCAAGTTTGTCGCGCAATTCGAGTATGATTTTTTCAGCTTTTTTTGTTCCAATGCCGGTGGTTTTAGTTAGATGTGTTGGGTCGCCAGAGACAATCGCAGACTGAATGCTTTTTACCGGTGCCACATTTAATATATTAATTGCTGATTTTGGTCCGATGCCCGAAACCGAGAGGAGCGCTTCAAAGAATCGCAGTGTTTCTCGATCGGGGAATCCATAGAGATCAGATGAGTCCTCTCGGACGACATGGTATGTCCATAGGGTGACAGGTGTTTGTTTGTTTTTGGAAATTTCCTGTAGTGTCTCACGGGTGGTACGTACAATATAACCAACCCCATTTACATCAATGACCGCTTCACCGTTTTCCGCAAGCACCAGTATTCCCTTTATTCTTCCTATCATGTCCTTATCATATCGCGCGCGGGACTAATTATGAAGCTCTGTTTGGGTGGGTCAAATAGTTGTGTTTTAGAAATTCGTGTGCTAGTCTAGGTGTCTTATGGCAATTACGTCATCGGCAAAAAAGGCAATCCGAGTCGCAGAACATCGACAGGTATTCAATGTACATCGCAAACAAATGATCCTCTCGCTTGAAAGACAAGTGCGCAAAGCACTGACTGCTGGGGATGTTTCTGGAGCAAAAGCACTCCTTCCTAAAATGTATCAGGCGATAGACAAGGCGGCGAAGACCAAATTCATCAAGAAAAACACTGCAGCACGAATGAAATCACGAGTTGCGGCACGAGTGAATAAGGGAACGAAGAAATAACAAAAAACGCCGGAGGGCGTTTTTTGTTATGACAGGAAGTTCGATCCTTACAGAGTCAATTTTAATAATAGGAAATCTCGACTGCCGTCGCAGGTGCTTTTCCATCTCGCAGACTCGATAAGGAAAAGCCTTTCGATTCCTGCACGCCTCGCAGTAGTGCGGGGCTCTCGAGTCGCTTCGCTCCTCTTGACAGGAATCGAACCTGTATTTCTTCCTTCGCAGGGAAGTGTCCTATCCATTGAACGACAAGAGGTTTTGTCCTCGCACAATACCATATTGTTTCTAGAATCCCAAGTATTCGATAATGCGATGCGAGAGCGGCTCATAATATTCTTTCCGTACAAGATAGTTTCCCAGAAACTGCTCAACTTCGTCTGCATCTTGTTCGGCAAACGGGATAATGATGAGCGGCATAAATGTTTTTTTTGAGACAATCAACAGTTTTTTCCAGTTGGGGTCTGTGTGATCAATCCAGAAGGATTCAAGAAATGAGTACGGGTAAAATGTTTTGTTGAGTATGATACCGCTTCGGTTGATTTCGTAATACGTGTCTTTTGGCTGGCGTTTGGTATGTAGCACCATCGAAAATGCGCCAATGAGTATCACGACTGCAAATAGATAGTTTTTGAAAAGAATCGAGACAATGAACAATGCGGCGGTAATGATGCCCAAGGAAAGATACCACTCTCGACTCCGACGGTAGAAGATATATTCTGGTGCCTCCCAACTGATTTTCTCATTTTCCATAGGGGTATTTTAACACACTGAGATTAGTTTGAATGGGGTCGGATGAGATCGAAATTTTCTACCACTGTGGGAGGTTTGGAGACTTACACGAAGTGTATTTTTTTGTATTGCCAGCTTGCCAGTATTCTGATAATAACTCTCAGTCCAATGAAAATTAAAAGGATAGTTAGTACAGGAATAATTGATGAGAGAGCTATCCAAAAAAGAAATCCAGCAGTAACGCTTTCGATCAGATTAAATCTAAGCCAAGAATTTATGTATACCGCGTCTACGCCACTTGGCTGGTATTCTTGTTTAGAACTTAATAACCAGAAGTAATCTAGGATTCTGGTAAGAATGAATGCTCCAAAGAAATAGGTGAGACTTAATTGTGTAGTATAGATGTAAAGAAAAAGTGCAAACATAATCGCAACATCTAACATCACATCGATCTCCCTCTTGGGCGGGAATTTTTTAAGGGAAGGCCCATAGTCCATCCAATAGTCCACAATGTCTATATAGACAAAAATGAATGCGATATATTGCCAAGGTTCATGTAAATTAGGCCACCATTGAAATCCGAGTCCCAACACGATTCCAATCATTATATCTAGAAATTTGAGACTGAAGTTTTTCACCTCCCAATTTTATAACGTAACCACCTTTTTGGGTATTCAAGTTATCCGATATTTTTGGGGTGAGATTCCTTTCCCCCCGAAACTTTTTGGTCGTGAGGTGACATCAAAGAGTTTCTCCTCCTAAGTCGGCCGCCCTCGCTTGGACCAGTGGCGCTCGGGGTGAGATAAACGGTCGCTACTCGACCAGTACACCTTTCCGATTTTTTGTTCGCAAAGCTCCAAAAAATCTGGAGAAGGTTTTCGAATCTCACCCGCAGGCATAACATGCCTGCTCCCCTCCGTTCAACAAAAAACGCCCTTGCGGGCGGTTTTTTGCACGAACGGAGGGGGTGAGATTCGAACTCACGGTGGGTTTCCCCACGCCGCATTTCAAGTGCGGTACGATAGACCACTCTGCCACCCCTCCATTCCGCCATAATAACAAAAAAGGAAACTCCTGCAATTGTTTCTTTGCTAGTTGTATTTGGTAAGAACCTTTGAATTGTCTCGTCTGCATTAGTGTTGGGGATGGAATTACACATTAATTAAAGTAAAAAACTATGAAAAAAGTTATTGAGAGCATATTCGAGCCGTTTGTGGCGTTGGTGATTGCGTTGTCCATGGTTGCAACACCCGCACTGGTTCTTGCGAAAGACAATGGGCACAATGATAACAATGGCAAGAAATCAAATCCGATTGCGCAGATACAGAAAATACAGCAGCAGAAGGATTTGCAGATTAGAAATGATGGGACTATTACCTTGCAAGGCGCTACGGTCACAGGGGTTGGCAGTGCAAGTACGACGATAACTACGGCGTTCACGTGGGGAGGCACAACGATGTCTTTCACGGTAAAAACTGACTCCAATACAAGAATTACCCAGAAAAATGGAAACAAGATTACGCTTGCAGATGTCGCGGTAGGGGATGTAGTGAATATAGCGGGCACACTTGATGCAAGTGCTGCGTTCACCATCAACGCAAAGACACTGCGAGATGTTACTCGCGAGAAGTCGATTCCGTTGACGAACGATATATTCCAAGGAACATTGCAGTCGATATCTTCAACGACAACACTACCGACAACTTTCTCTCTGTTGCTTGGAGGTATAACGCGGACAGTTACCGTTGCTTCAAGTACCGTGGTTCTGAAGTCCAATTGGACATTGACCACGCTTGGCCAGTTCGTTATTGGTGACATCATACGAGTATTCGGTTCGGTGCAATCAAACGGAACTACTATTGATGCTTTAGTAGTTCGAAACGCGACACGCTAACAAATTTCTCTTCCGAAAACCCCCCGCCTTTAGGCGGGGGGTTTTCTTGTAGGAGAGAATTGGGTAGAATGCCCTTACATGAAAGAAAACAGCTCTGGAAGCGTCTCTCTATGAAGGACATACGTTCCGAACTAAACACAGCGTTTGAACTCTATACTGACGAGCTCTTTCGACATTCTTTTTTCCGACTCTCAAATCGAGACCTCGCGCTCGACACTGTGCAGGAGTGTTTTCTGCGGGTGTGGCGCTATGTGCAAAAGGGCGGGAAGATAGAAAATATGCGTGCGTTTCTCTTTCGGACGCTTCACAATTTGATCGTTGACGAATACCGGAAGACAAAGACTTCCTCGCTCGATGAGTTACTTGAAGGCGAAGATTCACAACAACAGGAAGCATCTCTTTTGCACGAAGATACTAATGAGCTTGAGGCAGCGATGAACCGGTTTGACGCGCGGCAGGTGTTACCGGTGCTCAAGGAACTGCCCGATCTTTATTCTGAAGTGCTCATGCTGAGGTATGTTGAAGGGCTTTCACCTAAGGAGATATCGAGCATTATAGGGGAAAGCGAGAACGTGGTATCGGTGCGCATCTTTCGGGCGATACGGAAGATGAAAGAAGTGTTCGAACAAAAGAAATTTTTTCATGAATGATTTTTTCTCACAATTTAAAGACGAGGCAAGAAAAATTCGCCTTACCACAGAAGAGCGCGTAGCCCTTCGGCTTCGGCTTGCCTCTGCTTTTGATAGAGAGACAGCTCAAATTTCTCGCCGATCGCCCCTTCCGAGTCCATTTCTTATATTCAATTTTCGTTTGGTGTCCTCGGCACTTGTCTTGGCACTTGTGGTCGGATCTTCTGTTACGTATGCCGCTGAATCAGCGGTTCCGGGAGACGTATTGTATCCAGTAAAAATTCATGTGACTGAAAATTTTCGAGATGTGGTTGCGGTATCTGACAGTGCACAAGTTGCATGGCATACCGAGGCAGCTGAAAGACGTATTGAGGAGGCGGAACAACTTGTTGCTCACGGTGTGTTGACGGAAGAGAAAAAAATAGAATTGCAAGAGAAATTTGATGAGCATGTCTTGGCTGCGGAGGAATTGACCGACTCCCTCAAAGAAACAGAGCCGGAGGTTGCCAGTGCGATCGAGACACGTTTTGACTCTTCGGTTTCTGCTCATGTTGCTATCATGAACTATCTCGTCGAGGAAGATGCGACCGAAAATCGAACAGAATCAGATGCATTTACTGAACACGTCTCTCGTCGCTCGCTTTCTCGTCGCACAGAGACTGGCAGAACCATGGCAGCGCTTGCGAGCGAAGCGTCATTTATGGCACCGGCAGTTTCTTCTGCAGACGGTGAGCAGACAGCGCCGGTAGCTGCAAAAATGGTTGTGGAACAGTCGGACAAGAAGAGTGGTACAGAAACAAAAACCAATACCCGTGTTAAAAAACAAGCGACCAGCGAATTAAAGGAAGTGGAAAAGAGTTTCAAGAAAATAAAAGACAAGCTTTCTTCGACTACTAGTGCAGATGTTGAAAATCGAATTGCAGAGACTCGAGATTTGCTGGAGTCAGACCAAGCACAGGGCGGCGTATCAGGAGATGTAGTAGTTGAAACTGGGGCTGATACTGATAATCAAGCACTTCGAAATGCGGTGATGCTTAACACGTTTCTTAAGGCACAGAAGAAGTTCAAGAAAGAGGTGATCCCGAGCCCTGTTGAATTACAGAAAAAGAATTATGACCAAGATCAGGATTGGAGTCGGGAAGACTCATCAGAGAGTGAGCGGCGGTGGGACCGTGATTCAGATCAATAACGTACGCGTGTTACAATAGGTTTCTATGCGTCTCGTTGGAGTCGATTATGGATTGAAGCGGGTAGGGATTGCAATCAGCGATGGCCAAGGAGATTTTGCTTTGCCTTATGCGGTATGGCCTGCAGACGACAAATTGCTTTCAAAGATTAAGGCGTTGTGTGTTGAGAAAGAGGCGACTGCTATTGTCATCGGAGAATCGAGGGATCTTGATGGTAGACCGAATGATATCATGAGGGATATTCTTCTTTTCAAATCGGCTCTTGAGAGAGAAATGTCTTCTACTCCAGTGTATCTTGAGCCCGAATTTTTTACGACAGTTGAGGCGGAACGAATACAGGGGAGACACAACATGACCGATGCTTCAGCTGCAGCTCTGATACTTAAAAGTTACTTAGCACGACATTCCCATGGCAACCATTGAGGATTTTAAAAAAATTGAAATACGAGCAGGTTTGATTACCGCTGCTGAACGAATCCCTGAATCAGAGAAACTTATTAAACTTTTGGTTAGTTTTGGCGCGTTTGGCGTTCGTCAGATTCTTGCGGGAATTGCTCCCCATTTCCCCGAGGCGGGGATGCTTATCGGCCGTAAGTGCGCGTTTGCATACAATCTTGATTCGCGGACTTTGATGGGGATTGTCAGCGAAGGCATGATTTTAGCCACTGGAGAAGCAGGCGCGTTCTCTCTTCTTTCTATTGATCAGAGTGTGCCTGAAGGAAGCATCATCCGTTAAATATAAGTTCATGGAATATCTACTCGATCCGCTTATTCTCATTCAAACTATCGGGCTCATCGGTGTCTTTATTGTCGTGTTTGTCGAGTCGGGCCTGTTTTTCGGGTTCTTTTTTCCAGGCGACTCTTTATTGTTTACCGCAGGACTGCTTGCTTCTCAGGGATATTTTTCTATCGCCGCTCTTATGATTGGGTGTGCGCTCGCGGCAATTTTGGGAGGTTTGCTTGGGTATGAGTTTGGGAAGCGAGTTGGCCCTACTCTTTTTTCACGCGAGGACTCGTTCTTTTTTCATCGCAAACATGTTGTCTCGGCGAACTTGTTCTATGAACGCCACGGCAAGAAGGCGATTATTCTTGCGCGATTTGTTCCGATTGCACGAACTTTTGCACCGATTTTGGGGGGAGTAGGGAAGATGCACTACAGGGATTTTTTCCTTTTCAATATAATTGGCGCGGTTATCTGGGTGCTTCTTTTGTGCGGATTTGGATATTATCTGGGTGCATTGGTGCCCAATGCCGAACAATATGCCCTTCCTATCGCACTCGCTATTATTTTTGTCTCTTTTCTCCCGTCTATCATCAAGATGATCCGCACGCGGGTGAATCGGAGCTGACGGACGAGGTTTCGCGCGGTATACTACTCTATATATAGTATGCACACTGGAACACAAAGTGGTTTGTTGAAATATTTCCCGACTCCCAAGTTTTTGACTATGCCAGCCGTGGGAATTGAGGTGACTCCTGAAGCAGTCCGCTTTATCGAATTTCTAGAAACTCGCAAAGGGATTGCGGTGGGCAGATACGGCTCATATCCAGTGCCGAAGGAAGTTGCTTCGGCTGAAGACTTTCTTGCATCCGAAGAATTGAAAAAAATTCTTTCTGATATTAAAACCAAGCATAAGCTCTCTCTTGTCCACGCCGCGGTTCCCGAAGATAAAACATATATATTTAGGACGGAAGTTCCGCACCTTGCGGCACGTGAGATACGCGAAAGTCTTGAGCTCAAACTCGAAGAGAATGTTCCACTGCCTCCTCGAGAAGCTGTCTTTGATTATAAAGTGATACCTGGCGAGCAAGGAGATCGTTTGAATGTGAGTGTTTCAGTTATTCCTCATTTGGTAGTGTCTCGGTATCTGGATTTATTTACCTCGGTAGGTCTTGCCCCCATTTCCTTTCAAGTTTCAGCACAAACAATGGTGCAGGCATTGGTGCCTCGAGAAGATGTTACACCTTTGATTGTGGTTAATTTTGGGAAAGAGAAGACTGGTTTGTATTTGGTATCTGATCGTTTGGTGCACTTTACGTCTCAAATGGCGGCTGGCGGAAGCGCGCTGACCGAAGCAATCAAGAAGACTTTTTCAATTACCGATAGTGAGGCAGAACAGATGAAAATGGAGAAGGGGATTACTCGAAGAAAAGAAGACAGCGAGCTTTTCTTTTCTTTGGCGAATACTCTTTCGGCACTCAAGGAAGAGGTTGAGAAGGTGTCTATGTATTGGGACACGCATCTCGATCGATATTCCGGCGTTAAACAGAAAATTGGACGCGTGATATTATGCGGTTCTGAATCAGGTATCCCAGGCCTTCCTGAATATTTAGAGGCAAGTTTGAGTGTTCCAGTTGTTCTGGGCAATGTATGGACGAATTTATTTTCTTTTGACTCCTACATACCTCCTCTCTCGCAGAAAGAGTCGCTTGCATACGGTTCTGTTATCGGCCTATCTCCTCTGTTATGGTAAATCTCCTTCCGCAAGAAGCACAGCAAAAACTGCATCGCGAGTATAAACTTCGTTTTTTTGCACTACTTACGCTCCTGTCATCTCTTGGGTTTTTAATTGGAGTAGTAGCTCTATTGCCCAGAGTTTCATCAGTAGTTTCTTCTTATCTTGCTGCACGGCACGCTGCACAGCAGCCGGTAGCTCCGATATCAGCCGAAGATAACAAGATTTTGGCGAGTTTCAAGGCATTTGGTAATGAATTAATTGCCGTTGATCCTGCAAACGCGACTTCTACCGCGCTGGTTTCAGAAGCAATACGGCTCACTATTCAGGAGAAACCACGTGATCTTTCGCTAACCAGCTTTTCTTTTTCCATATTGGGAAAGACGCGTCTTTTGACGCTTTCCGGTATTGCAGCAAGTCGGGAGGGACTTGTCTCATTTTCTAAGCAATTAACTGTACAGACTGCATTTTCAAATGTGGATTTGCCCATTTCAAATTTAAGCAAGAAGAGCAATATTGATTTTTCAATTACGCTTACTTTGCGTCCCAAATAAGATATGTTCGATCAATTTCTTACAAAATCAAAGTTCGTTGTTGCCGTTGTTCTTTTTGTGTGCGCTTCTACGGCGTACGGGACATTATTTTTTGGGGTTGGTTACCTTGAATCTATGACCGACTCTCTTATCAAAGAAGCCGAAGATGCAGGAAGTAGTCAGACTAATGTTCAGAAAATTACCGCTTTGATGGATCAGCTTACAGATACTCGTGAGCACATTGATGCGTATGTGCTTACCGATGATGATGTCGTAGAGTTCATTGAAGGGATTGAGAAACTGACCGCTCGTTCGGGTGTGGACGGACAGGTTAACACGGTGATGACCGTGCTCTATGACGGGGTTGATAAAAGTTTATGGGAAGGTTTGTCAGTTACGATTGCAAGTTCCGGTTCTTGGGCAGAAACGTACAAGTTTTTATCGTTGCTGGAACAGATACCTTACAAGTCAGCACTTATTCGATCGTCAATTAAGTTTGTAGAACAAAAGGACTCAAAAGCTCCTAAATCTACAGAGTGGGTGAGCGATTTCACTTTACTTGTCCTCAAACATAAATAATTATGGCGTTCAACATGAAAAATTTCTTGCACAGTATCAGCCATCCAAAATTTGGCCGGTATACGCTTGGCGCAAAACCTTCCACGGATTGGCTGGTTATTTTTGGAAATTTTTTGCTGTTAACCTCCTTGTTAGTACTACTCTCTATTTCCCAGTACGGTCTGTGGTCAAATGGAATAGTGGATCCTGATTCTTCAGGAAAACCAGAACTACTTTCTACTAAATTGCTCAATCGTGTTACTGGAGAATATGATGCGCGCGCAGCTGCTTATGACGATCTCTCTCGCAGAACTGTTACTTTACCCGATCCGTCAAAGTAGACACTGCTTTTGTATCGTGTAGCATAGAGGTATTCCGTACCGCCCTCGTAGCTCAATGGATCGAGCAGCGCTCTTCTAAGGCGTTGATGTAGGTTCGATTCCTACCGAGGGCACCATAGTAGAATTTTGAGTATCAATTAGCTGTTTAAGCGTGTAAATATCGGCTGTTTTCGTGGTTCCAAATGCCGAATAGTCGTACAAAACGCCTTCTGGAAAAATCATCTCTTGGAACTTGATCTTGTCGGTCAGTTTTACCTCGTACCAAAGCTTATAAACGTTGATCATAAAGTACAGGCAGTAGTTGACACTAGCTTCCACATCAAACTCCTCGATCTGTAATTCGTTTCTGCTTAATCGAAGCAGGGTTACTTTCTCTTTTATCCGATTCAGCTCCTCTTTGGCCGTGTCAGCGTCGAAGACTCCTTGCTTGGTGAGATCGACGACTCGTACTTTTTCCT
>MHRF01000011.1 GCA_001820875.1 Candidatus Taylorbacteria bacterium RIFCSPHIGHO2_01_FULL_46_22b
ATTTTCGTGGCTATTTTTATGATTTTGTTCTATCGTTTGCCCGGGGTTATTTCAGTGGTGGCTTTACTCATCTATATTCTTATTGTCCTTTCCTTTTATAAACTAATTCCTGTCACTCTGACGTTGGCCGGTATCGCTGGTTTTATTCTGTCGTTGGGCATGGCCGTCGATGCTAATGTTCTTATCTTTGCGCGGATGAAAGAGGAGCTTGCCGGAGGCAAATCATTATTTGTGGCAATGCATGAGGGCTTCTCGCGGGCATGGTTGTCAGTTCGAGACAGTCATGTTACCACTCTGATTGGAGCGGTCGTGCTCTATGCCACCACTAGTTCTATTGTGAAAGGTTTTGCTCTTACGCTTGGGATCGGCGTGCTGACCAGCTTATTTACCGCCACCATTGTTACTCGCACTTTATTAAATCTTGTGACGACCAAATGGTTTGAGCGTAAACAATGGCTATTCAGATAAAATAATGCTTCCAAAAATCTACAAATTTATGTTCTGGTTCTCGATCGCACTCGCAGTGGCATCGATTGTCGCCGTCGGAATGTTTGGTTTGAAATTGGGCGTCGATTTTCAAGGGGGAAGCGTTCTCGAACTTAACTTTAAGAACCGACCTGATATTGGCCAAATTCAAAGTATTTTGACACCCAAGATTGGCGATGTGGAATTAAGCCCCGAAGGAGATACGGGTTTGATTGTTCGGGCTCACGAATTGACCGAAGTTCAGCACCAAGAGGCTTTGAGTGCTCTCAAGACGGCTTTTTCGGTCGCCGGTTTGGAAGAAAAACAGTTCAGTTCCGTCGGTCCGATTATTGGCGATGAATTAAAACAGAGAAGTTTGTTTGCTATTTTTTTGGTTCTTTTTTGCGTGGTTGTTTATATCGCTTTTGTTTTTCGAAAGCTTGGCCGAACCACTTCGCCTTGGGCCATGGGTCTGGCGGCTATTATTGCCTTGATTCATGATGTGGCGATTCCGGTGGGCGTGTTCGCAATTCTGGGTCATTTTTACGGCATCGAAGTGACGGGGGTGTTCGTAGCCGCGGCGTTAACAATTTTGGGTTTCTCGGTATCGGATACCGTCGTTATTTTTGACCGCGTTCGCGAAAATATTATTCGTGGGGGCCTGCCTGCCGGTCGGCATGGAAACAAATCTGAATTTGGAGCGCTCGTTCATCGGAGCATCATGCAGACTTTGACTCGTTCACTGAACACGGTCTTTACGGTGCTCTTGTCTTTATTCGCGATTTACTTTTTTGGCGGAGCTAGCATTAAATACTTTTCATTAGCGCTGATTATTGGTATCTTCTTGGGGGCTTATTCTTCGATTTTCGTCGCTTCGCCTTTATTGGTCTGGTGGACCCCGCACACAAACAGATAAATTCTGAAGCCGGCAGGCAGTATCTGTTTGTGTGCGGGGTGGACCCGTTAGGCCTAATGTGGATAGCGGGATTGACGGTTTTTTATAAATAGTATATAATTCAATAACTACATTCTGAAGCCCCAAAAGCCTAGGAATAGAGCCACTTATGATCACCAATACATCAGTCAATATCAAGAAAACTGTTACCGACTTGCTCAAGAACACTTCGGTTCGCAATAAGGACATTATCTCCCGTCGTTTTGGTTTGAAAACAGGCCAAAAAGAAACTCTCGAGTCAATTGGTGCTTCTTACAGTATTACTCGCGAACGTGTCCGTCAGATTGAAGAATCAACCTTAACCCAACTTCGTCTCGCCGCGGTCGACCATTTGGACGTGAAACGTTATATTGTTTTGGCGCAGGATATTTTAAATGAACACGGCGGGGTTATCAAAGAGCGCGATCTTTTCAAATCTTTCAGTGGTAGCGACAGCGATAACATTAACAACAGCTCGCTGGTCTTTCTTTTGTCGCTAAGCAATGAGCTGGCTCGTTTGCCGGAAAACGACGATTTTAATTCTTTCTGGGCCGTCAGTCATGCCACTCTGACTTCGTTTACCAATACCACCAATTCTTTAATCAAAGTTCTCGAAAAAGCCGATCGCGTCGTTTCCAATTCCGATTTTTCTTTTTTGGCACAGAAACATGACGTGCCCAGCTTCTCGACGAGCGGTAAGCCGTTGTCGGAAGCGGACATTAATCTAGTGATGGCCATTTCCAAGAATCTTGGTTCTAATATTTTCAATGAAGTTGGTTTGGCTTCGTGGTCCGAAATTAAACCCAAGGGTGTTCGCGATAAAGCTTTCTTAGTACTTAAAAAATCAACTAAACCCCAACACTTCGGTGACATTGCTTCTTTGATTAACGCTTCCGGTTTCAGTAACAAGAAGGCCAACGTTCAGACGGTTCACAATGAACTTATTAAAGACGATCGTTTTATTCTGGTCGGTCGCGGAATGTACGCCTTGTCAGAATGGGGTTATCGCGCCGGGACAGTCAAAGATGTTCTGGTGGATGTTCTAAAGAGTTCAACCAAACCGATGACCAGAATCGCTCTCATTGCTAAAGTCAAAGACGCGCGCATGGTCAAAGAAAATACCATTTTGCTCAATCTCCAAGATTCCAAAACTTTCGTGAAGAATTCTGACGGTACCTACGATCTCAAAAAGTAATCTCAATATGAAAAGGAGTCGCCATGGGCGACTCCTTTTCATATGCTATCAAGAAGTAGTATACTAATAGTATTATGGATTTTATTCTAAACACTCTTGGCTCTATCTGGATTGCCTTGAGTTTCGTGTTCGCCTATTGGTGGATATGGGCGCCGATTATGCTAATTATTGTCTATCTCGAGGCCCTGACCTCATATAGTTGCCGGGTCTATCTAGCGGGTCTTAAATGGGTATTACTTGAACTTCAGCTTCCCATGGATGCTCATAAAAGTCCCAAGGCCATGGAACAAGTTTTTTCCGCTCTGCACTCAATTGGTGGTATCGGTGATCCGCCGGAAGGCTTACTGGCGTCTTTTAAGGCGTGGCGCGGAAAGGTATTTGAGGGTAAAGTCCCCGATTGGTATTCGTTTGAAATGTTCGCCACAGGTGGAGAGATTCATTTTTATGTTCGCTGTCAAGAAAAGCATCGTTCTATTATCGAGGCTCAAATATTTGGCCACTATCCTGATTCCGAAATTACTCCTGTGGCCGACTATCTGGCCCAATTACCTCCCAATATTCCAGATGATCAATATGATGTCAACGGAGCGGAACTTGGTCTAATTAAGGAAGATATTTTCCCGATCCGCACCTATCCCGAATTTGAAGAAGAAGGTCCTGGCAAAGAAGATGTTCGGCGCATTGATCCGTTGGCCCCACTGGCCGAAGCCATGAATGCTTTTTTGTTGGGCGAATATGGCGCGATTGAATTTTTAATTCGTTCCGCTAGCGAAAAATGGACGAAGGCTTGGATCAAAGATTCAAAAAACCAATCAGCCCTAGACAAATTAATGGGTAAAGAAGAGAAAAAAACAGCCACCTTCGCCGATTCGGTTTTTGCCGGAATTGAAGGCGGGGTTCGTTCCGTGACTGGCAGTATTCAGGAATCGGCCGAACCAAAGAAAGAAGAAAAGAAAAAAGAAGAAAAACCTTTTAATCAGTTAAATCCTGGGATTCAAGAAGTCATTAAAACAACCGAGAAAGCGCTCGCTAAACTTCAATTTCAAGTCGGAATCAGAATTCTCTATGTGGCCAAAAGGGACAATTTTGTAAAAGAACGTCTGGCGACGATAACCGCTCCGTTTCGTTTATTTTCCAGTCAAGCCATTAACGGTTTTAAAACTGCTTTTAGCCCCGAAGTTAAAAAGGGTTTTAATAAACCAATCAAAACTTTGGCCAATAAGCACAAACTTTTTGGACGTTATCGATCTCGGGAATTTCCAGATAAACCTTTTGTTTTAAATACCGAAGAACTGGCGACGGTATTCCACTTCCCCGATGTGGGTGTTAAAACTCCGTCTTTGCCTCGCATTGAAACTAAAAAAGGCGAAGCGCCAGCTGGAATACCGACCGTTTAAATTATCCGCACATGACATTATCTGAAGACAAACAAATCCTGATTCTGGGTGAAACAAACTTCCGAAACCAGAAACAGCGTTTTGGAATTAAAGTTGACGATCGGCGCCGGCATATGTACGTGCTTGGTTCGACCGGCATGGGTAAATCCGAGTTTTTGAAAAACATGGCTATTCAGGATATCGAAGAAGGGCGGGGGTTGGCTTTTCTGGATCCGCACGGCGATGGGGCCCAAGCTTTGATTAATTTTATTCCCAAACATCGCATTAAAGACGTCATTTATTTTGATCCGGCCGATTTGGTTCATCCCATCGCTTTTAACGTTTTAGAAAAAGTCGAATACGAGTATCGCCATTTAATTGCCTCCGGTCTTTTGGGGGTATTCAAAAAACTCTGGGGCGCGGAAGCTTGGTCGGGCCGAATGGAATATATTTTAAACAATACTATTTTGGCTTTGCTTGAATATCCGGACTCAACTCTTCTTGGTATTAATCGCCTGATGGCCTCCAAAGAATACCGCAAAAAAGTCGTGGATAATTTAAAGGACCCAATTGTTAAGGCCTTTTGGACGGAAGAGTTTGCCAAGTACGCCGATAAATTCGCGACTGAAGCCACGGCGGCCATTCAAAACAAGGTTGGCCAATTTACCTCCAACAATGTTATTCGCAATATTATCGGCCAAGTCGGGACCAAACTTGATATTCGCAAAATCATGGATGAAGGCAAAATTCTTATCGTTAATTTATCTAAAGGCGCTATCGGTGAGGACGCTTCCCGTCTGATTGGCGCTTTGTTGATTACTAAGATTCAACTGGCGGCGATGTCTCGCGTGGATACGCCGGAACCGGAGCGTCGGGATTTCTATCTTTATGTTGATGAGTTTCAGAATTTCGCGACCGAATCATTTGCTAATATTTTATCGGAAGCTCGCAAATATCATTTGGGTCTGGTTGTGGCTCATCAGTATATCACTCAAATGGAAGAAGAGGTTCGTGATGCCGTTTTCGGCAATGTTGGTACGATTGTCACTTTCCGGGTTGGTGCGGAAGATGCTGAATTTCTAGAAAAATGGTACGCGCCGGATTTTATGGCGGCCGATATTGTTAATCTGGGCAAGCGCGAGATGTACTTAAAACTTATGGTCAACGGCATTACCTCCAAAGGTTTTTCCGCTCGGACCAGTGATTCATTAAAATCGATGGAAGAATCTCACCAAGACGAAGTGATTGCTTTTTCGCGTGCCAATTATGCTTCAGACCGAGACGAAGTGGAAAAAAATGTCGCTCAGTGGGCCACGCCGATAGAACCGGTTTTGCCACCCCGTCCGTCCTATCAAGGTTCTCGACCGTCTGGACAAGCAGGCCCGCGTAATAATCCATCTCGGCCCCGAGAAACCAGACCCGTTGTTTCCTTAAACGCTCTCCTCGACGGCGATCCCGTAGCTACGGCGATTGATTTTCGCAGTCAAAAATCTAAAAACAAATTAGGCAACCAAAACGATTCTCGCGGTCCCACCAAAAAAATTGACACTGCCGAACTGAAAAAGATTTTAGAAGAAGCACTCAAAAAGTAGTATGAATTGGAAAAAATTTCATAGAATATTAGGAGCCCTTTTTATAGCTGTTGGGGTAATTTTTTGGATAACTCCAATACCGGGAACCACCCTATTGATTATTTTAGGTTTTGTTTGGTTGGTAGGCAAAAATAGAACCTTATATTTTTTAAAAGAAGTTCTGGGTAAAAAAATATTTGAGTTTTTAAAAGTAAGACGTATTATTAAAAAAATCTA
>MHRF01000012.1 GCA_001820875.1 Candidatus Taylorbacteria bacterium RIFCSPHIGHO2_01_FULL_46_22b
CCATCGGTAATCTCACCACCGGCTCCCATCGGTAATCTCACCACCGGCTCCATCATCTCAACCACAACCGCAACCTCTACATTTGCAGGAGGCCTCCAGACTACAGCGATCAACGCAACATCAGCTTCCTCAACCATCAATGGCCTCGTCATCACGGGTGGTGGCATCAAACTCCAGACGGTAGCCAACTGTAGCCAAGCACTTGAAACCGATGCCTTTGGAAACATCATCTGTGGGACAGATCAAACTGGTGCTGGTGGTGGCGTCTATCCATTTACACCCGCTACTAATTTTGGTGTAGCGGTTTCTGCTACGAGTACTGCACTCTGGGCACAATCAGGACTTTATGCGTCAACCACACTTACTGCCGATACCTCGAGTTTCTTTGCAACTTCAACGTTCTACAGCGATCTGGTGTTCAATTCTACATACAACGATCGGCCAATCGGGATTGTGGTGCCGAATGCAAACTCAAACCCACGCGGGATTTATTTCGCCACTACAACGCGACTTGATCTGACGGGCAACTATCCGCTTCTCTCTATCCAGTCAACCTCAACAGGCGCATTGGATTATGCTCGTGTGGCAATTGGGACGACTTCTCCGTGGGGCAATGCAGGAATTCGAGATCAATTGACAGTTGCTGGGCGCATCAATTCAACATGGCGTTATCTTGCTTGTGAAGCGGCAGGATCGGGTTTGCTTACCACCCTTGGCGCTGATGCCGTTTCTGCTTGTGGAGCTTTTGCGTTTGATGCTGTTACCGATGGTCAGATGGTTCCGGCCACCTCGTCTATTCCATTTGCAACCCTACGTGCGGGTGCTACTGCAGCGGCGCTTGCGACTGAAGGAGCTGCAATAAAGACTGCGATGGGTGTCGCGAGCGCGACCACCAGTCCTGTGTTTGAAGCTCAATTGCGCTTGACGCCTTCTGCAAACTATACTTCAACCAGTACCTATTACGTTGGCTTTACGAGTTTCACTACCGGTCCGGGAACTGGTAGCGTATCTACAAACTTGTTCCCAGTTAACGGTGTCTTCTTCATCGCTTCTTCATCTGAAAATTGGCAAGCCGTAGTGATGAATGGAGGAAGACAAATATACCAAGATACTGGAGTAGGCACGACCACTACGGGGAACAAAACAGCATTTCAGAGAATGCGCATTGAGATTAGTACCACTACTAATGGATCAGGAAGTGCAATATTTATGATCAACGGTAGAGTGACAAACGTGATCACTCAAACCACCCGATCACTGCCCGTGGTACCGCTCTCGGCTGGTATTTGGATTCAGGCGGGAACCGCAAACCGTGGCACGGGTGGAGTCACAGGTCACACCGGAGGCATCAACAACTTAGATGTTTCGTATATAAAGACATGGATTGATGATCCTCCGGGTGGGGTTGTCGATTCGGGGACTGAAGTTGTCGAGACGATGTTTACTCCAACCACTGCCGATCCTTCGCCGCCGCTTGGAGATCCCGTAACTGGTGCCAGTCTCTCGTATCATTATCTTGGCAATGATCCAAGCACGTTCCCTGAAGGCACCATCGTATCAATGGATCGCGCCAACCGTCTTTCAGTTGCTTCTTCTTCAATTCCGTACGACAAGAATCTGATGGGAGTAGTGGCACTACAGTCTCACTCATTTGGCGACGATGATGCAGGAGGTCAGAGCATCCGTGTCGGCATGTCCGGACGAGTTGGAGTGAATGTCTCTCTGGTGAACGGCCCGATAGTCAAAGGAGATCGTGTTACCTCGTCATATATTTCTGGTGTTGGTATGCGTGCCACTCGGCCTGGGTTTATTGTTGGTGTTGCGCTTGAAGATTTTGATCCCAGTCATGGATTAGGCGTTTGTGATGGCATGGATGTGAATACATCAAGTACCACTGCTGCTTCCACCGATATAAATGTGTTGTCAGAATGCCGCACGCAGATTTTAGTGAATGCAACTCCAAACTTTGATATGAGCTCGAGCCTCTTAGTACAGGATGACGCGGGGCGCTTCGGTATTGGCACATCAAGCCCTGAATATGCGCTCCATGTCATTGGTGATATTGCCGCAGAATCTTTCGTTAATATTTCTACCGCTACGGCAAAGACCGATATTGCATACCTTGATGACGAGGACAAAGGATCGATTCTTGAGAGTATTCGCGGGACGAAAATTGCTGAATATCGCTATCGAGATGAAAGTATTAATAACCCACTTCGTATCGGTCTGATTGCAGAAGAAGCTCCAGTCGAAGTGCTGTCGGTTTCAGGTAAAGGAGTTGATATCTATAAACTTTCGACCTTCATTCTCGCAGGTTTGCAAGAGGAAGACCGGAGAATCACTGATCTTGAAGCTCGTGTCGCGGCACTCGAAGCCATTGCTGAAAATGGAGGATTTTCGATGCCTGATGGGGGAGCAAGTACAGGAGTGCTTGCATATCTATCTTCACTTGGTACAAAAATTGCATCAGGTGTTGCCGAGTTTGCAAGCGTCATTACATCAAACTTCACAGTTGGTTCAAGTTCAAAACCTGCTGGCATTACGCTCTATGACAGCGAGACGGGGGCACCGTACTGTGTTAAAATCGTTGGCGGTGAGGCAACGACAACTGCAGGCGCGTGTCCGATGATCGTGACAGAAAATGCTGATACAGAAGTAACTGATGATGTCGTTGCAACTTCCACCCCTGCCGCCGCAGTCTCTGCACCTGTAATTTCCATCAATGGTGCCAATCCGGCAGAGATTTTTGTAGGGTCAAGTTATGCAGACCTTGGTGCAGCAATTACGGCTCCGCAAAGCGCTCTCAATCTTGGTTTGAAAGCCTTGGTTAATGGCGTTGATGTTGGAGATGTTTCCAATGTAGTGCTCGATACAGCTTCAACAAGCGTTCATACGATTGAATATTATGCAGTAGATGAAAATGGTAACCGAGGAAGCGCAGTTCGCATGGTTAACGTTGTGTCGCTTGTCCCACAACCTTCAGTAGTCGAGGAGGTAGTTGAAGATTCAGTTCCAGAATCGGTATCTGAAGAACTCCAAGCGTCATCGACACCTGAAACAAGCATCTAATGCCCCCAGTTACTTCCTAAAATGTTTTTACTCAAAAAAAATAAAATGTTCTCGAGTGCAATTCCGCTAGCCACTTTTGTAATCGGGTTTATTTGTGCATGGCTGTTTCTCTCACCATCTCCTGCTAACTGTAGTTTCTCGGTTGAATCGTATACAAATCCAGAATTGGATTGTATTAATACCGATGAGGTTTTCTCTAACATCCACAATACAGAACTCAAAGTTAAGGAATATATTGATAGTGCTATTGCTTCCAAGAAAGCAAAACGCGTGAGTGTTTTCTTCAGAGATTTGAAGACTCGACGGTGGTTCGGCGTCAATCACACTGACAACTTTTCTCCGGGGAGTCTTTTGAAATTGCCTTTGGCGATTGCTTTCTACAAGCTT
Organism: Candidatus Taylorbacteria bacterium RIFCSPHIGHO2_01_FULL_46_22b; assembly: GCA_001820875.1. Taxonomy (GTDB): domain Bacteria; phylum Patescibacteriota; class Minisyncoccia; order Phycocordibacterales; family DSPV01; genus 2-02-FULL-46-13. Next base: position 3,457 of record MHRF01000012.1, read on the forward strand.
GCGGAAATTGATCCAAGTGTTTTGTCCAAAAATCTAGTCTATACTCCGAGCACAGATTCACTCAATAATCTTGAATTTTTCAGGAAAGCAGAACCTCTGAACACGGGAGTAGCATATCCAGTTGCTGATCTGATTGAGCGGATGATAAAAGATTCTGACAACGAAGTTCTTCCCACTCTGTTTAGCGCGATGCACCCCATGTACTACGAGAAAGTTCTAGGTGATTTAGGTGTGCGCATCCCACTTCCAAGCGAAGGAGGAATTCATGCCAGATTTTTCTCGTCCTATACGAATTCAGCAATATTGCGTTCGCTTTATAATTCTTCTTACCTCAATCTGACAGGATCAAGGGCTATACTTGAGATATTGGCCAAGTCTTCTTTTGATGAAGGGTTGACTCTTGGGATTCCGAACGAAGTGAAAGTCTCTCATAAGTTTGGGGAGGCAGTAGGGGTTGATCCAGTGACAAATAAAGTGGTGAGAATTGAGCTTCATGATTGTGGAATCGTATACCGACCCGATAACCCCTACATTATTTGTGTTATGACTGAAGGTTTAGATTTCAAGGATCTTTCGGAGGTTGTGGGTTCTGTCTCGGAAATAGTTTGGTCAAATAACCTCTAATGCCTATGTTGTTTAAACAAAAAATATCGACACGAGGGATGACTCCATTGTCTCTCTGCTGCGCTGCTGGTTTTTTGTTTGGCATTGGTTTTGTCGCGGGAGTATATTTTTTTCCACAGAGCCCCAGAAATGAGATTTCCGAAGTGCATGAAACTAACTCCTCATCTTCTTTTATAAATCCGCTACTCGCCTGTGATCAATTTAGCAGTGTTTCAAATCGTCAGCTTAATTCCATTAAAGCAGGAGTCTCAAAATATTTATCATCGGCACAAAAAGAAAATAATATTCAAATGGCTTCAGTGTATTTCAGGGATTTGAATAACGGACCATGGTTTGGAATTGATGAGAAAGAAACTTTTATCCCCGGAAGTTTGCTCAAGGTCCCTTTTCTTATCAGTTTGTTTAAATTAGCGGAGCAGGATACAGCGTTTCTTAAAAAGGGTATTTTGTATGAAGGTGGGCGTGCGGATTATGCTCAACAGTACCCACCTTCAGTTAAAATAGAAGAGGGGAAAGAGTATACTATTGGCGAATTGATAGAGCGCATGATCAAGTATTCTGATAACGATGCAACCCTACTCCTTTCTCAGATGATTTCAACAGATCAGATTAGAGCTTCATATATCGAGCTTGGCATTGATTCTCCAGAGGATTCAAATTATGTCATAACAGTGCGAACCTACGCGTCATTTTTCCGGATTTTATTTAATGCAACCTACCTGAATCAAGAAATGTCTGCACGTGCATTGTCTTTACTTTCGCAGAGTGAGTTTAAGGATGGTTTGCGTGCAGGGGTTCCGAAGGAAATTGTAATCTCTCATAAATTTGGTGAACGGTGGACGAATGGAAATGAGCCGTCCCAGCTGCATGATTGTGGTATCGTCTATTACCCGAACCATCCGTATCTCCTGTGCGTGATGGTTCGCGGAAAATCGTTTGATCAAATGTCCACGTTTATCAAGGATGTTTCCAAGATTGTTTACACAGAGGTTGATAAAGGGTTATAACCTTGAGTTTTCGAAATCCAACATGGAAAATGAGAGTTTAAAACCTAAAATGGGTGGGACAAAAATCTTTGCATTGCGTGTTGCCCGCCCCGTAGCGAGCTTGGCCATGCTACTCGGGGTTATTTTGATTTTTGATTTTTGCATTTTCAATTCTGTTCAGGCCGCTACCATCGCCAAGCCTTCCAATTTTCTCACAATGAATACAGGTTTGGTGGGCTACTGGACCTTCGACGGCCCCAAAATGACCCAAAACGTGGCCGACTCAAGCGGACAGGGGAATCACGGAGCTTTGAAAGGGCAAGCGGCAACAACAACAGTGGCAGGTAAAATCGGACAAGCATTATCATTTGATGGGGTGGATGATTTTGTTTCCACTACCGATATTGATTTATCGGCCATTTCAATGTCAGCTTGGATAAAATTGTCTGCATCAGTAGCCCAGAGTCGCATAGTCTCAAATTGGACTAGTCCTTATTCCTACCTGCTTTCTTTTAACGACACAGGCACACAGGTTCAATTAGCTACTCGTTCTGGTGGTTCCACCGGGTTGATTCATACGAGTGGAAATTGTGTTGTTGGTGTATGGTGTCATATTGTAGCTGTATATGATAATTCAACTTTCAAAATATATAGGAATGCAGTCGATGAAACGGTTGTAGATATTTCTCTTACAGGGGTACTTGATAATACTAATGATGACGTGGTTATCGGCGCAGACAGTGTAAATCATAGTTTTCCATTTCCTGGATCCCTCGACGACGTCCGTATATACAACAGAGCACTTTCGTCAACCGAAATCCGCCAACTCTATAATCAAGGTGCAGGAACAAAAGTCGCTTCATCTCCTCTTGCCACTTCCGGCACCGGTCTCAACCGAGGCCTAGTCGGCTACTGGACCTTCGACGGCCCCAAAATGACCCAAAACGTGGCCGACTCAAGCGGGCAGGGGAATCATGGAGCTTTGAAAGGGCAAGCGGCAACAACAACAGTGGCAGGTAAAATCGGACAAGCATTGTCATTTGACGGAGTGGATGATTATGTGAGCGTAACGAATGGTTCAAGTTTGATAAACAGCGATTCTCACACGGTGTCTATGTGGTTTAAGGTAAATTCAGTCGATAGTGCGCCTGTGTTATGGTCAGTCGTGAGTCTAGTTGCCGCTGAGGCTCACGAGGCATTTGTCGAAATTATCAGTGATACAGGATTAACTTGGGGCTATCGTGCTGAAGCGGACCTTTTAACTTATCGGACATATACAATTCCCAATATTAGTAGTGGATGGCATCAGTTGGTGACTGTCAAAACGGGAGCAACGACAGGCGATCTCTATTTAGATGGCGTCTTACAATCATCGTACTCAGGTAATTTTATAGCAAATGTATTAAATAATACTGATGTGTTGGTCTTTGCTGAATACATAACTACTCTTGGTTTTGTCCCTCTGAAAGGCTCTCTCGACGACGTACGCATATACAACAGAGTATTGTCGACTAGTGAAATTTCTCAACTTTACAACCAAGGGGCAGGAACCAAAACTGCTTCATCGCCCAAAGTCGGCCCCACAACTTGCTCGACAGGACTTTCCTGCGGCCTAGTCGGCTACTGGACCTTCGACGGCCCCAAAATGACCCAAAACGTGGCCGATTCAAGCGGGCAGGGGAATACGGGGTATCTCTTCGGTCAGATTTCGACCACATCAGCTCAAGGAAAAATCGGACAAGCATTATATTTTGATGGGACGGACGATAGAATAAGTGTTAGTGGGAGCCTAACTATCGGTGCTTGGCCTTATACCTATTGCGCGTGGGTCAAGCCCCAAGACAGTGGACATGTTTTTGATAATATAATTTCGAATCTCGGATTAAGCTTTATTCTTATTGATGTAGATGCCGGTGATTCTTACTACAATTTATATAACAATGCTTCTGGAAATCTTAATTCTGCAGCAGGGAGCGTTGTGTTTGATAAATGGCAACATGTGTGTGGCATTGCTTATGCAAATGATACCGCTAGTTTTTATATCGACGGTACACTTTCTGTTGGCCCCAGCGCTTTTCAGAGCAATCAATTTACCGATTACCCTGTCTATATCGGGGCCGGTACTAGCGATCCAACTTCAGGTAATTTCAAGGGCAATATCGATGACGTACGCATATATAACAAGGCTCTGTCTGCAACAGAAGTATTACAGCTCTACAACCTCGGCCGCTAAAGTTGATTACGTGGGAGTTGAACTCCCAAGTAACGAGTGAAAAAGATAATATGTCAATACAGAGATTAAAAAGAAAAAGCGAAAATAGAAAAGTGCCTTTTGTGGTGGGGGAATTTTACCATCTATACAATCGAGGTTTTGAGAAAAGGGACATTGTTCTCGATCAAGACGATGTCAGTAGATTTATACAAAGTATGAATGAATTTAATTCTGTAAAGACTATTGGCAGTATCTACGAGCACTCATTTGGGAGTTCAACTCCCAAGTTGAGCAAATCAAGTTGGAACGAATATATAGGAAGAGGTAACGGAAAAGGGATCTGTAATCCTGATATAACAGTGAGTCAGTTTAACGGAAGTGACGAGTATAAAAGATTCGCTTTATCTTCGTTTGAGTTGATTCTTGAACAGAAAGGACGGGATAAAGAAATGGAAAAGATATTAATAGAGTAAAATCAAGCTTTTGGGAGTTGGACTCCCAAAAGAGAAAAATATGAAAAAAGTAATTATAGGGGTTATAGCGGTGGTGATTATTGGAGGAGCGCTCTACTATTTGAGAGACATGATTCCCGTTGCATCTCCGAGTTCAGTTGCAAATGTTTCGAGTGGTGCCACGAAGGAATCTATTGCCGAGATCTCTTCCTATTCCTATACAGAGAATTATAACAACCCGACGTATAATTTCTCATTTAAACATCCCAAGGATTTCTCTGTTTCTTCAGTGTCTAGTGGTGATGGTGGAGATGCGATCCTCGTTCAGAATCTTGCAAAAAATATCGGCGTGCAAATTCTTGTTACTCCCTTTGACGGCGGTGATGTTGATATAACTGCGGAAGTGATTCAAGGTGATATTCCCGATATGAAAATTCTTGATCCGCAGGAGGTGTTGGTAGGAAATAATCGCAAAGGTTTGGCGTTTATGAGCGATAATGAGGCGTTTGGAGGCAAGTCTCGCGAGGTATGGTTTGTGTACGGAGGGTATTTGTATCAAATCAGTACGTACGCAGACTTCGATGAATTTTTGAAAGGACTTTTCTCAACGTGGGAATTTACGAAGTAGAAGATAGAATTTCAAATCTAGAATATGGCGGAAGAAAAAATACAATTATCAAGATCACGAATGCGGAAAAAGATTTTATCTGTTGTTTTTCTTCTTATTCTCAATTCTATACTTCTTATTCCATATTCTGTTTCTGCAGGCACTCTCAACAAACCCAGCAACTTACTCGTTCTCAATACGGGTCTTGTCGGCTGGTGGACCATGGACGGCAAGAATACGATCAATAACATATCTGACTCAAGCGGGCAGGGGAACACTGGATATTTGTTTGGGCAGATTTCTACTACGACGAGTTTAGGTAAAATTGGCCAAGCAGTGAATTTTGATGGTGTGGATGATTATGTAAGTGTGTCATCAGGCAGTATGCTCGTTACTTCCGATGACTGGACCGCAAGCACATGGATTCGGTCAACTGGCAATGCAGGAAATTATAGAGTTGCTTTTGCCAATGGCGATGCCGTTGGTGGCGGGGGAGGCAGGGCAGGTTTCCAAATGGGGATTACATCTTCTCAAAAATTTTTCGTAGCAACGATTGTTGGAGCGGATAGCGAGGAGGAGACACTAAGTCTTTCATCAGCATCACTCGATACTTGGTATCATTTGGTGGTAAGAAAATCTGGCACAGACTCATCTGTGTATGTCAATGGTGTGTTAGATAAGAGTGCAACTTTATCATCTGCAACCATGGACAATACTGGGAACGATCTCAACACTTTGATAGGAGTTGCCAGCGGAAATAGTGACCCGTGGAATGGTTCCATCGACGACGTTCGCATCTATAATAGAGTACTTACGTCTACCGAAATCCGCCAACTATACAATATGGGTGCGGCGAGCAAATCAAACATCTCGCCAACAGCTTCCTCAACGCCGACCACAAGTGGTCTTACCGGCTACTGGAAAATGGACAATCAAAATTTGATTTCAAATGTTGCTGACTCAAGCGGACAGGGAAATACTGGATATCTGGTGCTTGGTGCGGGGGGAACTACGGCAACTACCACGGTGACCGGCCGTCCGGGGCAGGCACTCTCGTTCGATGGGAACGATGATGAAGTTAGAATTTCAGGTCCGGCACTAACTGGCGCACATTCAGTTTCGATGTGGATATATCCTACTGCTGATCCATCAGGATGTGCGAGCAATGCTTGTGCCTTATTTGCCTTGAGAAATACAGCGGGGTTTGTTTGGGTGGACAGTAACCAAATAGGCTACTTTGGTAACTTTGTAACCGATGCTATTAGTGGAAGCCTTTCCTTAAATACATGGTATCACATAGTTGCTACTGTAGATTCTGGAGGCAATAGCACCTTATATATAAACAATGCAATTGTTGATACAGGAACCAATTTTCCTGCCTATACTCCTGATGTTATTGGAGGTGATGATGTTAATAATCAAACTTTTACAGGAAGTATAGACGAAGTGCGCGTATACAATCGAGTCCTTTCTGCAGCTGAAATCCGCGGACTCTACGCTTATGGCGCTTTTGGCCACTCATCTAATCTTTCCCAAAAACCATTGACCAATGGTTTGGTTGGTTACTGGACATTCGACGGCAAGGATACTGACTGGAGTACAAGAACATTTAATGATGTATCAGGAAACAATAATCTTGGCACGACAACCACACTGACGCAGTCATCAGCAGTATTAGGTAAAATTGGCCAAGCCATGAATTTTGACGGGGCGGATGATTATGTGGACGCAGGTACAATATCCTCTCTTGCTGGTGTTAATAAAGCCACAATATCTTCATGGGCATACAGAAGTTCAGCGAGTAATATCATTTCATTAGGAGAATCACCGACAACAAATGCTCGTTACCGATTCGGATATCAATGGTATAGTGACGACAATATATATTGCGTAGCTGAAAATGGCACTCTTGCGTATAACCATGTTGCAGGTCATGCAGAAACAGGATGGCATCATATCCTTGTGGCGTACGATGGGACATTGAGTAATAACGATAGATGTCAAATATATTTTGATGGAGTATTACAGACCATGACATCAGACGGTCATACTCTCGCTACGTCTCTAGCATCTGGGGGTGATCAATATCCTTTTGAAATCGGCAGACAGTATGCTGACCCTGAAGCCTATTCTACAGGTAGAATTGACGATGTTCGTGTATACAACAGAGCACTTTCGTCAACCGAAATCCGCCAACTCTACAATATGGGTGCGACAACGAAGGTCAACGCGTCGCCCGTTGTTACTTCTGGTATCGGTCTAAATCGAGGTCTCGTCGGCTACTGGACGTTTGATGGTAAAAACATGATTCAGAATGTCGCAGATTCAAGCGGACAGGGGAATACAGGATATCTACTGGATCAAATTTCAACAACGACGGTAGTAGGAAAGATAGGCCAAGCGGTTTTGTTTGATGATGCTACGTATGTGACGGCGGACGACTCGACATCTCTAGATATTACGGGGACCATAACCATGGTCGCATGGATAAAGCCAACATCCTCACATCAAGGACAGGTTATTACAAAATACAATCTTCAATCCGTGAATATGCCTTGGGATATCCAAGTATGGGACGATAATCTTATTTATACAGCAGTGAAAACTAACAACGGCTTCGTGGAAGTTCCAAGTTCAGGTGCTATCACTTATGGGCAGTGGTTACATGTTGTTACAGTTTATGATGGAACAAACATCATCCTTTATTTGAATGGTGTAGAAGACAACTCACTTCCACAAACAGGAACTATAGAGACCAATGATTTTGATCTAGAAATCGGCGGTGCTTCTGGAAATGGGACTGATTTCATAGGTTCCCTAGACGATGTCCGCATATATAATAGAGCCCTGTCAGCAACCGAAATCCTCCAGCTCTACAACCTCGGCCGCTAAATCCCCCAAGGAAGTCTGACTTCCCACACTCTAACTTTGTTGGAAGTCAGACTTCCTTATATAATTATTGTTTATGAGAGTCGAGCCTTTTGCCACTGATTCTTACGTTCATGTCCTCAAGCGAGGGGGGCGAGGGATGTCAATTGTCAATGATGATGCAGATCGTTGGCGTTTTGTTAGGTTGTTGTATTACGTTAATGATGTATATGCGAATGAGTGGTGGGAGCGAGATACAAAAAATCTTGGGATTTTCGGCCGGCCAGACAGTTGGCCAGAAAGAAAGCCTTTAGTGAAAATTCTAGGGTACACACTTATGTCAAATCACTTTCACCTCTTTCTAAAAGAGATAAATAAAGGAGGGATTTCTAAATTTATGCAGAGACTCTGTGGTAGTATGACAAGAACTTTCAATGAAAAATATGATCAGAAAGGTAGTATTTTTCAGGGTGCATATAAAGCTCGGACTGTTAATGATGATGAATATATGCGTTATTTAGCAGTCTATATTATGGTTAAGAATCCATTTGAACTGTATCCCGGAGGTTGGACAAAGGCCATAAGAACTTTTAATGATGCTTATGATTGGGCAACACGATACCCTTTTTCTAGTCTGGCTGATTACGCAGGGGAAAGGGATCATTCTCAAATCTTAGATAAAGATATATTGGGCGAGATTTTCCAAAATCCAAGAGATTTAAAAAATTTTGCTAAGGATTGCATTGAGGGGATAAAGTTAAGAGAAATATCCCTTGAGTAACTTTGTAGGAAGTCTGACTTCCCACAAAGTTTTTGGGGCTACTTTGCAGGATTTTCTGGTATAATTTTAGTATGCAAAAAATTAAAGTTGCGATTAATGGCTTTGGAAGAATTGGGCGGGCATTTTTGAAAGTTGCTCTGTCGCGCCCCGATCTTGAAGTTGTTGCCGTCAATGATCTTGGCAATATCAGAAACTTTGCCTATTTGATGAAATATGACAGCGCCTATGGGCACAGCGGTATTGATGTCGCGGTGCGTGATGAAAAAACTTTTTTGATCAATGGGAAACCAGTCGCATTTCTAAGCGAGCGCGAGCCGGTGAAACTTCCATGGCGACAGCTCGGTATTGATGTTGTTGTCGAATCTTCAGGATTGTTCACTTCGTATGAAAAAGCGCAGGCGCATATTACTGCGGGTGCAAAGCGTGTGGTTATTTCCGCTCCTGCCAAAGATGAACCTCCAGAGGGACTTGCGGGAGCGACTGTGCTTCTTGGGGTTAATGAAGAAAAACTTTCAGGTGCGATAATCACTTCAAATGCTTCTTGCACCACGAATGCCGCTAGCCCCTTGATTGCGATCTTGCATGAAAAATTGGGGATTGAAAAAGCAATTTTAAATACCGTGCACGGTTATACCGCAAGCCAGTCGCTGGTGGATGGTCCAGTCAAAAAAGATTTTCGCGAGGGTCGCGCGGCGGCACACAATATTGTCCCATCGTCGACCGGTGCCGCCATTGCCGTGACCAAAGCATTTCCTGCGCTTTCGGGGAAATTTGATGGGATATCGATTCGCGTCCCAGTACTTACGGGTTCTCTCGTTGACATCACTTTTATTTCCAAACGTCCAACAAGCGTTGCAGAAGTAAATGCAGTTTTGACTACCGCTGCTCATGAATCGCGCTGGAAGAATCTTTTCTCGGTGACTACCGAACAATTGGTTTCATCTGATATTGTTGGTATGCATTTTGCGTCTCTTGCAGATCTTTCTTTCACTCGTGTGGTTGGGGGGAATTTGGTGAAAGTGCTTGCGTGGTATGACAATGAAATGGGGTATACCTACACGTTAGTTGATCATGTGAGTAGGCTAGGAAAAACGATACGTTAATGAAAGTCTATATTGCATCAGACCATGCTGGGTATGGCTTGAAGAGTACACTTAAGCTGTTTCTTGAGGGGCAGGATCATCAAGTTGTAGATTCAGGACCCTATGAATATAATGAAAATGACGATTATCCTGACTACGTGGCGGCAGTGGCTTCTGAAGTTTCTCAAAATCCGGAGACTGTGTTGGGGATTATTATTGGAGGTTCAGGACAAGGGGAGGCGATTATGGCTAACCGGTTCCCGTATGTCCGCGCAGTCGTATTCAACGGCCAACCTTCTCCTCTTGATGGGCGTGCGGTACCGGATGAGATTACGTTCACTCGCGAACATAATAATGCCAACATTCTCTCACTTGGTGCGTGGTTCCTGAATGATCAGGAGGCGAAGACAGCCGTGTCGCGTTGGTTATCAACTCCGTTTTCGTCAGAAGAGCGCCACATACGCCGTCTGCGTAAGATCGAATCGCTTTCGCCTCGCGGCCGACAAGACCCCTCATATTAACTATGATAGAAGTTATTCCCGCACTATTGCCCCAAAGCTTTTCAGAGCTTGAGAGTAAGCTTGAGATTCTTTCCCATTGTGCATCCCTTGCGCATTTGGATGTATGCGATGGAAAATTTTCCTCGGCTGCTTCGTGGCCGTATCATCCAGAAGATAAGGAGGTATTTTCCGCAATTGCGCGCGAGGAAAAGGGAATGCCGTTTTGGGAGCAGGTTGATTTTGAAGTTCACTTGATGATTGCGCATCCAGAGAAGGAGATTGATCAATGGATTCATGCTGGTGCAACACGAATTGTCGTACATGTTGAATCGGTTTTTGATTTCGATAAATTAAAAGAGGTGACTGCGGGTCGAGTAGAACTTGGAGTGTCGCTTCGGCACGACACGTCACTTGATGCTATTGTAGAACACCAAAAGTTGTTTTCGTTTATTCAACTGATGACTATTGTCGATATCGGTGGACAAGGTATTCCGTTCGACCAACGTGCGTACGCGAGAATTCGTGATACTCACACAAGATTTTCGGATTTTCCCATTAGTGTTGACGGAGGTGTGAATCTTGAAAATGCAAAGTTGCTCATTGATGCCGGCGCAAGTCGGCTTGTGGTTGGTTCTGCCATTATCAGCGCAGATGACCCCTTTGGGGCTTATGCGTCCTTTACAAAGATTGCCAACGGTTATGGTGCTTAATGATCATAAAATATTTGCTCTTGAGGAAAAGGCCAACAAGCTTCGCCAACTGATTATCGAAGCATTGGTTACGGCAAAATCGGGCCACACCGCAGGACCTTTAGGTATGGCAGACATTCTTACGTACCTCTATTTTCACGCTCTTCGGCATGATCCAAAACACCCAACTTGGCCTGACCGAGATCGTCTAATACTTTCAAATGGCCACATTTGTCCGGTGCTCTATGGTGCGATGTGTTTGGCTGGATACGCACCCATCAAAGAATTTACAGAGACACTGCGTAAATTTGGTAGCAAGTTTCAAGGTCATCCATGGCGCGAATTTCTTCCGGCACTTGAAACAAGCTCGGGACCCCTAGGATCTGGTCTTTCGCAAACCACTGGTATGGCACTTGCTCATCGAATGGATCGCGGGCGATCGGCAGGCCGTTTTTTCTACTGCCTTATGTCGGATGGTGAGCATCAGGAAGGAAACACGTGGGAAGCGATTATGTTTGCCGGCAAAGAACGGCTGGGAAATTTAATTGCAATTGTTGATCGCAACAATATTCAAATTGACGGGTATACCGAAGACATAATGCCGCTTGAGCCTCTGTTTGATAAGTGGAAAGCATTCAATTGGCATGTGCAAACAGTTAGCGGCCATGATTTTCGCGCCATTGACAGCGCAATCTCCGAAGCAAAATCAGTTTTCAACCAACCAAGTGTGATTATTGCCGAAACAATCCCAGGGAAAGGGGTCAAAGAATTTGAGCGTAAGTATGAGTGGCATGGTAAACCACCCAATCCCGAAGAAGCAAAAATGGCACTCCATGAACTGCGGACATTGGGTGGAAAAATTAAAGGAGAACATGAATAAAAATCTGAAATAAATGCTAAACAAAGCCGTAAAATTGAATCCAAAAGTTTTTGATTCATTTGTCGAACAAGTGCCGATTCGACGCGGGTTTGGCGAAGGATTGGTGCTCGCTGGTGAAGCAGATACGCGAGTGGTAGGGTTGTGTGCCGATCTGACCGAATCAACGCAAATGCATTTATTCAAAGAGAAATTTCCGGAACGCTTTGTCGAAGTCGGGGTTGCCGAACAAAATTTGGTGACACTAGCGAGCGGTATGGCCGCGATGGGAAAGATTCCATTTACGACTTCCTACGCTATGTTTTCTCCCGGACGTAATTGGGAGCAGATTCGGACGACGATTTGTTACAACAATGTGCCAGTCAAGATTGTGGGATCGCATGCTGGGGTTTCAGTGGGTCCTGACGGAGGCACCCATCAAGCACTTGAAGATATCGCCTTGATGCGTGTTTTACCGCGTATGATCGTGCTCTCGCCTTGCGATTCAATTGAAGCACGCAAGGCAACCGTTGCCGCGGCAACGACAGGTACGCCTGTGTATCTACGACTCGCGCGTGAAAAAACCCCAGTTATTACAACTGAAGATACACCATTTGAAATTGGTAAAGCACAAATCTTTTTTGCACCCGAGAGCGGTAAACCTGTTGTCGGTATTATCGCCACAGGGTCACTTGTGCATGAAGCATTAAAGGCGGCTAAAGGTCTTGAAACCATCGGTATTTCTGTTTCTGTTTTGAACCTTTCAACTATAAAACCGATTGATACTGAAGCGGTGGTCTCACTCGCAAGAGAAGCAGGCGCGCTGGTGACTGTCGAAGAGCACCAAAAGATGGGCGGTATGGGAAGTGCGGTTGCAGAATGTATTGCCAGCGTTCACCCAGTGCCGATGGAATTTGTTGGCATCAATGACAAATTCGGCCAATCAGGAACACCGACAGAGCTTGTTGATCATTATGGCCTGACACAGAAGTATATTGTTGCGGCAGTCGAGCGGGTGCTTGCCCGAAAAAAAGATAGAATCTAGGAGATTTTCTGTACTGCAAATTCAGGAGGGGCTTTGCGGAGTGTTTCTTCAATGTCCTCGCGAGTCATTAAACCTCGTTGCGCGCCAACTTCCTGAACGACATTTCGCGAATTGATCACGCTTCGTCTGAATGCTTCAATAGGTGTTTCTCCCAAGAAAAGATATGCGGCGAGGGTTGCAGTTGCCGCGTCTCCCGCACCGGTGCGTTCAAGTGGTGGACGGGGATCGGGATAAATGGGTAGGAACCATTTGTCAGTGCCATCAAAAAGATACGCGCCTTTTCGTCCGTCGGTGATGAGTACGAGTTTAGGTCCTAGTTTATGTATCGCATCAAGAAGTTTTAAGACCGGAAGTTCTTTTCCAATGATGCGAATCGCTTCGCCGACATTTACCGCGACAAATTCAGCTCGTTGGTAGAAATAAGCAAGTCTTTCGGCACCCATCTGTATTTGAAATGTCCCTGGTTGGAAAACCAGTTTGATATCAGGATTCGCTTTCAGGTGAGTTTCAATTTGTTCATGATACGTTTCGGAATCCGCTCCAATTGAAGACAGATACATCCACGAGCATTCGGGAAGCACTGGTAGTTGATACTGATATTTTGCGTGTCGGACAAGAATAGTACGTTCATCATCGTACCAAAGCACAAAGTGGTGATTGGTGTGCTTAGTCGCGTGCGTATGTACAAAATCAATGTTGACTCGTTCTTTTTTTAGCTGTTCAACACACTCTTTTCCGCCGTTGTCATCCCCGATATCAGTGACTAGCGCTGATGAGATGCCTAGACGACTTACAGCAACCGAGGCGTTTGGTGCATTGCCAACAGCCGGAATGTCATCGAGCGATTCATACGGGATTTTTTCTCCGAATTTCACACAGAGCTGGCAAAGTTCACGATCAATTGAACAGCTGACGCTCGCGTCTTTTATTCGGATAAATGAATCTATGGTGATATCGCCGATGGCTAGGAAATCAACTTTTTGCATCTAATAATTGTACCATTCATAAAAGCGGTTTGATATCCTCTAGTGCGGTTGTGTTACAATATAGACATGAAATCCCTACGGGAATATGTTGCTGATGCAGCAAAAAATGGAGTTGCGATAGGCCATTTCAACGCTTCGACTGTGGCGATGGTGCGTGCGATTTTCCATGCGGCGCAAAAGCTCTCTGTGCCGGTGATTGTAGGATTTTCCGAGGGCGAACGAGATTTTTTCGGCGTTCGACAAGCAGTTGCTTATGTGAAGAGTTTGCGCGAGGAATTTGATTACCCCATATTTTCAAATGCCGATCACACGTATTCGTTTGAACGAGTGAAAGAGGCGGTTGATGCGAGGTTTGACGCAGTTATTTTTGATGGCGCCGAGCTTCCATTTGACGAAAATCTGAAATTAACGGCAGCAAGTGTTGCATACGCTCGTGAGCACAATGCAGGAATGATGGTTGAAGGAGAATTAGGGTTTATCGGCAAATCATCTTCTGTGCGCGCCGAAATCCCTAAGGGAGTCAACATATCGGAAGAATTTTTTACAAAGCCGGAGGAAGCGGCTCGATTTGTAAAAGAAACGGGCATTGATTTGTTCGCGCCGGCAGTTGGCAACATCCATGGAATGCTTGCAAACGGACACGATCCGGCGCTTAATCTCAAGCGCATGAAAGAGATACACGATGCTGCTTCTGTCCCACTTGTCCTGCACGGTGCGTCGGGGAATTCAGACAGTGATTTATCTGCGGCAACAAAATCTGGGGCTTCGATTATTCACGTCAGCACTGAACTGCGTACTGCATATCGAACGGCGATACAGCTTGCGCTCCAACAGAATCCCGACGAGGTTGCTCCCTATAAGTATTTAAGGTCTGCAGTTTCAGCAGTTGAAAAGGTTGTTCGCGAGAAACTTATTATTTTCAATCATCTTTCATGACCCCTCCGCGTATTTTTGTTACCAGACCAATCCCTGGGAGTGCAGTCGCCACGCTTCGCGCGAAAGGATATGAAGTGACGGTCAATCCAAAAGATCGGCCGTTGCCGGCGCGGAAACTTTTGAAAATTCTGCGGAAAAACACGTATGACGGTGTCCTCTGTCTTTTGCATGACCATATCGATGCCAAAGTGTTTGACGTTGCACCGACCGTGAAAGTGTATGCCAATTATGCAGTTGGATTTAATAACATTGATGTGGTGGAGGCAAAGCGCAGAGGAATTGTGATTACTAATACCCCATCTGATGCTGTGAATGAAAGTGTTTCCGAACATACGTTTGCACTCCTTCTTTCACTCATGCATCGGATAGTTGAGGGAGACAAGTTTATTCGAGAAGGGAATTACGGCGGGTGGAATCCTAATTTATTGATTGGCGCTGACCTTGCGGGAAAAACTCTTGGGGTAATCGGCGCAGGGAGGATTGGGACATTTGTTTTGGAGAAAGCAGTGAAAGCATTCGGAATGAAGGCGTGCTACTTTGATTTGGTGCAAAATGAGATTGCCGAGCGAGAATTAGGTGCTGGCCGAATGACTTCTGTCGAGGAATTGTTGCGCGTATGCGATGTGGTGAGTCTTCATGTCTCGTTGAATGAAACTAGCACACATTTGTTGAATGCAGAACGCATCGCACTGCTTAAGCCAACGGCAGTGGTAATTAATACTTCTCGCGGGCCGGTGATTGATGAAGATGCGCTCGCAGCTGCCCTTGCGGCCAAAAAGATACAAGGAGCAGGTCTTGATGTGTTTGAATTTGAACCGAAAATTTCCAAGAAACTTTTGAAACTTTCCAATGTAGTTTTGACTCCCCACACCGCTTCAGCGACCGAAACTGCACGAAACGATATGAGTAATCGCGCCGCACAAAATTTGATCGACTTCTTTGAAGGAAGAAAACCTTTCTATGCAGTTATATAATGTTTACACATCTAAAACATCTATGAATAAAAAGATCTCGTCCACCTCCGGCCTCGTCCTCATCGA
>MHRF01000013.1:0-150895 GCA_001820875.1 Candidatus Taylorbacteria bacterium RIFCSPHIGHO2_01_FULL_46_22b
CAACAGAGGACAAAGACCTCCTCCCGGAGCTAAAGCTCCTCCCTGCGATTCCTATGGAGATGTCAACAATGATGGGTGGGTGAGTCAGGGGGATTTGGATTTTCTAAATATAGGGAGTAATTACCCTCTTACCGAAGAACAGCTAAGAAGGCTTCAGGTAAGAGGAGTTGGATACGGTGCTTTGAGTAGAAACGATATTGGTATAATCAGAAGATATATCTTAGGTGAGACTACCTCAATGCCTCTTTGTCAGCCCCTTCCACCTCAATGTGATTCTCGCGGGGATGTTAATAATTCTGGGAATGTGACCTATCAAGATACCACACTCATAGAACGGAGTGTTAACGGTGTTATTACTTTGAACTCCGAAGAAATTCGCAGAGGAGATTTAGACGCTGATGGTGTTGTTGCTCGATCGGATTTGGACTTAATCTATGCGTATGAAGTGAATTATAGCCCGAGCTATGTTTTCCCTGCCTGTGAGAGTCAAATCGCTTGCCCTACTGGGTATCAGTACAATGGGTCTGTTTGTTGTACCTAACGAACCTAGAGGAACACTAATCATCCCCTAGTTAAAAGTGGGGGAAAAGGAGATTTCTCTGTTGCTCTGAATTAGGATTGAGGTGATATATAATAAGTGTTATGGAAAACACAGTGCTTATTGTGATCGGTGTTATTGTCCTTGCAGTGAACGTAATTGCCCTTTTTCTATTTTCACGGCGTCCTGCACCCAAACAAGATGAGACTGGCTTGAAGCTGTTACTTGAGCAGATGAATGAATTGTCTCGCACCGTTGACCAGAAAATCGGGGAGACAACCAAAGAAGTTTCGAGTGCGCTTCGACATCAATTCGGCGAATCGCAGAAATTAATAAAAGATGTTACTCAAGGCTTGACCAAGCTGGATGAGACGAATAAGCAAGTTATTTCATTTGCCGATCAGCTCCAAAGTTTGCAGGATATACTGAAAAATCCCAAACAGCGCGGGGTGCTCGGTGAATACTATCTTGAAACACTCCTGAAGAATGTGTTGCCGGCGGGGAGTTATCAAATGCAATACCCATTCAAGGACGGAAACATTGTTGATGCGGTCGTGATAGTTAAAGAGAAAATTATTCCAATTGACTCAAAATTCTCGCTTGAAAATTACAATCGCATGGCAGAGGCACGTGATCCTTCCGAGCACGAGCGTTTGGAAAAACTATTTCTGAATGATTTAAAGAACCGGATTGTAGAGACAGCAAAATATGTCCGTCCAGAAGAGGGGACTACCGATTTTGCGTTTATGTTTATTCCACACGAAGCCATTTACTACGATTTATTAGTCAATAAAGTTGGCGCAGTTTCTGCTGATACCGAAAACTTACTTCAGCGCGCTGCGGGGAAATACCACGTGATTATCGTTTCCCCGACATCTTTCTTGGCGTATCTCCAAACAGTTTTGCAAGGCCTTAAAGCTCTTCAAATTGAAGAACAAGCAAAGGAATTGCGGATTGCAGTGGATAAGATGCTCAAGCATTTTGAGAGCTATGGGGAGTATCACAATAAACTGGGGAATGCCCTTGGAACAGTAGTAAATCACTATAATGCAGGGGGAAAGGCCTACGGGCTCTTACAAAAGGACGTAAAACGCATTACCGAGGGTGCTACCTTCGCCTATGAACCTGAATTACTGGATAAACCCCTTGCGGACGAGTAAGGCTTGCATAAAGGGTTTTTTCGTGTAGAATAATAAACCTTATGCCAATCAGCAGAGCAAAAAAGGAGACAAAAGTAGACCTTGCCAAACAAGGAGCTACCGTCATGCCAGTAAATGGCGAATTTGCAGTTATCGCAACTGGTGGAAAGCAGTACGTAGTTTCTGTTGGAACAAAGGTTAAAATCGAACGTCTTACCGGTGTCTACAAAGCAGGTGACCCAATCACATTTGATAAAGTCCTTGTGGTGGATAACGGTACCGAGACAACTATCGGTAATCCATATATCACCGGAGCGAAAGTAATAGGCAGACTTGAAGCAGAAGGACGCAACAAAAAAGTTGAAACTATCAAATACAAACAGAAGAGTCGCTATTTCGTTCGCCGCGGCCACCGTCAAGAATACTTTTTGGTCAAGATTGAGTCAATAAAATAAATGAAATTTATCCTTACAACTAGTGCACATCATCACCCAGCATCTTTGAGAG
Organism: Candidatus Taylorbacteria bacterium RIFCSPHIGHO2_01_FULL_46_22b; assembly: GCA_001820875.1. Lineage (GTDB taxonomy): Bacteria > Patescibacteriota > Minisyncoccia > Phycocordibacterales > DSPV01 > 2-02-FULL-46-13. The sequence continues at coordinate 2,185 of MHRF01000013.1, forward strand.
CTGGTTGTTGACTATGAAATAATTTTTCTTTTCGTACTTAAAAACGGGCTCTCAATTCGAGAGTCCGTTTTGCGTTACCCCGACTAAAACAGCAGGGGACGGAATGCAGAAAGCACATTGAAAGGTGGAGAAATGAAATACGATAAGTGCGACAGACAGGCAATAAAGTCTCTGAGTTCACATTACCAGAGAATCTTCAAGGTCTTTGAAAGAAGGGAGCAGGGGGAAATTAGTGGTATTCCCGAGTTATGCAATGCCATTGAAAGATACTGTGATACCTACTTATTTTCTTGTGTATCTGGGAACGGAGAGATAGAAAAACTTGATGCAAATCTGGGGGTTTTGTTTTCGGAAGGTTGGAAGAAGCGTATCAGGGGTTTGCAGTGTGAGCTGCAAGCGGTGGGAGGCAGTGGATTGATAAGGGTAGTGGTAGACGATACAGAACCGGTGCGTGTGTGGCAGTGGGGGAAAGATCAGTGTGAAATAACACACTGGTATCGGAAAATTATCGCTGGCACGAGTGTTCCACAGAAGTGGATTATCGAGTTGTGGTCTGACGTAGAGAGCAACTATTTGACATATTTCGACTCCCCGCCAAAGTCTTGTTCTCCACCTCGATATCGTTATGAAGATGTAGACCAAATCGTGAGAGAAAAAGGATTGTTGTCTCTGCATCACCTTGTTGAACACATGAGGCGACACCCAAACAAGAAGTTGGGGAATAAACAAAACATACAGCAGGTAGCGTTACGACGCGCGGTGCAATATCGTTTTCAAGGCATTGTGCTGAAATTTCTCTCTCCGCATGGAATGTTGATCCAGACGGAAACACCATCGAGAATTAAAGATCCTCTCTACGGACATCCGTCAGAGAGTCTCCCGATAGTACACCCATTTTCGGAAGAAAGGAGGTGATGGTCATGTTGTATCGTAGTATTAACCGCAAGGCAGGCGGACTGCCCTTGCACAAGTAGCACAAGGCGCCGAACGAAGTTCGGCGCCTTTACTTTACCGATGCGCGGTTTTGGAGCGCGTTTTTTATGGTATCTGAATCGGAATATTGGAGTTCAGTACCAGTCGAGAGACCTCGACCAAGGAGAGTGAGTGTCAGAGAGTTCTTTTCGACAAGTGGAGCGATAGTTTTAGATACATATTGGACTGTGTGTTCTCCTTCAGGGTTGAGATCAAATGCAAGCACAATTTCTTTGAGGCCCGTTTTTATTTTCTCTTCGATTTTCTTTTGTAGGGGAGAAATGCGCACCCGTGTTTCTGGTTTTTCATCAAGTATGGGAACGGTTCCTCCCAGTACGAAATAATATCCATGATAAATATCACTTTTCTCTATTGATTCGACATCCACATCTCGCGCGACGACCATCAGAAGAGAGGTTTCGCGTTTGCTATCAGCACAAATATCACAGAGTTTTAGTTTTGCGTCTTTTCGACTGAATAGACGCCCACATTCACTGCAGGCGATAACTGTCTTTTTTCCCTCCTGTATTGAATCAATTAGATTTTTGATCTGAACTGAATCGCGCGTGAGCACATAATAGGCAAATCGGCGTGCTTGGCGGGCGCCGATACCGGGGAAGTGTGAGAATATCTCAACCAATTTCTGGATAGGATCGTTCATGGAGATTAAAAGGTTTGTGCTTCAGTAGGAGTTGCTCCGCCGAAATCTCTCAAATCAGCTTTTTCAATACTCAAGAACGTTGTCTTCTTTTCATCAAAATAGAGTTCTACTTTTCCCGTTGGGCCATTGCGATGTTTTTCAACCATAATCTCTGCAATGTTTGGTTTGTCAGAGTCATCTTTATACTTGTCTTCGCGATGAATAAACATCACCACGTCCGCATCTTGTTCAATAGAACCTGAATCTCGGAGATCGGAAAGGCGGGGTTTGCCGCCACGCTGTTCAACGGCGCGGGAGAGTTGCGAGAGCGCAAGCACGGGCACTTCAAGTTCGCGCGCGAGTTGTTTGAGCGAGCGGGAAATTTCAGTGACCTGTTGATAAAACGAGTCGTTGGCATTTTTCATCCCCGAGAGCATTAGTTGAAGGTAATCCACGACAATAAGACCAAGCTTTTTCTCACGTTTGAGTTTTCGCGCTACCGATCGCATTTTGATGATTGATTGGCCAGGTTGATCATCAATATAAATTGGAGCTTTAGCCAAGACATCAAGCGCATCACGAATGCGATTGAAGTCTTCCCCTTGCGAGATATGACCCGTGCGCAGGCCCCATGCGTTTACGCGCGATTGTGCTGCAAGCATGCGATCAACAAGCTGTTGAGCACTCATTTCAAGCGAAAAGATGCCGACCGATATGTTGTGATTGATAGCAGTCTGGCGGGCGATATCAAGTGCAAGCGCTGTCTTTCCCATGCTAGGCCGTGCGGCAAGAATAATCAGGTCTGATTTCTGGAGGCCGGCAAGCAAGCCGTCGAGTTCTTTAAATCCGGTGGGGACGCCGCGGAGTTCGCCGCGCGTTTTATTCAAATGGTCAATCCTTTCCCACGCATCGCCGAGCATGTCTTTAAGCTCCACAAATTTATGTTTGCCAGAAACGTTGGTTACTTCAAAGAGTTTTTTTTCTGCGTTATCCAGAAGATGCTCCATCTCTTGCTCTTCATCATAGCCGAGCGTTCGAATATGTTCCGATGCGTCAATGAGCTGACGCATCAGGTATTTTTTTTGCACGATTTCGGCATAGTGCTTTGCGTTGATGGAAGTGGGAACAGAGCCGGCAAGTTCTGCAATATAGCTTGCCCCTCCAGAACGTTCAATCAAACCTCGTTCGTCAAGTCGCGAAGTAAGAGATAGAAGATCGATCGGGGTTCCTTTACCGAACATTTCAAGCATCGTTTCAAAAATCAGGCGGTGCTTCTCTGCATAAAAAGAGTGTGCTGCGACAATATCAAGGCAGTCGTTCAGTGTATCTTGTTGTAAGAGAATAGAACCAAGAAGCGCCTGTTCAGCCTGAATATTTTGCGGGGGAATACGGGTGATGTCGACAGCTTGTTTTGCCATACGCCGATTATATCACTGCTGCAAATCCCTTATAACTTTCAAATGAAGCTAACCTGTTGCAAAACTGTGGATGAAAAAAGAGGGGCAGGTTCGCATTGCGAACCTGCCCTTTAGTGAATTTTCGTCCCAGAACCCTATTTGCAGATTGCCCCTGCAATTTCAGATTGGAGTTTCAGGATTTGATCTCCCATACCCCCGTCCTTTTGGGCAATTTCGAGAGCCCTGTTTTCGGCAATGGTTGCCGGATCAGGGCGTTTGAGCCTTCGGTAGTGGGCGCCGAGCGACCGGTAAAAACGCACTGCTGTAGAGGCGCTTACCCCGCGTTCGACCAGCCCACTCCCTTTCCTGTAGGCATGAAACGATTCCTTGTATTGTTGCCGTGCCTCCTGAATTTCTCCGAGTCCCATCAGGAGAAGAACTTCTGTGTCTCGGTTGATGTTCCTCTTGAGTGCAGTGGTGGTAATGAAGAAGGCGTCATCCACGCGTTTTCGACTGAAACGGCTTCCCCATTTGAAGAGAATTCGCGCCCGCACGTCGAGTTGATCGGCAGTCATCCCTTGTGTACCCGCCTCACGTCCGAGAGCGTCTGATAGTCGAACTGCTCGCCAGAGACACCAGAGCGCTTCAAGCGTCCAGACAGGCTTGCCAAAGATGCTTGCAAGTCTCATGCGCGCGAAGGCACTTCCCGAAGCACTATAGTAGGTGCTCGAGAGGGAAGCGAGTGCCTCCCTCGTTTTACCTTGCCCACAGAGTTTCTTGAATTGCTGTCGATTCAGGGCAATGACTCCATTTGGGCCCCAGTAGTTTCCCTGCCAACTTTCAGCAGAGATTACACGTTGTGCCAACTTCATTCTGTTCGTCATGTGTATGTCCTCCTCCGACATTAGGGTTTGGTTGTTTGCTCACAGAACAAAAAAAACAGCGACTCGCGCTATCATTACAATACCATGATTGTGGAGTTAAATCAAACTTTCTGGAGCTTCGCTCCATCCGGAGTATCGGAAATCTCAAACCCTGCCGCCTTTATTTTATCGCGCAATTCGTCCGCTTTCTTGAAATCTTTTGCCAGTCGCGCTCGTTCGCGCTCGGTAAGGAGATTTTCGACTTCAGGCGGGATGTCACTGTTCGCGATTTCTTTTTTATTTCCCTCAAGAAACTCTTGTGCAGTAGAAAGTCCGAGTCCCAGCACTTTATCAAAATCAAGCAAGGTGGCTTTTTTGTCTGGTTTCGAAACCCCTGTGTCTTTTAAGAGATTCCAGAGTGTAGCAATGGCTTTGGGCGTGTCGATATCATCAGCTAAGGCATCCGAAAATGTTTTACGGTAGGTCGCGTTGATTGACCCCTTTTTTACGCCGAGGTCTTCGACAAATGCTTTTTGCAGTCGATAGAATCCGCGATGTGCCGCTTCAAGCGCTTCCCACGTAAAATTGATTGGCGTGCGGTAATGCGAAGTCAGGAGCCAATAGCGGTAGGCGAGAGGGGAGATATTGCGTTCCTCGACATGTTTAAGAAGGATTACATTACCGAGCGATTTTGATATCTTCTTTCCGTCTATGCGCAAGTGTTCCGAGTGCATCCAGTAATTTACTGATTTCACTCCGAGCGCGCAGTTTGATTGTGCAATCTCGTTATTGTGGTGAACCGGAATGTGATCTACTCCACCTGTGTGTATGTCAAAGCGATGGCCGAGATATTTTGTCGACATGGCGGAGCACTCGATATGCCATCCGGGGAATCCTTTGCCCCATGGACTTTCCCACTCCTGCTGGCGCTTTTCTTCTGGTTTTGAGAATTTCCACAGTGCGAAATCGGTCGGGTGTTTTTTTTCTGCATTAATCGCAACGCGTTTTCCCTCCTCAAGGCCTTTGAGATCAATATTTCCGAGTTTTCCGTAATCAGGGAAGCGGGATGTGTCAAAATAGATTCCGTCGCTGGTGGGATAGGTATACCCCTTCTCTTCGAGAGTTTTAATGAAAGCGATTTGTTCGAGTATGTGCTCGCTTGCTTTTGGGAATATCGTTCCGTCTGTGTCCACGTTAAGCTTGGAAAGATTTTCCATAAAATCATTGGTATACAACTCAACAATTTCTTTAGCGGTCTTGTTCTCCCGCCGCGCACCCTCTTCGATTTTATCCTGCCCCTGATCTTCGTCGTCGGTTAAGTGTCCGACATCAGTGATATTAATGATTTGGTTAACTGTTAATCCTTGATAGAGAAAGAGACGTTTGATGAGATCCGCAAATACGTATGCGCGTGCATGCCCGATATGCGTGTAGCCATAGACAGTAGGACCACAGTGATACATGCTTACGCGCCCCGCTTTAAGCGGCACAAAATGCTCTTTTGCGCGTCCTAGTGTGTTATAGAAAAGAACATGTACTTCGGGGGCGGGGGGTTCTTTGAGAAAAAATTTAAATATGTTTAGAGCCATTTTTTTCTTTTTGAAAATGCATATAAGAACAGTCCCAGTATGACAAGTCCGGCGATGGTAAAAAGAAAGTCATGCGGACGTGACACGAAATCTATCTGCAAGAGTGTTGCCATAATTCCCAAAGGAAGGAAGATGAAAGCGCTGACAGACAGTTGCTTCATAGCCTCATTTTGTTTTGTTGACACCAGTGTATTGTTGGTTGCGCGCAGTTCGCTGATTAAGTCTTTGTGGTTGTTAAGCTCGTTTCTGATCCGGAACTGTTCATTCTTGATAATCACCATTGGAAATTCAAAATCGGATCCAAAAAAGCGTACTGCCGCGACCGAAAGAGAGTCTAAGGTATTTTCATGGTGTCGAATTGCGTTAGTGATATCAAGGATATCGTGACTGACTTTTGATATCTCAAATACCATTTGAGTTTCTTTTCCGGAAAATATTTCTTGTTCAATCGTTGCAGTCCGCTCCTTTATATGCTCAATCTCGTCTTCAGTTCGTTTGTAAATATGTTGGAGTAAGTGGTACAAAACATAGCCTGCATGATCACCCATGTCGCCGCGATCGAGAATTGACTGGACTTCAAACACTTTTGCAAATTCTTGCAAAGGGTCAATGGTGTCGTAATGTGCCGTGATAATGAAATTTTTTCCAACAATAAAATCAATTTCTTGGCTTGTTGACCCGACATGAAAATTCTTTATAGCGGGGAAATGCAACACCAGATACAGGTATTCTCGATAGAGATCTACTTTTGATTTTAGTGTAGGCGTCAAAAGCTCGCTTGCCAGCACTGCATTGAGTTTAAATTGTTCGGCAATCGAGGTCACTTCTTCGTAGGTAGGGCAGTCGAGATCTATCCAGTGTACGCCTCGGTAACTGTACTTAGTAATCATCGTCTTATTATAGCGTGATTCTCGAGCTTCGGAAGTGTGTAGAAGGAATAAAGTCTGAACCCCCGTTGTGTCTTCTAATAAAGATCAGATTTATGCACTTCGTATATAGATAGCGGATGATTATGTTGTACAATAGAGACAATGACTTCTTGTCGTCCCCCCATCCTCTATTACAAGCTCAACAGTGGTTACAGTGACTACACCGCCAACGGATACAACCTCACCGGCACTAATGATCCCACTTTCAGCACCACCGTACCCTTCATCCCCGGCACAGGGAGCAGTGGACAGGGTGATGCCACCACCTACTATTACAGCTATGCGACGAGTACGATTCCGAGCCGGCAGTTCATTCAGGAAATGTACGATCCGATCAGCCAGCTTTCGTATCTCAACGCACGTTTTTTCGATCCGGTGCGGGGACAGTTTTTGAGTCAGGACCCGGCTGTTGTCAACATTTCAGACCAAACATTACTTGTCGACCCACAACAACAGAATCACTATTCATATGGGCGGAATAACCCACTGATTTATAAGGATACTGGTGGAGAGAAAGTAGAGCTATTTGCCCGTGAAGTTCCAGGAATTCCTTGGGCAAGACATATGTATTATAAACTTACGCCTAATAACCCGAATGATCCAGGTCTGAAATTGCCTCAAGGGGTGCCACAAGGAACTGAATGGTTTACGATGGGTGCTTATAATGATAAGGATGTACTAAATAAGGATATCGGCTATCAGGGCCAACCAGAGGATCAAAGAAATTCTGACACAAGCAGAACATACAAGAGAAATTATTCTACTATTCTCACACCGCCAAATAAAGGCATGTCAGATACTGACTTTATTAACTTGTTAAGTAGCGAGTACGAAAAGATTAATACGGGAGGAGAATATTACGGACTCGGGACACTTCCAGGATTCAGGATGGCAAACTCCAATAATTTCGTTTACACCTTAGGTAACAATGCCGGCATAGGAAATCAGATAAGAAACTTTGCAATGTTCCAGGTTACGGGTATAGTGCCTGGTTCTGGCACATCAATACCGACAATTTCTTTCTTGCAGGCGGTTGTGAACGAAATTAAAGGCGTTGTTTCTTCAATTCAGGCACAGGTTAATTCATTGATTAGCAATTAAATTCTGAATTATGGTAAAAAACTTTACAAAGCGAGACCTAGTAGTTTCTATTATTCTGGTGATAATATTCATTGTGTGGTATTTCATGATCAATTTTTACAAATTCACAAATCTCTACAGAGATTGTAATAGAATACTGATAGGCGATAAGAAAGAGGAAGTATTAGACCTTATGGAAGATCATCCCCTAAGCAACACTGCATGGGTTTCGAAAGTCCAGAGAGATGAACATTTAAATTATACAAATTCCGATGAATCTGGTTGGTGTGGTGTCGATTTTCTTCAAGGAAAGGTCGTGGACGTAAATTTTAGGTATCCATCGCTTTAGAATGTTTGGAGATAATTTATCACAATAGTGTAAAGGAGACAGCCACACTAATCTAAAATAAATGCGTTGTAACGTTGCAGAGCGAATATCGTTAGCAGAAATCTGGCACGCATACCAGCTCGCTTTACATTTCCTCCACCCCGACCACCTCTCCTCCGCCAGTGTCATCACCGACTCGTCAGGCAACCTCACTCGCTCCCTCGACTACTACCCCTTCGGGGCACCACGTGGGGGATAATGGTGTCAGGTACCATTTAATGCTACTATGTCGGGATGGGACGAGCTATCCGTGTCGATGTTGGAAATCAACTGTACCATGTGCTTAATCGAGCAAACGGGCGTCAGACTATTTTCCATTCTTCCAAAGACTACCAGCATTTTGAGAGTCTTCTCGCAAAAGCAGTTAAAGATACAAGCATGCGCCTTCTTGCATATGCGGTTATGCCTAACCATTGGCACCTTATTCTCTATCCACACCAAGACGGAGATCTCAAACGATTCATGCAATGGCTTACATTGACACATACTCAACAGTATCACGTACGAAACAAAACGATTGGCTACGGTCACCTCTATCAAGGTCGTTACAAATCATTTCTGATTGAGAGAGACAACTATCTTCTTGCGGCGATCAAATATGTCGAGCGCAACCCCGTACGAGCAAAACTAGCAAAGAAAGTTGAATCTTGGCAGTGGGGAAGCGGGTACCGACGGCTTGAGGGAAAAGCTACAGAACGATTAATCTTAACGGATTCGCCTGTGGACTTGCCTCGAGTCTACCGTACATGGGTAAATAAATCTGATACAGATGATGATCTCACAGATGCACGGATCGCCGTGAATAAAGGGAAGCCTTTTGGTACTATTGAATGGACAAAACGTATGGTTGAGCGTTTTGGTTTAGAACTTACCACGCGTCAGCGAGGGAGACCTAAGAAAACAACTACATGAAAAAGGTACCTGACACCATTATCCCCAGGAAATGTACGATCCGATCAGCCAGCTTTCGTATCTGAACGCACGTTTTCTCGATCCGGTGCGGGGGCAGTTCTTGAGTCAGGATGCGGTGTTTCTATCCATAGGATCAAAACAATTGCCTCAAATATCAGACAAACCCCTCACTTACTACCTTTCTGATCCGCAGCAATTGAATAGTTATAGTTACGGAAGAGACAATCCAATAATATATTCTGACCCGAATGGTCTGGATATATATTGGAGAAGTGACGGCACGCTAGCGAGAAATACCCGGAGTGGTTTTAACCAGTATTTTGAATCACAGGATGTGTCGATGTTAAACAGAAATGCGTCTTTAATGGAAAATAATCGTTGGAATCTGAGTTTGTTCAATAATCAGGTTACTGATAATGGTTCTTGGGATTACAAGACACAAGGAAGAGAATATTATTTCTTTGACGGGAAATTAGTCAAAGCAGATGAGTTTGGAAACCTGAATTTTGGGTATACAGGTACAGCAGGGGGCATCGGTTCGTCTGTACTTGTAGATGCTGGGGGTTATGTCGAGGTTAGGAATCAGACAGCGATGTTTGAAAATATTGGTAATAATTTTGAGAAACCAGAGGATGTTAGGTCGATTAATCAAGGTGTTCAGACTTACTATAAGAATAATGGTAATAATTCGTCAGCTAATATTAGCCAAGCGAGCAACGTGGTCTATCAGTTGGGTTTACAGGCTATCGCTAGGGCATTGACCGCCATCTCATATATTTTGGGTGAAATTAGTCAGTCAATTAGCAATAAAATAAATTGATATGGAAAAAGGACTTATGTTTAAGGGTGTTCTCAAGAAGACCTTAACCGTCATCGGAGTCATTATTATAATTATGCTTGTTGGTTTTTCGATTTGGACTGGCTGGTTTTTCCATCTTTTGGGAAGTGGTTGTACAAATGGAGTTCTTGATTCCAGTAATTCTCCGGATCAGCAGTATAAAGTTGTAATTTTTGGTCGGAATTGTGGTGCAACAACCGATTTCTCTACACATGTCTCCGTGTTGACTGTAAATGAGAACACAGATAAGTTATCAACAGGGAATATTCTGATAATTGATTCTAATAATGGACAAGACTCTTCAAAAAATAGAGAAGGTGGTCCTGTAGTCATAAGTCAATGGGAAGGTCCGAAAACGCTAATCATCACTTTTAACTCTAAAGCACGAAGTTATCAGAAGGTCCAAAGATATAAGGATATCGAAATACGATATTTAACTAATTAAACTCCTATCCGTTATTACTTTGTGCTAATATGGATTCATGAAAAAGCTATCATTTTGGGGAGGGCTCATCGGAGCACTTATTATCGCAGGGACTGCCTACGGAGCAGCAAAGGCTCTGACACACCCCACCGATTTATTGTTGGTGAACATTGCTACAGGCGTCTCTAATTTATTGTGGATTGGCTTCGGTGTATTCTTGATAGCTATTTATCTAAAAAGTAAGAAACTTGAAGATGCAGGTCATATTCCAGTAATGTCCCAACCTAATACTCCAGAAGATATCGAATTGCTGCGGAAAAGGAGGAATTGGGTATTCGGTTTTGTCATTCTATTCGAAATACTCGGATCGGTACCCACTTGGATCCTTAATAATTATGCTGGAGGTCTAACACTCGTTAACACTGGGGTTATTTTTGATGTTTTGTCCAACATGGCTTTCCTGTATATCGCCATCGAGTTATTTAGAGACAAAAAGAACGTTCTCAATCTTTTATTTCTTACCATGATTTTTTATACTCTGGGCGGAGGGGTCATTGGAATGTTGCGGCAACATTGGGTTGGGGTAATTATCGGTGTCCTTTTTGCGATTTATTTTGTGTACGGAATCAAGGCCCCTCTCAATCGTAGAAATCATCGGATTGCTCATCTGATTATTTTACCAGCATTTGTAATCATTGCCTCCACATACCCATTTTTCGATAACGGAAATATTCCGGAGTTGGCAAAAAAAGATGCACTATTTGCACAAGAATACACAACTATAAATAATCGCCTTGCAGGTTCATACTCTCTTTATTTGGAACGTGAGGTTCCAAGTGAGAGCGACATTCAGGATGTGCAGAATGCAGTAACTAGGAAGGATGCAAAACTCCAAGAAATAATCTCAAATATGAACGCACTTCAAGCAGAATATAATAAGCAACTTCCCAGCATTCCGCAGCAGAAGACTTTAGAATACCTCCGTCTCACGCTAGCGGTTATTGATCTTGATAGAGAACAAGGAGATATAATTAAGGAGTTGATGAATTATTCAACTAACTTAGATTTTACAAGATTTTCCAGTGAACAGAAAGAGAATATAAGTGTACTTAAGGATAAAATAAATGACTATAACACCCAAATTACAGCAGCTCAGTTTAGGCGCAATAATTCAAATTTAAGTATTTAATACTAAGATTTATGGTGTCAGGTACCTTTTCTTAAAAACCCCAATCTAATTTCCGATATATAATGTATCAATGTTCCGCTTTCTAGCCACCACTTTTCTCATTGCAAGTCTTGTTTTTGCGCCACTTTTTACTGTCGCACAAGAAGTTTCAACTACTACAGACAATCTCATCCCCGTCCTTTTCTTTTTGCACCACACTGATGACACCGCTTTAGGCATTCTCGCCGTAATGCCGTTCAATGAACAAGAGGGGGTTGTAGTGTATCAGCCGTTAGCCACCTCCACCAACTCCCACACACTCCTCGGAGGCCCCACCTCCTCATCAGGCAATGGCTCAAACACCAACTATGACGGCTTCATCATTGGACAAGTAGACCAGACGTCTGGCTCCTCCTTCACCCCCACCTCCAACTGGTACATGGATGGCCTCATTGACGATGTAAGGGTCTACAATGCCGTCATCTCCACGAGTACCATGAACACCCACAATACTGAACTCGAGGGTAACGAGTCAGACCTTGTTCTTGAATATAGTTAAGTCACTTAGATAAAAGTTGCCACAGGACTTATCTCTTTGCAGTCTTCTGTTTGTTGTTTTTGAATGCAAAGAGGGGAAGGAGGTCGGGGAAACGGGAGTTTCCCTGTTGAGGAGAGCAGCAAGCGAGTCTGCGAGTGAGCGTTGAGAACCGAGAGGTTACTCAAGATAAGTTCTATTTGCCACAGGACTTATCTTTTGTGATAATAGGAGTTCTCATGCAACCTCAATCACGCGGAAGAATTGTTTTAGTTGTTATTGTCCTCCTTGTACTCGGAGGTGTTTTCTATGCTGGTTTTACTGCTGGCATGCGGAATGTGCCGGACATATCTTTAGTTACTGAATTGACGAATAAAGAAGGGGACAAGCCTTCCGAAGTTGATTTTTCGGCTTTTTGGAGAGCGTGGAGAGTGCTTAACGATAAATATATTCCTACTAAGGTTGCTACGACAACCGTTGCCGTTACAGATCAGGATAAAGTGTGGGGAGCTATCAGCGGCCTGACTGCCTCGCTCAAAGATCCGTACACAATTTTCTTTCCTCCCGAAGAGGCTAAGATTTTTGAGAGTGAAATTTCTGGAACGTTTGAAGGAGTGGGGATGGAAATTGGGATTAAAGACAAAATTCTCACTGTAGTTGCTCCGCTGAAAGATACGCCTGCAGAACGTGCAGGGATTCGTTCAGGTGATCGCATTCTCAAGATTGATGGTATTCCTACTGATGGTATGGGTACTGATATTGCTGTGCGTAAAATAAGAGGGAAACAAGGCACTACAGTGCGTCTCACGGTCTCAAGAGAAGGCCGGCCAGAGGCGTTCGATCTTTCTGTTACCCGAGGAGTTATCAATGTCCCAGTGATTGATACACAGGTTAAGCTTTCCGATGGCACCATTTCTCCAGATAAAACTGTGGGTCTGCGTTCAGATGGTGTATTTATCATTCGCTTATATAGCTTTACGGCGCAGTCACCGGATTTGTTTAGAGGTGCGCTTCGCGAATTTATTCAATCCGGTTCAACCAAATTATTACTTGATTTGCGGGGAAATCCGGGTGGCTATCTTGAAGCGGCAGTCGACATGGCAAGCTGGTTCCTTCCGGCAGGCGATGTTGTGGTACAGGAAGAATATGCAAAGGACGATGTGCGCATCTATCGAAGTCATGGGTATGACGTGTTCAATGAGAATTTGAGAATGGTTATATTGATTGACGGCGGATCTGCTTCGGCGTCTGAAATTCTTGCAGGAGCGTTGCGTGAATATAAGATTGCAGAGCTTGTTGGTGCAAAAACATTTGGCAAAGGATCAGTGCAAGAGCTAGTTCCGCTTACAGCCGATACATCCTTGAAAGTGACCGTTGCGCGCTGGCTCACACCTTCTGGAAAGAGTATCTCGGAGGAAGGCTTGATTCCGGATTACGAAGTGGAGATTACACAGGAAGATTTGACCAAACAGCGTGATCCGCAGATGGATAAAGCAATATCTGTTCTGCTTGGCAAATAAGCAATTTTTGTGTAATATCGGTATTCAACACACATTAACGATTTAATCCAAGTAACGCATGAAAGTTATATTCCTACAAGATGTACGAGGTAGCGGAAAGAAATTTGAGGTTAAAGACGTCTCAGATGGCTATGCTATAAACATGCTTATTCCTCGGAGTTTGGCGCAGCCGGCGACCGCTTCGGCGCTTACCAAGCTTGAAGTTGAGCGATCGCGAATGGCTGCGGAGAAGAATATCCAAGCCGATCTTCTGCACAAGAATCTCTCTGAACTTGAAGGGAAGCAAATTCATTTTAAAGTTAAGGCAAGCGAGCAAGGACATCTATTTGCTTCTATCCATAAAGAAGACATCGTAGCTCGTTTGAAAGAGGAACTACGTATTGACGCTAACCCCGATTTTATTGAATTAGCGCATCCTCTGAAGTCTCTTGGCGAGCATGAGATTGTCGTTTCTGTCAAAGATCAAAAGGCAAAATTTAAAGTTATAGTGGAAGTTCAGAAATAAAGAGTGTTTGTTCAAAACAAAAATCGCCCTGTCATCCGACAGGGCGATTTTTGTTTGAATGGTTAGTTTACGTGGACGACTTTCTTCTGCTTGGTTTCATTGTTGAACCCCTTCTTTCTTTTATCAGAAAAAGAAACAATACCGTTTTTAAGGGCAAACAAGGTATGATCTTTGCCGATTCCCACATTCTTGCCAGCCATAATCTTTGTGCCGCGTTGACGGACAATGATTGCTCCGACATTGGCTTTCTGTCCAGCAGAGAGCTTAATGCCGAGGAATTTCGGGTTTGAATCACGTAGGTTTTTAGCTGTTCCGCCTGCTTTAGTATGTGCCATTGAAGTAGGGAATAGGGTTTAGCGTATAGGGTAAAAGATTGAAAATACGTTACAATTGAGTAACGAAGATGAGTATACCTGACATACAGCATTTGATCAAGTGGCCCCCTTCAGGTAAAGCGAAGGATGTTTTTATACTAATCGTCATTGTATTAGTGGCGCTTTGCTCGTTTGCACTTGGCCGACTTTCTGCTATCGAATCTGTGCGTCCTCCAGTGAAAATTTTGGGTTCAGCGAGCATAATTCAAGGTCTCCAGACTCCAGAGACAGACAGCAAAGTAACCTCTTCTACAGCAATACCTGCTCCTGCTCCTCTATCAGGGCAGGGGAATGGATCAGTGGTCGCCTCAAAATCAGGCACAAAATATCACTTTCCGTGGTGTGCCGGTGCTAAAAGCATAAAAGAGGAAAATAAAATTTGGTTTGCTTCAATTGAAGCCGCTCGATCGGCGGGATACACGCCCGCGGCAAACTGTAAGGGATTGGAATGATATTTAAAAAAAGGCCTTGCTCGGGAAGCGAGCAAGGCTGTACTGAAAAAGGGTGGCCACACACGGCTTCCCTGCAAGTGTTTTTCTCTTTCGACTGCGGGGAACCTCCTACCTCCTTGCTTCCTCAACGCTTTGACCCTAACGAACAACTTGCTTTCAGTACACCCCTTATTTTAATCGAAATAAAAAAATCAAACAAGAAAAGGTTGTTAGAATTGACTTCGGTTTGTGTGTGATAAACTTAGCGTCATGATTGTGGTTGATATGGAATCAAGCGGACTCGATCCACATAAAGATGGACTGCTCTCAATTGGCGCAGTTGATTTTAGCAATCCCAAGAACACTTTCTATGCCGAGTGTCGACTCTGGGATGGGGGACACGCTGATCAAGGAGCTCTCAATATCAATGGATTCACTATGGAAAATGTTCACGATTCCACCAAACAGACCGAAGCCGAGCTCGTAGCAGCATTCATCCGTTGGTCTGATTCATGCAAAGAAAAAACCATTGCGGGGCAGAATCCTGCGACTGATCGGGAATTTATACGTATTGCGGCGCACAGAGCTCATCTCAACTGGATGTTTGCATACCGCACTATTGATTTGCATTCAGTTGCGTATACACACATGATTATGAATGGGAAAGAGCCTCCGCGCATGCATGACCACTCTGCACTTAACCTCGACGCTATTTCGGTTTATTGTGGAATGTTTTCGGAACCCAAACCGCACAATGGTCTCACTGGGGCAAAACTTGAAGCCGAGTGCTTCTCCCGTCTCTGGTACAACAAACCCTTTTTTGATGAATATAAAGAATATCTCATCCCGTGGAAGAAATAAGAGGATAGCATGGAAAGATATTTAAAAAATAAGAACTCGAGAATATGCAAAATCATATTTTACCAGCGATAGCTGGTAAAATGTGGACCTTAATTAATAAAACTAAAAAGTAAAAAAAGAAGAGGGCGTTTGCGCAAGCAAACGCCCGTCTCTGAAATGTGCTCGCCCTACTCGAGGAGCGTGATGAGCCCGTCGTCGGGATCGACGTTGACCAACACGTACCCTTTTTTGGTCAGCTCGGGGTCGTGAATGAACCCTTTGAGTGAATCGTTGGTGGTGATTCCTTTGGTGTGGGCAACGATCCCACCGATGACCGGTCGATGACTGGTGACCAGAACATTTGTCTGTTTGAGGTGTGCCGTGCTGATTTTTCGCATTGCGCGGACACCACTCTGTTGCCAATAGACGTAATCCTGTTGCTCACATCCAGGGTAGTAGATCACTTCACCACTGGCCTTGTCGAGATTCGCCTTTTGTCCCAATTCCTCCATGGAGTGGAAGTCAAGATCATAGAAGTTGGCGAATACCGATGCCGCGTCCGACGCCCGTGCCATGCGAGAGCAATACAAGACATGATACGGTCCGAATCTCCTGATGACAGGCAGGAGGTGTAGGAGGTTTTCCATACCATCCATTGTCATAGGAGGGTTTGCCCCCAATACTTTTGGGTACCGTGTTACATCTTCCACTTTTGCGTCATGGAAGACCATACAGATTTTTGCCATCGTGCTTGTCTTTCTCTTTCGAGGTTGTTCAGTTGCAGGTGTTTCTCGGCACACCAATTTAAGCCGTTTGTGTTTTCAAAACTGAATATATTATAGCACATTCCTTTCTATTTTGCAATACCTTGTCAGGTGCCTCGTTTTTGAACAGATATATGGAAAAGAAGCTTGTTTTAGGCTATAGTAGATAAGCGTTTATTAAACGGGGTGTAGTATAACGGTAGTATTTGCCCATGCTGGGCTGAAAAGTAAAAGTCTTTACTTTTCAGGGGAATTTGAAAATTTGTGGCTGCATAATTTTCCCCAGTGTCGGGGTGTAGTATAACGGTAGTATTTGCCCATGGGGTGGGTAAGGCCGGAGTTCAACTCTCCGCACCCCGACTCTGGGCAATAAATTCCCGTAAGCGGAGTTCAACTCTCCGCACCCCGAAAATGTAGGATAATAAAGGTTAAAATAGGCCAGAAATAAAAGAGTTTAAACCTTGTAACATAATGATTTCAGATAGTTTTAAGAAAGTATTAGATGTGCTTCGGACACATTCAGATACCGCAAGCGAAGGGGTGGGGGGAGGTCCTCGCGTATCAGTCAATCAAATCACCAAGAAAGTCGGCGTTTTCTACGAAAAGGTTCGTTATTTGGTTGATTACAAAAAAGAGCACGCGATCAAGCGCAGCGCAGTTGAACGCATTCTCAAGCGCAAAATTGCAATTGAACAAAGCGGTAAAATCGGTGAATCACTTTTGAATGAACTAGTAACTGGGGGGTATCTTCCCAACAACGCTGTTTCAGAGAATATGGCGGGGAATATCAATGCGATTGCGGCAAAATACATGAATCTTTCGCATGCGGGTGCACTGAATCAAAATATGGCGTTAAGTTTTGCTGCAACCGAAATTGAACGATTGTTATATCCTCGCATTCTTCCGGATTTAATTGCAGATTATTTTTACAATACTATTTCACCGCAAGTGAAATATGTAGGCGCGATAGATAGTGCCCGTTTTCAATCTCAAGTATATATTGCATGTCGGAGAAGTTTTTTGGATGACGATGAGGAGACCCTACGGTATGTCATGCTCGGCAAATACGTCCCTGAAGTCCTTCCGCACCAAGTTTCAAATGAGGAATTAGTGCCACTTGCGCCGCGCGTAGCAAAAGCGATTGCGCTGATAGACACCGAGCTCGATAACCCACTTGCATGGCGTATTGCAGTCAAACTTCGCAACCATTCGATTTTTGTTTCGGTTATTGATGAGATCGTGCGCCAATACAGTGTGGTGTCTGAAGAAATATTCAATGACCCTGTACGTTTCGAGGAGACAGTTCGGCAGATACTTGCGGAAAAATATAAATTGGAGCGCTCGAGGGTAAATAAAAGTGGAACGAGAGCTATTATCTACATTTTTATGACAAAGGTTGTTCTTGGCCTTACCTTTGAATTTCCGTACGAGATTTTCTTTTTCCAGTCTTTAAACTATCTCGCACTCGGAACCAATGTATTTTTCCACCCGCTGCTTCTGTTCGCTATGATTAAATCAGTGCGAGTGCCCGACGAAGAAAATACGAAGCGTATTGTCACAGGCATTCAGCATATGATTCATGGGGAAAGCACAAAAGATATCTATATCCGCGAGCGAGTACATCACCTACCTCTCCAAATTATTTTTGGATTTTTCTACCTTCTCTTGTATGCAATCAGCTTTGGTTTCTTGCTTTCAGTACTGAAGTTCTTAGAATTTAACTTCGTCAGCATTGTCCTTTTCCTCCTATTCTTGACCTTGGTGAGCTATTTTGGTATTCGCATTCGACACAAGGCGAAGAAATGGCTTGTGGATCGCGAGCATGAAGGGTTTGGGGTGGTTATTTGGAATTTCCTAACGCTCCCGATTGTTCGCGCTGGAGGATGGATTAATCGCAAGTTCTCCCGCATAAATTTCGCGGTATTCGTACTCGATTTTATTATCGAAACACCTTTCAAATTCACTTTAGGTGCGTTTGATTCGTTTGTCTCATTCATTAACGAAAAGAGGGAAGGGCCATACTAATGATGTTCAAAAATAAGAAGAAAATCCTCTATGTAACGTGTTTTACTTTGCTCGGATATCTTCTTGGCCAGATTATCCATGGATTAATTGAAATTTGGTATATCGGCCTCCTTACCGCTGATTTTTCTCGTTTTGGATTCGGACTGTCTTGGGATATGTGGGCTCTTATCCACTATATTCAGGCTGGGATACTCTTTTTAGCCGGTATTCTGCTTGGTTTTTGGCAGGGGAAGCATTGGTGGAGTCGTTTATATGATGAAGAAGGGAGACGGAAGCTATTTATCCGGAGATAGTTTTTCTGTCTAGAGGCAACTCAAAGTCTATTTTAACTTTATTTTAAGCCATATTTAGGTGATTGACAAAATCACCTGATATGCTATAATTATATCTAGTCAGGGCTTTCGGGCTCTGGCTTTTAATTTTGTGGTGTGGTCACCACAAAATTTTCCTAAAGACTCGAACTACTATGATAGTTGAAATTACTTCTAGTCTGATGCTCCTTCTCTCCTCGGGAATGTTGGGACAGGGAACTACTTCTTCACAAAGTACCGTTCCCAACACAATTTCGTCTCCCAAGATGGTCATTGAAACGATAATTGATACGCGCAACCAAAAGGATGTTGCAGCATATGTAAAGGAATACTTTGCGGATGCTCCCATCATGATGGAAATCGCTCGTTGCGAATCAACATATCGACAAAGCACGCTTCAGGGTTCGGTGATACGAGGTCGTGTGAATCCAGCAGACGTTGGAGTCATGCAGATCAACGAATATTACCACGCTGACACAGCGGAGAAATTAGGGATTGACCTCCACACCCTTGAAGGGAACTTGGCCTACGCTAAGTATCTTTACGAGAAAGAAGGGGTTAGACCTTGGAAATCCTCGCAGAAATGCTGGAGTCCAGCCCTTGAGAGAAAGGGATAAATAAATCAGACATAT
This sequence comes from Candidatus Taylorbacteria bacterium RIFCSPHIGHO2_01_FULL_46_22b, assembly GCA_001820875.1. Classification (GTDB taxonomy): domain Bacteria; phylum Patescibacteriota; class Minisyncoccia; order Phycocordibacterales; family DSPV01; genus 2-02-FULL-46-13. Next base: position 21,322 of record MHRF01000013.1, read on the forward strand.
ACAAAACAACCGCCGGAGAAATCCTGCGGTTGTTTTGTATATTAGTTTTCTGGATCGAGATTTTCTTATTCAATAGATACTCTCATTGTTGGAGGGAAGAGGTCTTTCGAGCCTAATTTCTGAATACATATATGTCGCACAATATATCTTTTGCGACACTGCCTAGGGCAAAAAATCGGCCTGTATTTGGCCAACCACTTCCCCGATGTTTTAATGAAATTTAAGGCAACCTCGACGATCCTACTCGTTTATGATTCCTGTGGTCGAATCGAGTGGCACGAGACTATTTCCCCCGTCGCGCTGTATCAAATGCATTAGCGGATTGTAGACATAATTGATAAATCCGTCTTTTATCAATTCCCATGTAAACCAGAGATTCTTTTTCAACAAAGGTGTTGTAAAGGCGTTTTGAAGGTCAATTCCGAAGTAACTGACCAATATGATGGCTATCAAGATGAGTATTACGAGCTGTATGATTCCGCGTTGTCGCATTGATGTACTAAATTATAGATTACTGCGAAATTGGAGGCAAATAAGAAAGTGGATTGAGATAGCCGCGCAAATCTGCAATGGGCATGCGATATGTGCCCCCGCAGACTCGGCTTCTGCGATCCGCAATTTGAACGCCTTGAGTTGCGTAGACAGTAAAGTGTAAGTGTGGACCGGTTGAATACCCAGTATTACCACTGTAGCCGATGACAGAGCCTGTAGAGACCGAATCTCCGGCAGAGACGCCAATAACTGAAAGGTGTGCATAGAGAGTCGAAAGACCGTTGTCGTGCTTAATTAGGACCCATTTGCCGTATGATGCTCCGGCGCAGACAGCATCGGTGTCCCCAGTTCCCGTAACTTCCCCGCTTTTTGCAGATTTTATGGGAGTGCCAATGGAGGCGCGGAAATCAATTCCATTATGGCCTTGTCCGTTGTATGCTTGCGGATTTGCTTTCGCAAAAGCAGTGTTTCCAAAATATTGCGTGACAAATATAGTTTCTAGTGGCCAGTTTAGGGCTCCTGCATGAGCTTCAGGGATTTTTGATGGATCGGTAATCAGACGCAATTCTGATTCAAAGCTCAATAGCTCGTCCTCGAAAGCATTTTTAAGTGCCGTTTTTTCTTTGAGGAGTTTTTGATAGTTGGCTTCGTTGTTCTTGGTGGTGGCGAGTAGTTTATTTTTTTGCTGCGTGTTGTATTCCACAACCTTTTTTTGGTTGGCTAATTGGTTACGCAATTGCGTCAGTTGAGTCTTAATTTTAAGAGATTCAGTCTGCCGATCCTCAAGCCCAGTTTTTATCTCGCCCAAACTTGCAATATGAGCATGCAAGCCTTCCTGTATATCTTGGATGACTACTACGTCATTCCATACGGTCGAAAAATCATCTGCAGCAAGAAATCGTTCGGTAAAGGAAGCCTGATCGTAGCTATCAATGATGCGCAAACCCTGCGCGACAGCCTCTCTTCCTGCATCCATGCGCGTTTCTTTGTCTTTGATATCAATTGAAAGGGCTTCAAGTTCGTAGCTCGTTTTGCTGATTTTATTTTCTGTTACAGAAATGTCTGCAACAAGTTTTTTGCGCGTTATATCGAGGCTTTTTATCTCATTTTGCAGACTTTGCTTCTGTGTACCGATTTGTTTGAGTTCTCCTTGGTATTTCTCTATTTCGGCTTCTAGATCTGCAATAGATTTTGCTTTACCATCAATCAATGATCGAAGTTCGGTCTCGCGTTCAGGGCTCTGTGCAAATACACTAAGAGGCATTCCTAGGAATACCAAGATCAGCGTTAATGAGATAACAGGTCGTAGCAATAAAGACTTCACGTGCTTATTGTAGCAAATTCGCAGCTGTTTTGAGGCGTGAAATACTTTCGGTAATACCAAGTAGGCTTGCGAGGTTGAACGGATCGATAGATTTCTGTTTGCCGGAGAGTGCAAAGCGCATTGGCCACAAGATTTCACCTTTACCTTCTTTTTCTGCATACGGAAGTATAGCTGACTGCACTTCTTCCATAGATGCGGTCGGCTCGAGTTCTTCCAATAGTTTGACTACATGTAAAAGATGTGTTTTTGTATTTTGGGGGTCAGGGGACTTCTTCCAGAGAAGTTCAGTTGGGTTGCAGGTGGGAGCATGTGAAAGATACTCAATCCCCTCCTCGATAAGGATTTTTTTGATCTCACTGAAAACTTGAATTCGATCAGCAAGAATAGTAGCTAAACGCACCTGTTGCCAATCGGCAAGATATTTTGTTAGAGGTTCTTCGTGGAGTATCTGGGTGACCGTTTCCACCACCTCCCCTTTCGGACGTAGGTGCAGGTACTCTTTGTTCACCCAGTTTAACTTTTCGGGATTAAAAATTGCCCCGCCTTTTTGCACTCGATCAAGCTTGAATTCTGTTACCAGTTCCTTGAGGGAGAATAATTCGCGATCACTCCCCGGATTCCATCCCAAAAGTGCAAGAAAATTTATAAGCGCCTCTGGCAAATAGCCTTGCTCTCGATAGAATTTTAGCGAGACGCTTTCCCCGTGCTTACGCTTGGAGAGTTTTGATTTATCAGTCGCCAAAATAAGCGGAATGTGTGCGTATAACGGTCGCGGTGCGCCGATCGCTTCTTGGATCAGGATTTGGCGCGGGGTGTTTGATATATGATCCTCGCCGCGAATCACATGCGTGATACCCATATCAAAATCATCCGCGACAACTGCAAGATGAAAGAGGGGCTCTGAAAGCGATTTAGCGATTACAAAATCTCCGAGTTCGGTTGTGTCAAATTCGATATGGCCTTTGATCAAATCATCAAAAGCAATTTTTCGGTTTGGATTTTTGAAACGGATAACTTCCGCTCGTTGGCCTTCCTCGGTGACTTTTTCTTTCGAAACGTATGCTAAACCTTTCTCGATAAGTATCGAAAGATATTTCTTGTGATTCTCAATTCTTTCGGATTGAATTACGGTTTCATCAAAAGAAAGTCCGAGCCATTTAAAGCCTTCAACAATGTCGTCCGCATACTCCTGTTTTGATCGCTCTTTATCTGTATCCTCAACGCGTAAGACAAGTTTACCGTTGTTTTGTTTGGCAAAAAGATAGTTGAACAGCGCCGAGCGGACGCCACCGACGTGGAGTGGTCCGGTGGGGCTAGGGGCAAATCGGCAGACAATTTTTGATGGTTTAGACATGATTAATTAATTTTCGTGTTTAAGCGCGATGGCAATAATTCCTCGAGCAACTTTTTCAGCCGCATCTGGTTTGGCAAATTGCTGCGCACCTGCGGACATTTTTTGCAAAAGTGATTTATCTTCGATTAAACGTTTCAAATCTGCAAATAATATGTGCGGTTTTAAGTTTCCTTCTTCAATCACGACACAGGCCCCGCTTTTTTCGTATTCTATGGCATTCTTTCTCTGGTGATCGCCATTTGAGTCCGTGATAGGCACAATAATCGAGGGTTTCCCCCAAATTGCGATTTCTGAAATTGCTCCAGCGCCGGCGCGCGACAGGATGATATCCGCGGCACCTGCAGCCATCTTGAGTGTTTCAGTGTCGAGATATGAGAATGGACGATACCGGTTTTTGAATTGATTGTCCTGCAAGGCGACACTTGAAACATTGGAGACCTCTTTAAAGTTGTTTGGACCAGTTTGGTGAATCACTTGAAATTCACGAACAAGTTCATTCAAAACATCCAAAAGGGTGTTGTTAAGTAGTTGTGCCCCCTGCGATCCCCCGAGTACCAAAAGTGTAGGAACTTTTGCATCAAAGTGTAGGAGTTGGTGCACTCCTTCACGTAAGAGCGTTTTGACCTCATTTCTCACTGGATTGCCTGTCCACGCTGTTTTTTTCAGGGGGAAATATTGAACAGCATTGCTGAAGGAAACTGCAATTCGGGTAGCAAATTTCCCAGCCCACGCATTTGCGCGTCCGGGGACGCTATCCGATTCATGAATAATAAGCGGAATCCGCAGTATCCGCGCGGCAAGTGTAGCAGGGAAACTTCCATATCCGCCCTTGCTGAATATCACATCAGGATAAATGGCAAAGACGGTAAAAAACGCATGAATAGTTCCCCAGATTGTTTTAAAGATATCAAAAAAGTTTTGTATCGATACATATCGGCGCAATTTTCCCGCAGGGACTTTTTTGAAGACAATGTCATTGTCAAACAGAGCTTTTTGATCATACGGTGCGTCTGACATAAAAAAGAGTTCAGGTGTCACCAGTTTTTCTTCGTGGGTTATTCTGTTCAATTCTTCTGCAACGGCGATCAGAGGATAAAAATGACCTCCTGATCCCCCGCCGGTCAATAAAATCTTCATATTCGTCAATTATAGCACTATCAAGAAGCTCTTCGAGAAATAGAAAGGAGAATTCCCGCTTCGCCTAATGTGAAGAGAAGCGCGGTGCCTCCATGGCTGACAAATGGTAGGGTGATGCCCGAAAGCGGGAAAATTCCGATCATGGCTCCGATATTCACGAGTGCCTGTGAAAGAAACATCACAATGATTCCAATGGCAAGATATCTTCCGAATAAATCTGGCGAGTGGCTTGCGACACGCAAGCCTTGATGTGCGAGTAAAAAGAAAAGAAGGAGAATCAAAACACTTCCGACAAAACCGAATTCCTCGCTCGCCACTGCATACACGCTATCCCCTATCGGTTCGGGGAGATAGTTGAATTTTTGAATGCTTTTTCCAAAGCCTCTTCCTAAAAATCCGCCGGAACCGACCGCAATTAGAGATTGCTGAATTTGATATCCGGATCCGAGACTGTCTTCAGTTGGATTGGCAAACGTATTAATGCGGTCACGCACATAAGGAAATGCAAACGCAAGTGCAGTCAAAAGTCCTGCAGTCAAAAGCCCGAGAAGTAGCAGATGCCTCAAACGCGCTCCGGCTGCAATGTACATAGCAGTAGCTCCGGCACCGATTACCAGAAACGTATCAATATCAGGTTGTTTGAAAAGTATTGCTCCGGCAAGACCCATAATAATCACAAAAGGAAGTAGTCCCCAGCGAATAGTGCTCGCGCGTTGTTTAACAGTTGCAAACCATGCTGCGAGATATATCAGCACACCAATTTTTAGAAACTCTGAAGGTTGAAATGTGTGCGAGCCAATAGAAATCCAGCGAGTGGCGCCCCCGTGAGAAAATCCAAGATAGGGTATAAAGACAAGTAGAGAGGCTACCATCGAGGCAATGAGAAGATAAAAGGCCAAACTACGCAGATATTTGTAAGGGACACGTGAAAGTATGAACATCAGGATAAGTCCGGGGATCAATCCAAAAATAGTTTGCGTCAAGACAGTGGACTGGAAATTTGCGCCGCTGTCGCGTGCGACGAGTCCAACTGACGCAGAAAGGAAAATAATAAATCCGAAAAAAGTGAGTGTCAGAAGGATGACGAGCAGCCAACGGTTTACTGGAGCATGCGCGCGTGACATTTGTTTATCCGATAACCCCTATCATCATGCCGATAATCGCAAAAATAATGCCGATTACCCAGTAACGCATGGTCACTTTATATGCCGGCCAGCCGATTGCTTCAAAATGATGATGTAGAGGCGCCACCAAGAAAACCTTTTTCTTGCGAAAACGTTTGGAGAGTATCTGGATAATATTTGAGAGTGTGGTTAAAACAAGCGGTAATGCAATAATAGGAAGTACGAATACACCATGTCCTCCATCAACGGAATCGGTCAGAAATGCGACGACTGCGAGCGTTATGGTCAATGCCATGCTTCCAGTTTCAGACATGTAAAATCGAGCAGGTGGAATATTGAACCAGAGAAATGCAAGAATCGCCCCTACCAAGGTCATGCAGAAAGCCGCGAGATCAATTTGCTGTTGGAAGAAGGCAATACCGGCGTAGGCACTGAATATTGCTGCGAAGATACCTCCGGCAAGTCCATCAATACCGTCTATGACCCCTCCGGAGTAAATACCTAAAGTGACGAGCAGGAAGAGTGGAATAAAGAGCCAGCCAAGTTCAAATTCACCGAAAAAAGGTATGCCTACGCTATGCGTTTCCAGTTTGATATAAAACCAGAATGCAACAAGGAGCGAGATTGCAGAGACAATCAACAAACGCTTTCTAAGAGAAAGACCTCCGGCAACATGATCTCCTGTTCCCCGTACTTCCATATAATCGTCAATGAGTCCTACAAGTCCCCCGAGAATAAGTGTGGCGAATGGAAGCCAAGTTTGTCCTCGGCTTAAAAATAATAATTTAGCGGTATCTACAGAGGGTAGGATAATGCTCAACAACAAGAGAAGTGCGACTGTGAGTATTGGGCTCGCCCAGATCAGTATTCCGCCCATTTTGGGGACGCTTACTTCGCGAACCTCATGGAGTTTATTGAAAATAGGCGTATCGGCTCCATCGAGCGTTTTTTTGCCTGCTCGTTTTTTCCACATTTTGTATTTATACAAATAGTGGTTGAGTATCAAAGAGAGCCCGATACCGAAAAAGAAGGAGAGAGTTGAAGGAATGAATATTTTGAGGACGTCGATAATCATACCTGTATTATAGTGCGCAAACAGATTCAGGCATACAATCAGAAAGAGCGTTGAGTCGAAGCGGGGCACCCAGATACTCAATAGTGGCATTGACCAGCTGTTGGATGTCGGTAAACCGGCTTTCTTCAGTTGAACCAAGTACCGCTACAACAAAAGGTTCGCCGAAGCTCGCGTCAAATGCGATTACCAAATTTCCGCCTGCAAGATCGGTTAGTCCTGTTTTTGATCCGAGGATTCCAGGAATTTGAGAGAGAACAACATTTGTATTTTTCCCAAGCACCGCACGTCCATCGGAATCTCTAAAAGTTTCTTCAACGAGCGTTGTCGTGGTTAAGAGATCGGGGTGCTGTTCTAAAAGATACGAAAAGAGAATCGCAGTGTCTTTCGCCGAACCATATGCCCCTCCTAAATTTCCGTTCGTATCGAGGCCGGTGCTATTGAGGTAATAGGTCTGCGCAAGTCCTAATTGCAAAGCACTTTGATTCATAGCATCGACGAAAGTTTGTCTCGAAGTACTTGCATATTTGATAGTCCCCTCTCCCTCGAGAAAGGCACCTGCGACGGATGCGATTGATTCTGCGCCAGAATTTGAGGAAGAAATAAGCGTGTAGGCAATTAAATCTTCAAGTGACCATTGTTCTCCCTGACGCAAGCGAGGATCCGCATCTTTGGACAGAGGGACAATGGCAATTCGAGTGAATGGTGGGAGAGTTTCTGCCGCGACAAGTGCAGTCATCAATTTGGTGAGGGAAGCAAGTGGCAACTGCACTTCTTCTTGATTTCCATACACTACTTCTCCTGTTTTTGCATTGTAAACAATCGCCGATTTTGCGGAGAGTGCTACTTTATCAAAAGGATTATCTTTAAGCGTAGAAAGAATCGGAAGTTCTGTTGTGTATTGCGCTGCACGGGTCTGTGCTGCATGTATGGAAAGAGTCGCGTAGAAAATAAAACATCCCATCAACAACGTAGTTGTTACGCAAAAAGAAGTGAGATTTATTAGCCACAACGGGACAGGGTTTTCGTATTTCTGATTCATAATTAAGCTTGGATTTGTTCGGACTCTTGATTAGAAGCAACAGCGTCCTGCTCCTGTTGAGCATTTTTAAATTGATCAAGCTCGGCGCGGGCAGTTTCATATTCAGGAAGTTCAGATACTCCCTTGAGACCCAAGAACGTGATGAGCTCAAATGTCGGCTTATAGAGGAAACTGCGCTGATCGTTCTTATTTTGAACTCGCTCAACCAATCCACGGATAAGCAGATTGCGAAGTACGAATGTTGAGTTTACGCCTCGAATATAGTCAATTTCCGATCGTGATACAGGTCCAAAATACAGGATAATCGAGAGAGTCTCAAGTCCTGCTTTCCCAAGATCTTTATGCAGTTCCTCTTTGGTGAGTTTTTCGATAAGTGGTGAGAATTCAGGCGCAGTGCCGAGCATCACCTCGTCTTCTTTTTTGACCAGCGTAATACCGCGGGAAGCAAGAGCAGTTTCAAGTTCAGCGAGTCCTTCTTCGACTGCAGTAATGTTTGAGTCCAGCAATTCAGCGAGTTTCTTTTTTGAGATTGGTTCTGCTCGCCAGAACAGCACCGCTTCTATTTTTTTTGCCAATGATTCCATTGATACGTTTTATTTATAACTCGGGACGTCGAGTTTCTCGGTTTCCATCACAATATCATCAAACTGACCGTCTTGTTTAACCGATATAATTCCCTGCTTCACCAGTTCCAGCATCGCAAGAAAGCTGACAATAATGTGTACTTTTTCTTTTTTCCCTATGGACGCAAATTCTTTGAAATTAAGTTTAAGATTGCTTTTTATGCGTTCGGTGAGATTGGTGATCATTTCTTCAAGACTCACGACTTTCTGGACAATGGCCTTTGCGAGCACCGAGGCTTTAGGTAGTTTATGTAAAAGTTCTCGAAGTGCTGTCGAGAGATTATTACTTGAGGTAAGTTTGTCAGGAGAGAAAACAGTTACTTGGATGCGCTGTTCAGGTCCGAATATAATTTCTCTACCGAATCGTAGCCGAATATGTTTGCTCAATTCACGCGCTCGAGCATACATCTTCAAGCGACGCTCCAAATCGGCGATACTCCCCTGTTCTTCTTCTGAAAGAGCGAGCGAAGGAAGAAGAGATTTTGATTTAATTAACAGAAGTGTCGAGGCAATCAAAATAAAATGAGCACTTGAGGCAATCGGGAATTCGGAAAGAGATTGGATATAGCTTATATAATCATCGGCAACTTTAGACAAAGACACCTCGTTTATGGCAAGTTTCCGTTTTTCAATGAGGTCGAGGAGGAGGTCAAGTGGCCCCTCAAATGAAGGAGTTTTGACCGTAAAGGACTTTTGAGCATGCACTAGGGTTTCAGACGACATGGGAGAATTCTACCAGAAAGAAGGCTTCTGGTATAGGGTTTTTTCAGTTTTGCACACAGAGGGGTTTACAAGCTTTTTAAGCAGTGTTACCATCTTTAACGTGATACAAATGATTACAAAGAACTTCTCAACCGTACTCGTCTCAGACGTGTATTTTTCGGTTGGGAGCTGGTCTTTGTAACGAAAATCTCCATCTAGCGTTACAAAAACAAGCTCCCAACCACGGGAGCTTGTTTCGTTCAGTCCGCAAGGAACGTGGACGAAAAAATGTTCATCGCCAACACCATCCTTCATCTATGGAAACCCACAGGCAGTTCGAAGAATTTGCAGACCTCATACCCACAAACCTTGTTCCCGGGCCAGAAGCAGGGTTGTCTTTTCCAGACAAACTTGCAGCCGTTTCGGCTCATTGGCAGAGTCCCTGTTCCGAGCCGGAAGTAGGCTTTCGTTCGGACATCGCCAAAGACCGTGCGCGACTCATGGGTCCGGAAACCACATGAGTGAAGGATTTCCCCTCCTCTTCCTGCTCTAAGGGGGGCAGGTGCTCACACCCCCATTAGGTGAGCGTTAAACGCCGTTTTGAATAATGATTTCCCGTGAGGAATCGTTCAAAGCGGCGTTTGTTTTGGTTATATTTTTGAAAGTATTTCAAAGAGTTTCTGATACTCTTCCGTATGCATCAAAAGATCTCTTTTGGGTTCAGCTACCCATTTCTTGAATTCTTCGATAGAGATATATCTGACCTCATCAACCTCCTCCTTTTGTAAAACTAATTTTGATACGTCCAAATCTTTTTTAACCAGATATACGTCTTGAAAATGTTTTGCTTGATTCTTTCGATTGCTCAATTCTGCATCTGTTGATGTGCCAAACAGAAAGGTGAGTTCTGAAGGTTCTATGGTGATCCCAATCTCCTCTGACACCTCACGCACTGCCGCTTCAATGCTTGTTTGGCCTGCGGAGATATGACCTCCAACCGATATATCCCACATCCCACCCCCACGATCTTTTTTGCTCGTTCTTCTCTGAATAAGGAGTTCTCTTTTTGAATTCAAAAACCAGACATGCACAGTCCGATGCCAATCACCATGCCGATGCACGAGCGATTTGCTTTTTGTTTTGCCAATCTTATTCCCTTTCGCGTCCAAAATATCAATTTGTTCTTCCATTTCTATTGATTGCCAGATACCGCACTGATCACACGGATGACCCCATTTTCTTGGAATCCTTTTATCTCGGTTAGGGAACTTGAGGGAAGCAGAACATCAGGACACGCTCCCTGCGTGCCGTTATAGACACAATGACTTTCCTGATCAAAGAGAAGCTCGACAGTCAGCGCCGGTGCGCCCTGTGCTTCATATACCAAATACCATGTGTTGGGTTTTAATCCCGGATTGTCTTTCACCAAGTGTCCCAATTTTTCAAAATTGATCATTGAGCGCGACACATCACTTGTGTCAGGGATCTGCGATTTTTCTTTTGTCGGGAGGAAAAACCATGTCGCCAGTGCAATGACTATGATTCCGAGCAGTGAAAGTAATAGTTTTTTCATAGTGTCGTACCAATCTTTTCTCTCACCACCTTCATCTTCTCCCTTGCGACTTCTCGAGCTTTCTCGGCTCCTTCAGCGAGGATTTTGAGGACGGATTTCTCGTCTTGAGCAAGCACCTTTCGACGTTCACGCAATGGGGCGATAAAGGCCTCGATATCGGCAATCAAAGCTTCTTTTAAGACCTTATATTTGCCGTTATTTGCCTCGTAGAGAGACTTTAACTCTGCTTCAGGCCTGAATAGCTTATGGATGGCAAAAACGTTTTTAGGAAGCTCTCCGCTTGAGTCAGTGACAATACCCATAACTGCCTTTTGTATCTCTTCTGGTTCCGCAAAAAGTGGGATCGTGTTGTTATAACTTTTCGACATTTTCTGGCCGTCAGTGCCCAGCACGACCGCAACATCTGCAAGTATCAAAGGTTCTGGTAATTTGAAAGTCTCACTGAAAATTCGGTTGAATTTTTCGGCAGTGTCACGTGCGTATTCGACATGTTGTTTTTGATCCTGCCCTACCGGCACGACATCTGTGTCATAGAGCAAAATATCTGCGGCCATGAGCATCGGATAGTTGAACGTGCCGACAGAGATTTCTTTGTCTTTTGCTTGCGCATCTTTGTATGCGTGTGCGCGTTGAAGATACGGCATTGTAGTGATTGTATCGAAAATCCATGCAAGCTCGGTGTGCTCCTGCACATCAGATTGTTTGAATATAACGGATGTCTTTGGATCAAGTCCGAGTGCAAGATAATCAAGTGCAAGATCAAGTATGTTTTGGCGCATTTCACCTGCGTTTTGGATGAAGTTCAGGGCATGATAATCGGCAATCATAAAGTAACCCGAGTGTGTATTCTGGAGCTCAACAAACTGTTTCATGGCGCCGAAGTAATTGCCGATATGAGGATGTCCTGTCGGTTTGACGCCACTAAGCAGTGTTTTTTGTTTTTTCTCGTTCACATTCATAGTGTAACAAAAAAGTGCTATTTTGCCGAATAACGAAAGCCCGACGTGTGAGTCGGGCTTTGGATCGAAGGTCGCTTGTGTTTTGGACATCTGTGTATCAGGAACTGGTGTCGTCTTCAACAATGGCGAAAGCCACTGCTATCCAAACTACGAGAGAGAGGATTATCGCCACAAAATCCGTGATCTCTAAAGTCGAAGCAGACCACTCATGAGGTACTCCAACGTAGTGGAGGAGTCCAACGTACATTGCAAGTGCAAAAGGTGGCCAGACGAGTAGCCAGACAACCGCGAGTAGTTTTTCTTTCATTGGGTGCAAGGTTGAGGGATTTGACTGTGAGGAACAACGCGCAACAGATTTCTCTATGTATTACCACACCCTGTCCTCCTCTGTCTACTTGCAGAATATAATGGAATTTAGGTACATTTAATTCCAGATATGAAAACGAAAAGGCGAAAGAAGTACCGTTCCAAGTACCGCGTCTCAACACCGCGGAAAACCAAAGGAGCTAATCTGAAAGCAAAATTTCAATCAAACCAACGCGGAGGAGCATATTCTTGGGCGCCTCCAGAAGGCAAGCACGAAAAAATTCCCAACAAAGCAGAGAGCGCTCGAGAATGTAGTCGAGCATTTCATGCCGACAATCCTCGAATTCTCCAAAGGTGGCGGTTGCAACACACCGCTTAACTTGGAGCACAAACAGAACAAGCCAACCGCAAGGTTGGCTTGAGCTTTACATACAAAGGATGCGTCCCGCTTTTGGGCGGGACGGGAAGTTCAAACAAGAATGATGCAGGGCTGGTTTTGAAAAACACAACGAGCCAATCCCTTTCGTCGATCATGTCTTGCCGGCTCAAGGTACTCTTTCCCTCCCAATGTGGTGGTGATTGGAACAATAGAGGGCGGAAATACATGTGCGGCAAGACGAGCGGGACGAAAGTACTCCATCATCCAGTATTCGATTTCCGGACCAAATGTTCGAGTTGAGTATGCAGCCATACAACTATCTCCTTTCTGGTCGTGGTGTACAACCTTCCCCATACTGTTCCTTCAGCAATAGTTAGTCAACGTATAAAACAAAAGCACCCATCATCAAACTCGCCGTGAGGCGAAGAGACTAGGGTGCTTCGTGATGTTCTCCATCAGCCCAATCGGGCTCGTGGTGATGGCGCAAATGACTGGCCATATCACGTGTACGGACAAAGCGTTTGGGAGCGAATCGAATCACTACCTTAACGCTTTTTGACGGCCGAGCCCATAGGATCGGCAGACGTACCGGCATTAATCGGCGTAGTGGTTTGCTTCTCATAACGTTTGTTTCCCGAAGGGAATTTAACAGAAATATTAGGTGGAGTCAAATTTTCAGCTACCGCAAGCAGGGTCGCGATATTTCGCATAACAAGATCTGCGGCAATAACAAAATCATTTCGATCGGGAGTTATTTTAGGCGCGCCGCCACAAAAAGCGAAAAGGTCTTTAGGATATATCGGCGCACCAAATGAAATCACTGTGTATCGGCGGCGAAGTATGAAGTTTTTGAATCCTATTTTCCACAAATTAGTTAATGCAACGGGTACCACGGGCAAACCTGTTTTGAATGACAAATATGCCACCCCACCCTTCCCTTTTCCCAAGTTCCCATCGCGTGTTTTGTATCCTTCAGGAAAGATACAGAGCGAATTTTTATGATTTAAAATTTCGATATGAGTCTCAAGAGAAGCCTCATAGTTATGCTGTCCGGCCTGCACGGGATATGCACCCCAAAATTTAAACAATGCTCCACCATAAAAGAGTTTTCTCCAGCTACTATTCTTGTAAAAAGATCTTTCGCGGGAAGTGTAGAACATAGGAAAATGTCGGCTTAAAAAGGGAAAAGAAGCAGGTAAGACAATAGGGTCAAGTTCGCTTGAATGATTGAGAGCAAAAATAATACCGCGAGGAAGGTTTTTGATGTTATCCGTTCCCTCGATTTCAAGATGAATGAAATAGCGAAGCAAAAGGCGCGTTGGCACCCAAATAGCCCTTTGCAACATTTTGGGAATAAATTCGTATGTCATTCTTTAAATCCCCTCTTTCTTGAGTTCTTCAACTAATTTTGCCGCAGTCTTGCTCAATTTGCTGGGCAATTCAATGGAAAGTTTGATCATCAAATCACCGCGTTTGTTTTTGTCATAGGGGATGCCTTTTCCACGCACGCGCAAGATTTCTCCAATTGAAACTCCTGCGGGGATTTTAACGGTTAGATCGCCGTCGAGTGTTTGGAGATGATAATCCCCTCCCAGAAGTGCTGTTGAAAGCTTGATTGAGAGATGCGTAACCAGATTCGTTCCTTCTTTGGCAAATAGTGGGTGTTTTCTGACGTGAATTTTGACATAAAGATCTCCTGATGAGCCGCCAGAAACTGCCTCACCACCGCCAGTCATTCGGATAACTTCACCGTCTTCAATGCCAGCAGGAATGCGAACGCCGATTTCTTCGTCGCGGCGCCGAACACCTAAGCCCTTGCAGCCATTACAGCGTTCTTTGGGAACTTTCCCTTTTCCATGACAGATATTGCACGTAGTAACGGCAGAGAATGAACCAAAAAATGATCGTTTAGTTTCGTGAATCTTTCCGCGGCCGTTGCAAGTGGTACAGGTTTCAAGCGAAGTTCCTGCGGCTGCGCCACTTCCTTTACACACTTCGCAGTTACCAGTTTTAGCCAGCAGAATTTTTCGTTCGACGCCGAAGACCGCTTCATTGAACTGCAGTTCAATATCTACAGAAATATCACGTCCCCGATTAGGCTGTTGTCCTTTACCTCCAAAAAATTCGCTAAAAATATCACCCAGATCCACACCTTCAAAATTACTGCCGAATCCCGAAAAATCAAATCCGCCGAAAGGATTTCCTCCGGCTCCCGGACCTGCACCATCAGAGAAGACGCGGCCGTATGAATCATACTCGGCGCGTTTTTTGTCATCGGAGAGGACTGTGTAGGCTTCGTTTACTTCCTTGAATTTCTCTGTATTACCGTCTTTCTTGTCAGGATGATATTTGTGGGCCAGTTTGCGGAATGCTTTTTTGATGTCGTCTTTCGATGCGCTCTTCTCTACTCCCAAAATTTCGTAATAGTTTTTTTGCATAGTTTTTGAAAACGTTTAGAAGAATCGACTCATCAATTATAGACCAATTGGGGCTGTATGATACTTGACTTAAGATATTTTAGTTGCATCCTGTTTCCCAGCCGCCCAAGATTCGGGCGGCTGGAGTTTGACCTCTACTTTGTCTCTGCATCTCGTACTTTTCCCTCTCCGTCTGTTTTGTCATCTCCCGATTGCCCATCCTTCTTTTCGCTACTCGCTTTTCCCTCTTCGCTCTGCTTTGACATATACTGGCCAATTTTTTGCATTTCGGTCGATAGAGCGTCAGCAGCTTGTTTGATTGAGTCTGAATTTCCAGCATCTTTTGCCTTTTTCAACTCGTCAATTTTTGTCTGCACTCCTGTCGCCACATCTGCCGGAATCTTCTCTTTGAAATCCTTGAGGGACTTCTCGGCGGCATAGACAAGCTGTTCGGCGCTGTTTTTTGCATCAACCTCTTCTTTTTTCTTTGCGTCTTCGCTTGCATGAGCTTCGGCATCTTTTGACATTCGATCAATTTCATCTTTGGTGAGACTAGATCGAGCTTCAATACGGATTGATTGCTCTTTGCCACTTGATTTATCTTTTGCCTTTACCTGCAAGATTCCGTTTGCATCCACATCGAAGGTAACTTCAACTTGCGGCATGCCACGGGGAGCTGGTGGAATACCATCTAAGATAAATCGTCCAAGTGACTTATTATCTGCCGCCATCGCACGTTCTCCCTGCACCACGTGCACTTCAACACTGGTCTGATTATCTCCGGCTGTCGAGAAGATTTGTGATTTTGATGCGGGAATGGTTGTATTCTTCTCGATGAGTTTTGTTGCAACTCCACCGAGTGTTTCAATACCAAGCGAAAGCGGGATCACATCCAAGAGGAGAATGTCCTTTACATCGCCTCCCAAGATTCCACCCTGAATTGCAGCGCCGATTGCAACCACTTCGTCAGGATTGACTCCCATGTGAGGTTCTTTTCCAAAGAATTCTTTTGCCGCTTTCTGCAATGCGGGCATGCGGGTCTGTCCTCCCACGAGAATTACTTCGTTGATTTCCCCTACTTTGAAGGGTGACGCTTCAATTGCACGTTTGGTAATTGTCATCGCGCGATCAATGAATTCCTGTGTGAGTTCCTCAAGTTTGGCACGGGTAAGTGTTACTAAGAGGTGTTTGGGGCCGTCTGAACCCGATGTAATGAAGGGAATGTTGATATCAGTCTGCACTGCTGTTGAGAGCTCAATTTTGGCCTTTTCAGCGCCTTCATCGAGGCGTTGCAGTGCAAGCGGATCCTTTCGCAAATCAATGCCGTTTTCCTTTGCAAATGTATCTGCAAGCCAGTGCACGATTTTTGCGTCAATGTCACGGCCGCCAAGGTGACTATCTCCGTCAGTTGATTTGACTTCAATGACATCATCCCCAACCTCAAGCACCGAGATATCGAATGTACCGCCACCGAAATCAAATACGGCAATTTTTTCGTCTTTTTTCTTGTTGAATCCATATGCAAGCGCAGCAGCTGTCGGCTCATTGATGATGCGCTTCACATCAAGCCCAGCAATTTTTCCTGCATCCTTTGTTGCCTGTCGCTGACTGTCATTGAAGTATGCAGGTACGGTGATAACTGCCTCAGTGATTTTTTCGCCTAGGCGCGTCTCCGCATCCGTTTTTAGTTTTTGGAGAATCATTGCTGACACTTCTTCAGGCCGAATCCACTTTTGTCCTACTTTTACTTCTATGCCTCCGTTTGAAGATTTTCGGGTCTCAAAAGGCACATTTTTGATATCTTTTTGAACTCCGGATTCGTCATAGGTGTGCCCCATGAAGCGTTTAATTTGGAAGACGGTGTTTTGAGGGTTCGTAACCGCTTGGCGTTTTGCCAAAAGTCCCACGAGCCGTTCGCCCGTTTTTGATTCAGCGACAATGGACGGCGTGGTGCGCGCACCCTCTGCGTTTTCAAGCACTTTAGGAGTACCTGCTTCCATCACGGCGACTGCGGAGAAGGTTGTCCCAAGATCAATTCCGATAATTTTTGACATAGATAAGAATGAATTATGAATTCAGAATCACGAATAATGGAAAGAATCTGACACAATCAGAAACCTCTCAAAGAAGCTGCAAGCTAAGAGCTGACAGCTTTAAGATATGTATGCAGGTGCGCGAGTCAATTGGCTCGTGAAAAACAAGAGTGATACGTAGGGGGAAGCAATAGGAGATGAAGAAGAGAGACCAGAGATAAGAGATGAGAATTTAGAAGAGAAGTGTGGGAGACAAAGAATCAGGTCATCTTCTGAAATCACATTAAGAGGCTCGGCTGATACGACACGTGCAGAAATCTTTCCGTCAACAAGGGTCACAAGAAAAACCACGCGATATGATTCGCCGTTTGGAGCAACGAGTATTTTGGTGACTAGCTGCGGTTGTAGATACGGGGAAAGCATGTGTGTATTATATCAAATCTACAGACATGTCAAGTTATGCTTTGTATTCCCCCACCACTACTTTTGGAACTTTCAGGACTTTTCCGTTCAAACTGTATCCTTTCTGGATAACTTTGATAATTGAATGTTCAAGAGATTTGTCGGTTACCTGCTCATAGCCAGTTGCCTCGTGTTTTGCATGATCAAATTTTTCGTTAATAGGGTTTAATTCGATTATTCCGTGTTCGCTCAAGACTTTGTTGAGCTGGGAGTAGATATATTCAACACCTGTGCGCCAATTTTTATCCGCCTTCTCCCACGCCTCCTTGTTGGCCATGGCCATCTGAAAACTTTCAAGTACGGGTAGAAGTTCTTCAATTAATTGTTCATTGGCAAATTTTGAGAAAGATTTTCGATCTTCCTCATCGCGTTTGCGGGCATTGATTAAATCAGCTTTGGCGCGCTGCCAACCTGTCAAATACTCCTGCCTTTCTTCAAGAGCAATTTTCAATTTTTCCTTAAGTTTCTTTATTTCGTCACCTGCATGTTCTTCGGCAACTACTGAATCATCCAATTCGTCTTCGTTTTTTTGCATAAAATGACTATAACAAAATTAGTACCGTACCTGCAAGAAACCGCCGCCCAGATTTTCATCGAGGGCGGCGGCGAGATTTTCTTTCGGGTCAGGGCCATTGGGCGGTTCCAGAGATCCAATCATCCTTGCGAGCAAGTGTAGCTTCTTCGCGCTTCCGAGCGCGGATTTCCGACGCAATTGCTTCGGCAAACAACTGGCTCATGCTGCCCGAGTACCCTCCCTCTGCGAGCGTAAGACGGTAGTGTTTTATGATGTGATCGCAAGTTGCACAATGGTTCTGTGCACGATCGCAACCGGCTGGATCGAGAATCAAACGGATGGAACGACGTAGTTCCCACATTCTTTCGTCTCGTTTTCCTACGAAACAAACTGAGATGAACTGTGTGTAGATCGGGTAAAAGATTTTGAATCGAAGAAACTGGACACTTCGGACACCAAGGTTGAGCAAGGTTTTCATGGGTTTGGAAAATGAACGAGGTTGGTTTGGTCGTTCCAATAAAGACATTGCAACAAAAGAGAGGGTATGTAAACCCTCTCTTTTGTTTCTGAGATTTTTTGGTATAAGCTAGCGTTTCGACCACTGCGGGGCTTTACGCGCTTTCTTGAGTCCAAATTTACGGCGTTCTTTTGCACGGGAATCACGTTTCAAATACCCGTCTTTTTTTAGTGTCGCACGAAGTTCAATGTCATGAATGATGAGTGCCCGTGCAATTGCATGTCGAAGTGCAATTGCTTGTGAAGAAATACCTCCACCCGAGATTCGTACGGTCGCTTTGAATTTCGGCTGTGGATCAAGTTTTCGAAAAGGAGCAAGGACAGTAGCGCGAAGGAATTCGGTTGGAAAATATACTTCAAATTCACGGTCATTTATCGTAAACGACTGCTTTGCAGCAGGAGTCATACGAAGCGTTGCAATCGAAGTCTTTCGTCTTCCGATAGTTTTGATATAGCGATCTGATTTGGTAGCTAGGGTCATGTTTATTCTTTTACAATAAGATGTTTGATCATTTTTGCGCGCAGTCGGTTGGTAGGAAGCATTCCGTATACCGCCTTGCGGAACAACTCGCTATACCCTTTCTTTTCGACTACCTGTGACGCGGTTAGCACTTTGCGACCGCCGGCATAACCCGAGTAGTTATCGTACTCTTTTGTGCTCAATTTTTTCTCGGAAATGTCGATTTTTGATGCATTTTCAATAACCACGGTGACTTCAGGAATCGTGTTGCGTGCAAAATCAGCGCGATCTTTCCCCATGATGATCTTAGCTGCTTCACTTGCAATTCTGCCAAGCCGTTTATTTGTTGCGTCAATTACGTGGTTTTTCATACAATTATACGAATTCAATAATAGCTTGTGAGCTGCCATCTTTGCGCATTTTTCCAAGTTTTGCAATACGAGTATATCCGCCTTGGCGATCCTTATATTTAGGTGCAATAGTGTTGATCAAATGTGCTGTTCCGCGGACACTGCCAATTCGCGATTGCAACAAGCGACGACTCTGGAGCGTTGGTGTCTTTGCACGGGTCAGCAATCGTTCAATAAACGGCCGTAATTCTCGAGCTTTGGTAATTGTGGTCTGGATTCTTCCATGAACAATAAGCGAGAGCACCAAAGAGCGCATCAAAGCATTTCGCTGATTGCGTTCGCGTCCGAATTTTCTGTTTACTTTGTGGTGTCTCATACAATGATGTTAAAAATTACTCTCTCAATGAAAGGTTGATTGCACTAAGTGCTTTCTTGATCTCCTGCACTCCTTTATTCCCCAATCCATCTATATCAAGGATATCTTCTTCACGTTTTCGCACCAAACCGCCCACAGTTCTGATGTTTGCAGCAGTCAGCGCATGCATAGTGCGCTGAGAAAGATCGAGTGTTTCAACGCGAGTCTTGAGAATTTCAGGGTCTGTTTCTTTTGAAATTTTCTTTTCAGACATATCTTCTTTGACCGCAACTGGTTCCGGAGCAACTTCGAGGACTTCCTCTTTAAATCCGATGATGGCTTTAAGCTGATTGACCATAATCTCAATAGATTTTGAGAGGGCTTCATGCGGAGTGATAGTTCCATCCGTCTCAATATGCAATTTCATGCGGTTGAAATCTGTTCGGTTTCCCACGCGCATGTTCTCCACTTCGTAATTGACTCGGCGAATCGGAGTAAATGCAGCATCAAGCGAAATATTACCAATTTCCACTCGATCTTTCTGAAGAGTTTCTTTTGACATATAACCCAGACCGCGTTCAACAGTCATCTCAACTGCAAGCTCCTTCCCTTTTGCAGTAACTGATGCAAGGTGAAGTTTTGGATTGAGCACTTTTACTTGTCCGGGAACATCAAGGTCTCCCGCAGACGCATCTGCAGGACCTTTAACCTTCAAGCTAATCTTTTGAGGTTCATCGGTAGTCATCTGCAAACGAACTTTTTTAAGATTGAGAATCAAGGTAACCACATCCTCCTTAACACCTTCAATTGTAGAAAATTCATGATTAATACCGTCAATTTTGATAGAGGTGATCGCTGCTCCCGGAAGTGAGGAGAGGATAATCCGGCGCAACGAATTTCCAAGCGTGTGTCCATAGCCTGGGTAGAGATTATCTATCTCGTAGACACCTACAAAATCGTCTTCAGAGACGATGCGAGGTTTTGACGGTAACATGATGCTATAGTCGGCCATGATATAGAATTATTAAAAAATAAAGAGACTAAAATAAGACTTTAACGCTTATAAAATTCGAGGACTGTAGTAAAATCGAGCCCCGAACCAGCTTCAAGTTTCGGCGTCCCTGTCACTGTCCCCTGCTTCTTGATCGGATCAAGAGATAACCAGTTGGGAACAGATAATGCCGGAAGTTTTTCATCGAGTTTGTCGAAAATCTTCTTTTTTGAGCTCCCCGGACGGATACTCACCACATCCCCCTCTTCAAGACGACAAGAAGGGATGTCAACTCGGCGACCATTTACACACAGGTGTCCATGATTGACGATTTGGCGCACGCCAAGGCGTGTTGGTCCGAGTCCAAGTCGGTACGCAACGCTGTCGAGACGACGTTCAAGTGTCTCATAGAGTCTCTCGTCTTGTTTGATACCTTTTTTTGAGAGAATTTGTTGAACATATTTCTTAAGCTGGCGCTCGTTGATCAAATAGGTATAACGAACTTTCTGTTTTTCAAGCAATTGTCGGCCGAAATCAGTTAGGGTTTTTGGATGCTTACGTGATCGCTCTCCACGGCGCCCCATAGACAATGCAAATTTCTGCGTCTGTGTTTTCTCAAACACAGGTACTCCTAGACGACGGGCGATTTTGTATTTTGACTTAATTAACATGGTAGATTTTAAACCCTTCGAGGACGTTTTGGGCGGGGTCCATTATAAGGAACTGGAGTCACATCTTTGATACTTGCAAGAGAAATGCCACGAGAAATGATGCTACGGATAGATGATTCTCGTCCAGGACCAATGCCTTTTACCACCACCTGCACTTCTTTTACTCCCATCGCTGTAGCGCGTTCCGCGATAACTTCACCGACTTTTGCCGCTGCAAAGGGAGTTCCCTTCCGAGCACCTTTAAATCCAAGTGCTCCACTTGAAGACCATGTCAATACGTTTCCTTTTTCATCCGAAAGAGTCAAGCGGGTATTATTATATGAAGAATCAACATACACCACTGCGCTGGCAATATGACGTTTAAGCGAGCGTGATGCTCCTGCATCAGCTTTGCTATCTCCTGTCCCATCTTGTTTTGCGACTCGTTTCTTTCCCATAATAAATTATTTCTTATCGAGCTTTCTACGTCCAGTGCCCATCGTCTTTCGCACATTTCCACGGCGAGTACGTGAATTGGTCTTGGTTCGCTGTCCCCGTGATGGAAGACCTCGCGCATGTCTACTTCCTCGGTATGTCTTTATGTCCTTCAGCCGTTTGATATTTCCAGCCACAATTCGTTTTAAATCTCCCTCAATCTTAAATGCGTCAATAAGTTTGCGGAGCTCATTTTCTTCAGCAGGTGAAAGTTCTTTTGCTTTCTTTCCATTATCAATTTTTGCTTTATACAAAATATACTGTGCGCGCGAACGCCCAATACCATAGATAGCAGTCAATGCGATCTCCATTCTCTTATTTTCCGGCAATGTAATACCTGCAATACGCATGTCGTTATATAAATTAACCCTGACGCTGCTTATGACGCGCATCAGAAGTGCAGACAACATACAAGTGGCCGCTTCTGCGAACCACTCGGCAGTTCTTGCACAATTTTTTTACTGAAGCCCGTACACGCATAAAATAAGACCTGTTAGTAAGTTAAAAACAAAAAAGAAAGGCTAGCTCCTCTTTATAATGCGTCCTTTACCACCATACGGATCAAGCTTAACGACAACACTGTCGCCGACAAGTACTCGAATCCTATGTAACCGCATCTTGCCTGCAAGATATGCCAACATTTCCTCTCCTTCTTGAGTAGTCACTCTAAAGAGGGTGTTGGGCAAAGCTTCAGTTACAACACCGGTTACGGTGTCTTTTTCGTTTTCAATTCCCATTCGTGAGGGAGAATAGCATACTAGCAGAACTTGGCATATCTAGTCAAGTTTAAGCTTAATGTGTATCTTGTCGGGATTGCTCGGATAGGACTGGAGCCACATAGGTTTTAGGATTACTTCAGCTTGTTCTATTGCGCTGTATTTTTGCATTACACCATTGGTAGCTTGTTTAGGTTTCCCCTCAAGGTCTTCTTTTACCTTTTTCTCATCAAATTGCCATACAAAGTGTGCATTTCCTGAAACAGAGAGCGACAGGTTGCCGGCTTCCCATAAGGCTTTTTGAGTTGAGTTATGAGGAACAAGATCTAAATCGGAAAGATTCTGAATAAGGATCCCTCCACCGGTATATTCAGAAAGCATCTTGTTCGCGACAGCTTCACTGAAAGCAAATGTGTCAAACGCAAGTGCGTGAACAACACCAAGAACACTGATTACCACCCCATCCCCGCTCGGGTTATCAACAGAATTGATAGAAAAATCAACACTGGAAAGATCTTGGGGTGCAACAACTGAAGTAGGAAGTGATGAATTAATTTTATTTTTGAGACTCTCGGCAAGATCCACTTTTAATTTATCGGTAATAGCAGAAAGAGTGACTTCATCAACTACTCTAGCTTTTCCTGAAAAACCTCCAACAATGTCGCTTTTGATCCGCCCATAAAATGCTTCATATCGCGGAGAGCCTTTAAAACCAGGGATGGTGAAGTCTCCTTTCAAATCAGCGACCTTCAAATTGTAATCCGTTCCGACTGCATCAGCATAGACAGTCACAGTGATGCTCCCAGGAACCTTAGAACCACTTTCAATTTTCTGCCCCGGAACAACCACTGAAGAATCGATTCGATAAATACGTCCGTCTGGAGCCTCAAATCGAGTATTTTTAATCAGTCGTTGGTCAGCGTTGGAAAAATTATTGTACACAACAATTTGTCCCGAAGCTTTTTTCTGGACATCCGCTTCTTTGTTGCTTGGCACCACCTCGGAAGCGCTTGATGTGGCAGTCAGAACAGTATAAGCGAGTACGGCGTTGGAAGGCATTGAAGAAATCGGCAAAGAAATAT
Source organism: Candidatus Taylorbacteria bacterium RIFCSPHIGHO2_01_FULL_46_22b (assembly GCA_001820875.1). Lineage (GTDB taxonomy): Bacteria > Patescibacteriota > Minisyncoccia > Phycocordibacterales > DSPV01 > 2-02-FULL-46-13. The sequence goes on from MHRF01000013.1 coordinate 44,450, forward strand.
CTACGCTCGCAGTTATTTGTTTAGGAGTTATGGTTACCACCGCAGAAGAAAAAATATTGGAAACAAGGATCCCTGCTGCAGCAAGCACCAAAATAGAACCGACAATTATTCCCCATCTGAAAAATCTGCCGTTTTTCTTGCGGGGAGCACGTTTTTCGGACGGACGTTCCTCTTCGATTTCCACTTTTCTGCTACGAGGAAGCGGAATATGTCGTATGGATTTCCTTCCGGGTGGCATAATATCTTGTAAGATTTTTTTTATCATCTTCAATTTCTCAAAGTATAGCATACCCACCCTTGACTGTATCAATACCATCATTGTGCATGAGAAAGGTAGTGCATGAGTACAACTTCTAGATTTCCTTGTACTTGAGAATCAGCAGTTAAGGTCTCTCCAAAAGAAGTACTCGAAAGTGGTGTCAGAGTATACTCACCACAAGAATCAAGCCCCAGAGAAGGTATGGAGGTAAACAACATAATATCAAGCCAATCAAAAGATAAAATAAAAACGGACTTCGCCAGCGTAAACCGTTCGCTTAATTTTTGGCGGGCAAGTGTAAATTGCTTTGTCCACTCATTCCCCACTTCTTTGAGTGCCTCGCTAAATTTTCCTTCAGCGGTATTATGCAGTTTCTGATCTCGGTACAAAAGAGCATGGGAATGTGCGACAGTTCGAGTGGTGGAAAGTTTTTTAGCAATAGCTCCAAGGATGTGATCTGTCCCATAAGGAAAAAGTATCTGACGGGTCGCGATTTTGTTTTCCACGCTATAGAGAGAAGACGCATGCGGAAAAATCGTACAAAGTAGAAAATTTTGAGGATGTGTTTGCGTCTGCGCAAGCACATCAAGAACCGCATGTCTTACCGTCAAGTGAGAAAGTTCCGCATAATGAAAAAGAGAGTGTGCCACATCCATTAGTTTTTGTAGCATGTCAGCAGGTACGGCCTCAAGAGACAGTTCGGCAGAGAAACTCTTATATGAACGCGATAAAAAATCAGAAACAGGGTACCCATCCAGCACTGCAAAAGAAAGTTTCTCTGTTACCACCGCAAGCCGCGACACGCTCCCCCCAGTTGTCTCTTTAATATTTCGCCGATATCCAGCAGCAAAACGTTTTTTGGCTTCCAAGACTGCATTTTCGAGTGTTTTCGTGTCGAGTTCTGTCTGCTTGGGCGAATGAATAGAAATTTGCTCGTTTCCATATATCGCAAAAGGCGGGGTGTAGAAAAAAACAACACGGGAAACGGAGCTTTCAGAAACATTTTTCTGCAAAAATTTTTCGCCCTCATGTAACAATTGATAAACAGACGATGTGATCGCGGCATATAACTCTCGATCAGTGCCTTGCCAATTCTTGGAGAGAGCCTTTTCTTTGGAAAAGAGCGGTCTGGGCGCTTTACCTTCAAGTATTTCGAACACAAGAACTTTTACAAGTGTCTTGCATAGCAATACATTAATAGTAACCGGACGTGTTTTTCCGCGAGAACTCAAAAACTTCATATTCCTTTTAGTATAACATTACTCTCTACCCAAGCACCGCACGTATGCGGCGAACACCCCGAGAAATCCCTTCTTCTTTTGAAATTTTAAAGTTTCCGCCAAGCTCGGAAGTATTGTTCACATGCGGCCCACCACAAATTTCTTGACTGAAAAAACCTTTTTCCAGAAAACCGATGCGATACACGCTAACTATTTCAGGATAGCGCTCTCCAAAAACCCCTACCACTCCTTGTTTTTGGGCTTCTGCATATGGCATGGTTGTCTTCTCGACGGGCAACGCCTCCGCAATCTTTTCGTTCACAATTCGCTCAACTTCCACAATTTGTTCAGAAGTAAGCTTGGTATCATTCGGAAAATCAAACCTAAGACGCTCCGGAGTGATATTGCTCCCTTTCTGATATACATGATTTCCAAGTACTTGACGCAGTGCTTGATTTAAAAGATGAGTAGCTGTGTGATATTTGATGGACATATCCGATGTATCTGCCAGCCCACCTTTAAATTTCTTCTCCGAAGTATTCCGTGAAAGTTCTCTGTGCTTGTCTCTATGTGTCGCAAGTTCTGTAGTGTCTACAGTCAAACCTTGTTTGCGTGCAAGTTCAATACTTAATTCTTCGGGAAAACCGTAAGACTGGTAGAGATTAAAAATGTCTTCGGCCTGCAACACACCTTTTGTAGCCACTTGGGTAAATTGCCGGACGCCAGCTTCAAGTGTCTTTAAAAACTTCTCCGCCTCAAGTAATAGGTGTTTTACAACTTCTTCCTGCCCATCATCGATTTCCGGATAAAACCGCCCGTATGATTGTATATAAACATCAACAACTTCCTTAATCCACGCCGTACCTTCTATCTGAAGCGCTCGTGCATTAAAAAGCGCGCGGCGCACCAAACGGCGCACGACATATCCGCGATCTTTGTTGCTCGGCTCGACACCGGCGGCAATCATAAATGTGGCCGCGCGCAGATGGTCCGCAATAATGCGAAAAGGTCGCTTTTCTTCCTCGGTACTTGCCTTATATGAACGTTTGGAAATTCTTTCAAGTTTTTCCACGGCGCGTTTGAGCACATCAACTGCAAATATATCAGGGGAATTTAAGAGTGCTGCTCCAATACGCTCCAGTCCTCCACCAAAGTCGACATTTTTCTGCGGGAGTGATTTGAAACTACCATCGGCTGATTTCACATATTCCATAAAGACGCTGTTGCCGATCTCCAAGAATCGTCCGCAATCACAATTGGGATGGCACTCGGCTCCAAATCTTGGATCATGCTTAATAGCAGTGAATTCATAAAACATCTCCGAATCAGGACCTCCGGGCTCGCCTGATGGCATTGCGTGTGGCGCGCCGGAACGCGACCACCAATTTTTTCGCGCGTCATAATAAAAAATTCTGCCACCCTGCATACCAGATCGTGAGGCTTCTTCAAGCGAACCGAGGTGCACATCGTTCGCAATGATGCCCTTTGATTTGAATAATTCTTTCCAAATTAAAACTGAATCAGTATCTTTGGGAAGATTGAGTGTTTGGTCGCCGGCAAATACAGTAACGTAAAGACGTTCGGGAGAAATTCCAAGATTATCCGTCAAAAAGGAGAAAAACCACGACAACTGTTCTCTCTTGAAATAATCCCCAAATGACCAGTTGCCAAGCATCTCAAAAAAAGTCGTATGCCGATTATCTCCAACTTCATCCATATCTTCGGCACGAAAACATTTTTGAGCATCGACAAGCCTCTTTCCTGCCGGATGCGGTGCTCCCAATAAAAACGGTATGATCGGTTGCATACCTGAACCCGTAAAAAGCGTCGTCGGATCATTTTCGGGCAACAAAGAAGCTGAAGGGATGATGGCATGTCCTTCGAGCTCAAAAAACTTTAAATATCGGTCTCGTAGCGTTTCTATGTCCATAGTTTAAGCTCATTATACAACAAAACCCTCTCGTTTTAAGAGTGCTATTTTGCGCTCCCTGCCACGATTATATTCCCCAATTGAGCCATCGGAACAAATTACTCGGTGGCAGGGAATCGCCGGATTGAAATTCCTTTTGAGAATATTTCCTACTGCGCGATATGCTCGCGGAGATTTTGCACGGCGCGCGACTTCTCCATATGTCAGTACCTTCCCTTTCGGTATCAAAGCGACCACGGTATATACCCGTTCTTTAAAAGAGTTTTTTATTTTCTTTCGAGTCATCAACAATTTCTTGTTTTTCAACTTTCACTGGTTTTTTAACAGATATTTTTGTTTTTGTTCCCACAAGCGCACGAAATGCCTTTCCTGCTTCTTCGCGATACGAACAAAAATCACAAGGTCCTCCGCCAAACGACGTCCCTGCTTCGGGTATTTTTCCCCCGACCAACGTCTTATGCAGATCAGTAATTGCTTTTTCAACCCAATCATCTTTACCTGTGTAAGCAATCAGTTTCACATCAAATTCAAGTTTGCCATCAAACGCTTCCGCATCAGAACGCCCATTTGCATACACAAAATAGCCCGTGTCAGAAACTTTAAAACCATTTTGCCTGAAAAGCCACTGATAAATCTCAATTTGTCTTTTATATGAATCATACAGATCGTCAGTAGTGCTGGGTCCAATCTTTTTTGCAGTTGCTTTATAATCTACAATCACGAGTTCCTCATTTGGTTTTATCCACACATCATCGATACCCCCTCGAATAACAAGATTAGTAGGTTTGTGGTGATATTGAATACCTCGACGCAGGGCATCACGCCACTCCTCCATCCGCACATCATTGAAAGGGATAGCGTCAACATCATATTTCTTTGCGAGCGGGTGTGGAGTGCCTGCAGTACGATGTACATCAAACTCACGCTTGAAGAGTTCGTCTACTGCGGTATTCAGAGTAAAGGATGGTCCTTGCGGACGTTTTACCCCAAGACGCGCATCCAGATAAAAACAGCGCGGACACTCCATAAATAGATCGATTTTTGAACGGCTGATCTTGAACGGCTCGGAACTCTTAGGATCAAACGTCCGGCTCCACTTTTTTGCAAATGCGACCATGGCAAAAGTATACCACCTCCTACTCTTTTCCTCCGTAAACGAAACGCCGCGGCCAGAGGCCGCGGCGGGAGAACCCTTCAGAAGTTTTGATTACTCCTCTGAACCTGCATCCGGAAAAGTCTTAAACGTAGTTAATACTACTGATCCCTCATCTGTCGTGATCTGCTCGTCTTTCTTGGGATCAAATGCTCGATCTCCATTGTCTTTCCGAAGAACTGCATAGTAACTCTGGCTTGGCAAAGTACCTCGAAGCAAATCAACATTGCCGTTCGCTGCATTTCCAGCGTCAAACAGTTGCGCACCAAGAATTCTTCCTGGCTGTTCATTGTCAGACTCATGAATCACCACCCACCCTGATTCGGTAAACCCTATTTTTTCGATTGCCACATTGACTCCCGCTGCCTGATCAGCAACTGTAATAAAATTACCCAGACTAACTATCTCCTCTTGGTTTACCTGATCATCTACTCCGCTGGGATTTGCGGTGTCGCTATCTTTGTTGACAACAATAAGCCACGCCAAAGCAAAACCAACCACAAACGCGAGCGTTGCCACAATCACTGTCTTTTGATTATTATCCTGTTGCATGCGATTCTCCTTACTAATTTATTAAAATATCATCTTCCGCATAGAGCTTCGGCTTCAGCGGCGATGGTAGTGACCTTTTCTCTTTTTATTCCTAACTCAATTAATTTGGATTGGGAATCAAGAATTTGACTACAAAGTACCATATCGTTGTTTAAAAGCAACTCTCGCTCTTCTTTGGTAAGACTGGGAAGACAGGTCACGGGGTGAAGTCGAGAATCCTCTATTAAATCCCTCATGCTTCCTTTTTCGGGATAATTCCACCCCACCATCTTTAATCCGGCACAAACACCAAACTTTATGGCGTTTTCAGTAAATTTGGTGTTAGTCACGAGCCACCCTTCATCCAAAGGGCGTGCCTTCCCATAATCAAAGAGTTGCTCTGATAAATCATCAAAACGGGCTTTGACATACAGTGCAACTTTCACATCGCTCTTTTCTCCCATACGGTTGTGAAATTTTGATTCTACCATCACTAACTTATTTTCATTGTATGCAACTAAATCGACTTCATGCGGCACACACCTTCCTTGTAAAATTTGATCGTTTTTTACCTCAAATCCCTGACTAGCAAAAAGCTTCGCCAAAAATCGCTCGAACGGAAATCCAGTAGGACCCAGATCAATTAGGGCGCGGCGCAAACTGTAACGTCTTATCGCGCGCGGATTCTGGACGTCTTTCAAAACTGAAAAAGCGTGGCGGTAAATATGATCGGTAGTCATTCCATCTTCCAATTCTTTTGAAATATGTCTAAGTACGGCCTCAACTTGAGAATCCTCCGCACCGGCGCGCAAAAGCGACGCCCGCAACTTTCCTTCATCAAAAAACTCTCGCTCGCCGTTTGCCTTTATGATCTCAACTTGTTTTTGCATGCCCCCATTATACTGAAAGCGGTTCCAAAATCCCACCGCCAAGACATTGTTCGCCGTCATACACCACAAGCGATTGCCCAAAGGCGAGTGCGTCCGGAACTTCCAAGAAAATGCATTTCTTTCCTCCTTCAGTAATCCGGCAACTCATCCGTCCCCCATGATAGCGGATTTGAGATTCGTATTCTTTACTTGCGTCTGGAGCTGATCCAGAAATCCAATTGGTATCTGAAAGCAAAACCTCATTTTGCTTAAAAAATTCACCTGCTTTTCTCGTTCCAACGGTAATTGTATTAGCGACCACATCTTTTGAGACAATATATCGAGGGATGTCATTCGTTCCCTTTTCGGTGATGATAAATCCATGTCGTTCCCCGATAGTAAGAAACCATGCACCTTGATGTTGCCCAATTTTCTTCCCTGAAGTACCAAGGACATCTCCTTGTGTGGGTTGAATGTATCGCGAAAGAAAAGTTTTGATATCTACGTGGCCAATAAAGCAGAGACCTTGGCTGTCTTTCTTTTCTGCTGTCGGCAATTTAAATCTCCGTGCCAACTCGCGCACATCTCTCTTGTGCAATCCACCAACTGGAAATAGTGTTTGCGCTAGTTGAGTTTGGGTGAGTGTCCATAAAAAATACGACTGGTCTTTGGTAGAATCAACACCAGCGAGTAGCGAATAGCGAATGGTATTTGGTTGTTTTTCTTCTCTATTCACTCCTCGCTCTTCGCTCTTTGCTACCTTCGCGTAATGCCCGGTGGCAACAAAATCAGCGCCTTCCGAAAGCGCCCAATTGAAAAACGCGCCAAACTTTATGAAACGGTTACACATCACATCAGGGTTCGGGGTTCTTCCTTTTTTATATTCAGAAATCAAGTGATCAACCACCTCTTGTTTATATGCATCAGTCAAATCAATTTCCTTGTAGGGAATACCTAGATGGGCGCAGACACGCATTGCATCCAGCCGATCTTCTTTAGAAGTGCACTCAGTCCATTCGGGACTCCAAATTTTTATGAAAACTCCTGTAACATCATATCCCTGCTGTTGAAGCAGGGCGGCAGAAACGGAAGAGTCAACTCCTCCTGATAATCCGACGAACACTTGGCCTTGACTAGTCACGGACAGCATGATATCACAGTCATGTATGTTCTCTCAACAACTCCAAACTCCGAGGTTTATGCCAAACACAAAACCCTTTCCACCTCTCGCCTTGCAACTTGGTGTTTTTGTCATCGCAATCATCCTCTTCACACTTCTTATCAAGGTGGACGGGGAATTGTCATGGACTATGGCCGTGGGACACACTGTGCTCTACTGGTCAATGCTCGGAGGATTTCTCCTCTGGGCCCGACGACTCTCAAACAACAACTGAACCCACCTGCACTATGAGCAAACCGAGCAACGTAAAAGTGATCAATCTCGTGCTTAACGGACCCGTCAACCGGAGGCTACAAATCGAGCGAGAGATACGTCTCGACAAATGCGAACAACAAGGTCTCGCGATCAATGGACGCGAACTTTGTACCGGCAACAACTGCATGGACGTCGCCGTTGTTGAGGTCAATTCTGTAGGGGTTGCGTTCTGCCGACAAATTGGCAGCGATCCCACCACAGAGGAAGAGCTGCTGGAGGCTGGGTGGCACCCAGTCACGCTGACCCCAGCGTTCACGGGCTGATCCTTCTTCCGCACACACCACGCCGCTCTTCACCTCTGAAGGCGGCTGGTTCTTTTTCTTTTTTCAGCTACCGTAAGTACTTATTTTTATTTGCGACATGTTGGTCGTGAGTGATTCCGTAGTGCATCACTCCCTCTTTATCCGAAAGGAAATAATAATATTTGCTTTCAATCGGCGTCACCGCAGCACGCAAAGAATCCAACCCTGGATTTGAAATCGGAGTTGGCGTCAATCCTCTGTATTTATAGGTATTGTAGGGCGAATCAATTTTTAAATCATCAAGCGAAAGCTGAAACGTATTTTTCCCATTCACATACTGAAACGTACAATCAATTTGAAGTGGCATCCCCTCATCGAGTCGCTTCCAAAGAATACCTGATATCATTCGGCGCGTCTGGGTCAATCGAGCTTCCTCTTCAAGATACGAGGCCATCTTTACGACATCTGCCACGGGACGTCCAAATGAAGCAATCTCATTTGAAATTGAATTAATCTTATTCTGGAAATTTTGTTCCATGGCGTCAATTATCTCGGGCGCTTTCACTGTAGGCAAAAAATAATATGTGTCAGGGAAAAGGTACCCTTCTTTTCCGTGTGCCAATTTGATGAATGCCATAGAATCAAATTCGCTAAACGCTTTTGAAGCAAGTTCTGCAATTTGAAATATATTGCTCCCTTCGGGCACCGTCAACGAAACAGGTTTCAGGCCAAAAACTCCGCGTGATATCCGATAACTGATGGCAAATACAGAACTGGGTTCTGATACGTAATAGGAGCCTGACAATACTCCGTTGTCCGGATTAAACAGAGAAACCGCAATCCTGAATAAAAGCGGAGATTTGATGACATGGCGATCTTTAAGATATTGCGCAACTGAACTGATGCTGGTGTTTTCGCGGACAGTCAGCAGACTATTAACTGGAAAACTTGACGGCGCCGATGATTCAATCAGAAACAAGATAAAAAGAGCTGCTAGGGTAATCCAAAATCCGCGCCGAAATTGGCGAGACCCACGCCATAATGAAATCATCTTTGGAAAAAAAGAGAGAAGCGAGCTCCACATATAATTTAGACTGGAAGATTTGAAGGTGCTTCAGAACGGCGAGAATCAATGCGTGAAAGCGCGGGCGTTCGCGCAACCCTCCCTGGGAAATGATAGATAGTCGCCAATTCTTCAGTAGTCATAATAAAGGGGTGGCAATGAAAATCCTTAAAGGGTTCATGGAAACCCGATCGAAGTTTGTATGCCCGCAACATTTCTCTCTCGGCAGCAGTGCGCCGAATGCGTCTGAAATCCATCCATGGATAATCAAAATCGGTAAACCATCCAAGTTTCAACCCATTGAGATAATTCGAACTGTATTGTTTGACACTTCCGATAAGCCCTGGAATTGCGGCAGGGTCAGGTGGGCCGGCAGGACATATATAAAATGCGCGGATAATCGTGTCGAACGCATGTTTTTCAATACTCCGTTCAATCGCCTGTATCTTTGTATCTTGGCCTTTGGTGAGCATTCCAAACACCCCCGGTTGACCAACACCAGCTTCTTTTCGTATGCGGGCAATCTCATATTTTGCCTCATTTTTCCAATCTTTCGTCCGAAATAGATGCCCTTGCATAATACTTTTCTGTTTATGACCTTGAATGAGTATTTGTATCCACACTTGCTCATCTCTTTTCATAGAACCGAGATACTCAAGTACGGCAGTAATGGGATCAACCTTCATCTCTTCTTCGGTGTTTTCATTATCCAATTTGTAATCAACATATGATTTTATCGGATAGACATCTTTTTCGGTGAGCTTGAAATAACACCCCCACATAAAAAATCGGGAGAGATCGTGTACCACAGCGTTGGTATAATCTTCTGCATCATAGAGTTCAACATCAGGATATTGCGCATAGAGTTGCGCTTGTACAATGTTTTTGAATTTTCCCGGACCCCAGATAAAGAAACGTATCTGACCGTTGATGGAAACCATCTCAAGAGAAAACCATGGCTGAATCTTTCCGAGCCAAAAAGTTTCTATATAGGTTGAAGCTGGTTTCTGCCATAAAGCGAACAGGAATGTCTCCATGGCAAGGGGGGTCTTCATAATTTCTTTAGGAATCTTTACCTCAAACAAAAAAGAACCCATGTGTTCGATATACTCGGATTGAATATAGTTAAGCCATGTACGCAAAAAAATGACGCCAAGAAACACAGGCATCCACCAATATATGTATGTGTACAAAACTTCCCCGATAAACCAGAGAATCGAGAAAAGCGCAGAAAATTGGCTCTTAAGAAGTTCGAGCACCATAGAGATACTATACAACAGCAAAAAGGTAAATTCTAGGGAAAACAAAACCCCGAGCAGACGCTCGGGGTTTTGTTTTTAAACTACTATAGAGTATTTTCCGTCTTTGTCTTTCTTGAAATATTTCTGGTTCTGCAAATTGACGATAATAGTGTTTTCCTTGACATAGCGCTCTTTGAGCACCTTGTCGATCACCTCTTCTTTTGAAAGAGACCCGTTCTTTTCAAGGACTTTCCGGATGACATCCCGTACTACCCCTGACACATACCCCCATTCAGAAAGAGCATACAATCCCCTGCCAACCAGAACAAAACGCGGATCTTTGATGAGTTCGTTATGCGTAGTTGCTACATGCGCCTTCTTGCCAAACAATTGCGTAATTGATTTTGCCACATCGCGGAAATGAATTGGCGAACCATGTCGGCGCAATACCAAGAATGCATAATCTCGCATGCCTTTTGCGCGAATATTCGGTGATGAGGCAAGTCCCCATTCACCCAGCGGATTCTTCCCTATGGTTTTAGTCATTGAGAGCCAGCGCTTGAGCACTTCTTCATTTTTATATTTTTCGGAGACATCCTTGAGGTGTTCCAAAAACGCCGCGACCATGTCCGCTTCAGGAATAATGTCATTGTCTTTCAGATTTTTATACAAGCGACGGAGCGATTCATGCACACTTCGCGAGAGATCTTGGTCAATGTGCCAACGGTGATAAAAGGTGTCATCTTCTTTTTCTCTGAAAAAAGACTCTCCAAGCACCAGCATAAACATGACGTTATTCTGGAGCGTTTTATCTTTGGTCATATGCATAAGCAAATCCTTTTCTGCAATGATACCCCCAAGAGAATCAACAATCTTTTCAAGCTCCTCAAATGAAGGAACTTCCTTCTTAAATTGATCCGACTTCCGAATGTTATGTAAAGCGTAGTTCTCAATCTGACGAACACGTTCACGGGTAATACCATAACGCTGACCAATCGATTCAAGCGTCTGGCGTTCAGAACTCTTTCCCAATCCGTAGCGAGCAATAATCACTTCACGCGCCCGTTCGGGAAGCACCACGAGAAGCCTCTTTACTACCTGCTTCGGTTTCATCTTCATGGAAACCATTGTGTGTGAAATAAAATAGTAATACTACCTTTGGTACTCTAACTCAAAAACAATCTATAGTATCAATTCTGCATACTCTTGAAATATTGTCAAGAAGCCCCTTGACATTGACAATAATTTTAGAGAAATCCCTTAGATAGTGATACTCAAGATCTTTCCAAGCACATAAACAACTTTTCGTACCACGCCTGTACCAAGCCATTTTTTCACTTCTGGTAATTCAAAAGCGAGCCGCATTGCTTCGGTTTCGCTCGTATCAGCAGCAACTAAAATTATGCCACGAACCTTGCCATTTATCTGCACGGCGATTGATCGAGACATCTCCTTTATCACACGAGCATCAAATTCAGGCCATCTTGAAAGATGTATTGATTTGTCTGTACCAAACACTCCCCACAACTCTTCACTGATATGCGGAGCAAATGGCGCCAATAACTGCAACAGTGTCTGATACGTTTTAAGCACAACGGTCTCCTGCTTTTCACATTCATTTATACATATCATCAACTGACTAACCGCCGTGTTAAATTTCATCTGCTCGATATCCTCGCTGACTTTTTTTATCGTCTTGTGAAGCACTGCGTGTAACTCTGTTGCCTCTTCTCTTTGCTCTTTCTCAACTTTCTGTTGTAAATTCCATACGCGCTCAAGAAATCGGCGCGTACCTACTGCGCCATCGGTAGACCATGCAATCGCCTGATCAAACGGCCCCATGAACATTTCATACAAACGTAAACTGTCAGCACCTACTGTCTCAATAAGCGAATCGGGGTTGATTACATTTCCTTTTGATTTTGACATCTTCACCCCTCCTTCGGCCAAAATGAGACCGTGCGAGGTGCGTTTGCTATACGGCTCTGATGTAGGCACCAATCCCTGATCAAATAAAAACTTGTGCCAAAAACGCGAGTACAAAAGATGTAGTGTCGTATGTTCCATACCTCCGTTATACCAATCCACGGGCGTCCATTTTTTAAGTTTTTCTGCGCTTGCAAACTCTTCTTTATTTTTGGAGTCAGCGTATCGCAGATAATACCAAGATGAACCTGCCCAGTTGGGCATAGTGTCTGTTTCGCGTCGCGCATCCCCTTTGCACTGCGGGCACTTGGTCTGTACCCATTTTTCAATCCCTGCAAGGGGCGATTCCCCAGTATCTGTTGGCTGGTAGTTTTTCACTTTCGGTAAGGTTACCGGTAAATCTTTTTCTGGTATAGCCACCCACCCACATTTCTCACAATGAACAAGAGGAATCGGCTCGCCCCAATATCGCTGGCGCGAAAATACCCAGTCGCGAAGTTTGTAGTTAACCGCTTTGGTAGCCCATCCTTTTTTGACCAATGAATCAATGATGTCAGCACGAGCTTCATCCCACCTTCTTCCTCTAAATTCAACAGGTTCTTCCAAAATGCCATCTGGCTCACGATAAAATATTTCTTGTTTTCTGACTTTTTCAGCATGCACAGAATCTTTGGGGAAAAGAACGGGATGCAGAGGAATATCGAATTTCTTAGCAAATTTAAAATCGCGCTCATCATGAAAACTGCAATTCACCACACCGGTGCCATAATCGGCAACCACAAATGACGCCACCCAGATAGGAAGCGACTTCTTGGCAGGAGGATATTCAACATATCGTCCAGTAAAAATCCCGTCCATCTCGGCAGTTTCCTCATAGATACCCTTCAAGCGTTTTGCAATAATTTCCTGTGCTTTCTGCATTACTGGTTTTTCAAATTCGGTCCCTTTTACCAGCTCAACTAATTGTGGGTGTTCCGGCGCAATTACAGTAAACGTCTGCGCCATATGTGTCTGTGGGATTGAATCATACATTTCAAAATACATATCAAGATCTTTCACTTTGAATCGGAGGTTTACTCCTTCACTTCTTCCAATCCAATTGCGCTGCTGAATTTTTATCCGCTCCGAAAAATCAACTGTATCTAAATCTTTGTCGAGCCGATCGGCATATTTCGTGATCGCAAGCATCCACTGCTCTTTCTCGCGCTTCTCAACCGGAGTGCCGCATCGCTCGCATGCGCCGTCCACCACTTCTTCATTGGCAAGCCCGATTTTATCCTTCGGACACCAATTGATCGCCATTTTCTTTTTGTATGCAAGACCTTTCTTGAAAAACTGGAGAAAAATCCACTGTGTCCAGCGATAATACTCGGGATCGGTTGTATTTATTTCTCGTGACCAATCAAAAGAAAAACCAAGTGCTTTGAGTTGTCTCCTAAACGTATCGGTATTTTTCCTGGTAACTACTGCCGGTTGTATACCAGTCTTAATCGCATAATTCTCTGTAGGAAGTCCGAAAGCATCCCATCCGATCGGATATAAAACTTCAAAGCCTTCCATGCGGCGTTTGCGTGCAATAACATCCATCGCAGTGTTGGAACGGATATGGCCAACATGTAGACCGTCTCCCGATGGATACGGAAACTCAATCAGCCCGTAAAATTTAGGCTTTTGTGATGTATCCGAAGCTTGATAGATATGTTCTTTTTCCCACCGCTTCTGGATTTTCGGCTCAATTTTTCGCGGATCGTACGGCTTCATCCCGTTAGATTAGTAAATGGTTTTTGGATTAACCGGATACAGAGCAGGGTCTATAGTACGTTCAAAACAAGCTTTGCCTGCCTCATGTTTCCATGTGTCAAATTCTTTACCAGGATATGCCGGATACGATATGGAAGAATCGATTCCGTAATAACCTCCGCGACCAGTATTGTCTTGAGACGGTAGTTTGAAGTCGGCGCAAATTTCAAATGTATATTTGTCTTTTACCGTATATCCGTATGAGGCATCTGTCTCTGGATCAGCAGGAACCATGTAATTTGATATCGGATCTGAAAGTTCGGAGATAGACTTCGGCAATACCCCCTTCTTCTGCCACTGATTGATAATCTGCCACTGAATCCCTGATAGATCGCTAACTCGTTCGTTGTCAAAACGAATTGCACGCTGTTTTGCAGGAGAACCTACCGCGATAAAACCGAGAACAATTGAGGTGAGGACAAGAACGACTCCCAGCCACGTAATTGTTCGACGGGCCATCGTCGCCATTTTAAATTGAGGGTAAATGCTGTAGAAATAATACTTCCCTACCATGCCACCAACCAAGAGGACAACGAGAATCTTGTAGATAAAGCGAGCAGTGATCTCGCCATTGATGTAAGTATTGATAAGCGCAATCAAGTCGCCACCAACAAGCACTACTGCCAAAAACAAAGTCAGATAAACACGCCATCTGCGAATCCATACATTTGCCTTTTCCGGCGTCTTTGCAATATCTTTATTGATCAGCCATTCGAGCACATACAGAATCGGTATAAGTACCACGAGCATGGAGATCGGCCACGCGATCGAGCCTACGTAAAAATAACCTGCAAGCTGGTCAGGATTATAATAATTGATAACGCTAAACAAGAGATTGATCAACGCCCCTGCCGCCACATAAAGTACAATAGTCGCACCAAGATGCAGAAAGAAATCTTTAGGAGTTAATTTTGCTTCATTCATATGCGTGTTGTTAAATAAGTAGACGTTCATTATAACACAATATTACAGCAATATCCCTGAAAACAGGCCGCCCCGTCCTTCGGACGGGGCGATTGAAATCAAGACTGGTCAGAGATCCACCGTGGACCAGAGGAGCAAAATGCCGACGATCTTGCCCATAGCAAGCGGTGTGAATCGAGAGTATTTTTCGTAAGCTTCCGGATGCTCATGTTTCAAATGGAACTCCAAGACGAGGAGGAACAGTGCCGAGAACAAAAGCAGAGCGCCAGTCAGACAAAGAAGAGCGGAGGGTGTGGTTTTCATAGCTGGCAAACATCCTACCAATACCCTCTCTCTCTTTCAAGTCAATTATAAAACTTGACAAATAATATAATAGTGATATTATATTATTTGTGCAGGATGGATAGTAGAGTAGATCTCGAACCCCTACGCCTGTACACCTTTAATCCATATTTGGATAAAACCGCATCTACTTGGTCATTTGGTTGGGAGATAGGAAACTATCCGCCAGATGTTACTAGGGGTTTATGCGGGCACTCGAGGCCGATGCTGATCCCGAAATTTATTTCGCGAGATCACCGGCCTCTTTTTCTTTTATAAATTTTAACTCGGCAACACTTTTTGTCTCCATTTCATTGTGTTACCATCTCAATGGAGTTAATGGCAGAGTGTGGACCAACAGTGAAGGCCGGAGAGTCTCACGGCACTACCACTAAACTGCTACCTACTAGGATCTCCAGAAAATCAATAATACACCGTCGAGTGAGACCCTCGGTGGGCTACCCCTGGCACGTTCCCCAAAGAATACGGTCAGGGGTATTCCTTATATTCTAAACTCAATCACATCTCCATCTTTCACAATGTATTCCTTCCCTTCCGTCCGCACCAATCCTTTCTCGCGCGCTGCGGGGTAGGAACCGCAATCAAGTAGATCTCTCCAGAACACTACTTCAGCGCGAATAAATTTATCTCGAAAATCAGTGTGAATAGCGGTGCCAGCTATCGGAGCAGTTGAATTCCGTTTTGTTGTCCATCCGCGGGTCTCGTCCTCACCAGTCGTGAAGAATGTAATCAAATCAAGCGTTGCATATCCCCCGCGTATTAAATCTTCGATCCCGTCTCCTCCCGTACCCAAATCTTTCTTAAATTCTGTTTTCTCTTCCGTGCTCATTTCCTTGAGTTCATTTTCAAGCCCCGCATCCACCAATACATACTGCGAATTGGTGGATTTAAGAAATTCCATAAGTTTTATGAAACGCGAATCATTCATTTCGTCTAGATTCTTTCCGCCACTTTTTTTATTTAATACATATAAAATCGGCTTTGCAGTCAACAGGTGTAATTGTTTAAAAAAAGGTTCTTCTGGTTCTGAAGGAGAAACTGTAGAAGCAAGCTTCCCCGCTTCAAGTGCCTCGCGCAATCGTTTCAACAGCTCGCTCTCAATAATCGCTTCTTTTTTATTGGCTTTCACTTCTCGATCGACATTACCCGCGCGTTTTTTTACGGTCTCAAGGTCGGCAATTGCGAGTTCCAAATTGATAACTCCAATATCAGCGAGCGGATCAATTCCGCCAGCAACATGGATAATATCTGGATCTTCAAATATACGAACAACTTCAGCAATCGCATCGACTTCGCGAATATGCGAAAGAAATTTATTTCCTAAACCTTCTCCTTCTGCCGCACCTTTCACCAGTCCTGCGATATCGACAAATTCAACTGCCGCGGGAACTTTCTTTTTCGAATGGGAGAACTCATTGAGTTTCTCCAGCCGATCATCAGGCACCGCCACCACGCCAACAGAAGGGTCAATCGTACAAAACGGATAATTCTCCGCCGGTACACTCCGCTTCGTGAGCGCGTTAAATAACGTGGACTTTCCCACATTTGGCAATCCGACAATTCCTATAGAAAGTGACATAACAAAGACACTTTAGCAAAAATAATACTTTTAATACAGTTTACTTGACTTACATACCGAGAAATAACAGTATGGAAATGGACTCGGCAAAACGCCGGTTCTTCAACCCCGAACCCGAAAGAGTTCTATGATTATTAGCATGTCGTCAGGTGTCTTATTCGGAATTTGGTTATTGTTCTGTCTGCTCGCCCTAATCGGTGCACGGATGCTCTGCTACAGGAAACCAAAGGTAGCATTTGTGGGACTTTCGCTAGTCCTCAACGTGCTCGCAATGCCTTTCTTTACCCAGTGGGAATTTGGCAATAGGTGGATTGAACGACAAGGAGAATCGGACAAGCACATCCCCAACGGCATCTGGTGGCAATGGAAACACAACGCCTTCATCAAAGGCGCCAAGATCATTCCGCTTTCTGCGCCCAGCTACAAAATAGTCGAGACATTCGACGGAACCAACTACATCAGCATCGTTGCTGGGGTAAAAGATCTGCAAGGTCAGCGAACATTGTATGCATATCTCCAAACCAAATCGAGCGCTATCACAGTGAAATCATTGAGCCACTACTTTGATGACATTGTTCAGCGATCGTACGTGGTGCACCACCGCGACATACGAACACTTGAAGAAGATTTACTGACAAAAGGGATCTCCTTCTTTGAGATCAGAACTCGGAAAGAACCTGAGAATCCCAAAGGATCCGGCTTCTGAACAATTCGTTTCTCCTCTGCCTCCCCTCACTCGGGGAGGCTCTCTTTTTATGCTATTTTCCACAAATTTCCACATCTGTATTATCCCAGCGATCGCTGGGATAATACAGATTCAGGTACACGTTTTTTGTCCGTTCTCACTCGCTAGACAACAACATCTGTGTTACTGATCGGTACACACATCCACTTCTTTCATCAGAGAAAGCACGCGGGCGGGCAGTTGCGATAGTTCTCCTTTTCCTTGCTCGAGCGACTCAATTATCGGCTTTTTTTCTTCACCACAGGCATACACAACCGCATAATTAACTTCTTGCATCAAAAAATGAAGTGAAGCGGAAACTCGTGCGGGAAATTCTCCTTTACCTTGCGTATCATATCCAACCATCCACGCATGCGTATCGACAAACTTCTCTAAAAACCAATTCTTTCTTTCAGCATACGGAAGGACACCAGCCACATGACCATCAGACCCGATACCGAGAATCGCACTGATAATGCCATCGGGAAATGCGCGACGCCATTCTTTCAAGGAAAGTTCGTATCGAGTCGCACATTCGGCAGGATTTGCCGTTCCAGACATTTCAATCGGAACAAATGGCACTCCTTTCAGTTGCGTTTGGCGGATAAAACAAGTCTGATGCAATATCGGCCCATTCTGTTTTTCTTTTTCAGGCACATACCGCTCGTCCACCATACCAATTGAAAATGTTCGAGGCATGTTATCAATCGAAAGTGTCTGCAAAACTTCAAGAGAAGAACCTCCGGAAAGCAACAGGAGTACCGGATGCTCAATGGCGGTCAGTAAATGCTGGCGGAGCAAATCCGCCGCATGTGCAGCCGCTTCTACCTTACTTTGTTTATGAAGTATGCGCACGACCTAATTTTGTTTATAAAATGGAAGTACTCTTGTGGTGCGACCTAAGTTTTGTTTACAAAATTGGAAGTCCCTTTAGGGGTACCTGTAATGTCATGCCCACCAAACTGATTGCGCAAAGCTGAAAGCACTTTCCCAGCAAATGCCGGTTTCTTTTCGGACTGAATGCGAAACTTCAGAGATTCTTCTATTACTTTGACCGACACACCGAGTTTTTTTGCAGTTTCTATTGTCCACGCGCCTTCGCCAGTATGTGCCACACTACTTGAAACCTTTTTTAAGTCTCGGCCGTGTGTTTTAAATGCATCCGTAAGCCACCCCACAAGCCGCGATTCAATAACGCTTCGATGATTGTACAGTTTCGAGACTTTCTCAAGATCGAGATCAAACAAAGATTTTTTCAAGACTTCAAATCCTTCCGCAATAGCCTGCATCATTCCGTATTCAATTCCGTTGTGCACCATTTTTACAAAATGCCCCGCACCGCTCTTTCCTGTATACAAAAATGCATCTTTTGTCGCAATCTTTTTAAACAAAGGTGCAAGCGAATGTGCAATCTTCTTATCTCCGCCAACCATTACACATGCGCCTGTCCGAGCGCCGGACGGCCCGCCAGAAACACCAGCATCGAGCATCACAATCCCCTTTCGTGCTAAAAGCTTTGCACGACGTTGTGTTTCCTCATAAAAACAATTTCCCCCATCAATCACCGTATCGCCCTTTGAAAGCAGAGGCACCAGATCTTTTAACACCTGATCAACACCCTTGTGGCTTACCATGAGCCACACCACACGGGGCGCAGCAAGCGAAGCAACCAACTTTTCAATGGAATCAACAGTGTGCACCCCTTTCTTTTTTGCCGCATCCCGCCCCTCTTTTCCACGATTGAATGCAACTACCTTGATCCCCTGCTCCTCTAAATGTAAAACCATATTCACTCCCATTTTCCCCAGTCCGATATATCCAATCCTTTTTACATTCATGATTTTGCAATTAATTGTTCAAATGAAATTCCTTCGGGATACTCTAGTAATTTATTCTTCGTCCATCGTTCAATAATTGGCGTAATGAATTTCCACGCCGCCTCTGTTTCTTCGGTGCTGGCAAACAACATCTGATCGCCACGAAGTGCGTCAATGAGCACCCGTTCATAGGCATCTGGCATCAAGTGAGCATCAATCGAATCAGCATAATTAAATGAAAGTGTTTGCGCTTGCGGCACCATATCAAATCCGGGACGTTTAACCCAAAAGACAATCGAAATCCCTTCATTGGGCTGAATTCGGAACGTAAGCATGTTTCGATTACACTTCACATCTCCAATTCCGCAATCCACATCTTTGAAATGGATATTGATTTCTGTTTTTGTTTCCGACAACGCCTTCCCTGCAGAAAGTTCTACGCTCACCCCGCGCCACCGACTGTTGCGAATTCCTGTAGTCAAACTGAAAAATGTCTCAGTGTCGGATGCCACTCCAACCCCTGCCGCCTGCCGATAACCGGCATATTGTCCGCGTATCACTTTTCGGAGTGCCGGCCCTGATACGGCGACAAGCTGCTTTAATACACGCGCACGAACTTTGCGTATATGCACAGCATCTAATGTCTTAGGATATTCCATCATAATCAAAGAAAGCATCGCCAAAAGATGATTCTGCCCCACATCACGTAATGTTCCGATAGAATCATAAAATGCTCCTCGACTGCCAATATGATCTTTTTCAAACATCCGAATCTCAATCCGCTCGATATTTTTTCGATTCCATAAGGGCTCAAAGATCGCGTTTGAAAATCTGAATGTCAAAATATTCTGAATGGTTTCTTTTGCAAGATAATGATCAATCCGATAAATTTGATTTTCGGAAAATAATTTTGTCAGCAATCGATCGAGGCGTGTCGCTGTCTCGCTGTCTTTTCCAAACGGCTTCTCGATTAAAATCCGCGTCCATCCTTTTCCGTCAGCGCATGGAATTGTGAGTCCTGATCGTGCGAGTTGGCGCAAAATTAATTCATACAAATTTGGCGGGACCGCCAAATACGGAAGTTTGTTTGAACATACATTAAATTCACGATCAATCGCCCCGAGCCTCTCTGAAAGTCTCTCGTACGCCTGATTATCCTCAAATTGTCCCTGTACATAGTGAATACCTGATAGAAATTTCTGGCTTAATTCTACGCTTGCCTTGGTAAGGCGCTCCCCGAGTGCTTCTGATACAAATTCGCGATAAGAAGTATCCGTAAACTCGCGCCGACCAAACGCAAGCACTGCAAATTTCTTGGGCAACAGCCCCTTCACAAACAAATCGAAAAACGCCGGATAAAGTTTCCGTCGCGCGAGATCCCCCGTCGCACCGAAAATAATCAGAACGGTCGGTTCAATCATTTGTATTTTATTTTTTCCGTTTCCATTTGTCATATTGGTGGACCGGACGGGATTTGAACCCGTTGCCTCTCGCATGCCATGCGAACGCTCTACCAATTGAGCTACCGGCCCATTAGTATCTTACCAATTTGATAAAATTCCCAGAATAACTCACCCGAAAAGTAATCAATCCGACAAACCCCTTTATAGTGAGGCTTTTTCGATATCTTTCCTTTACTTCGCGGATCTACTTGAGCCTTATAGAACTGGCTGTTTGGAATTTTCGTAGTACGTGACCAAAATTTTTCCAGTAAAGGTATGTTCTGATCAGCTCTACATTGAACCGTACACCTAAATTTTGCTTCATCAATAGTGTAGCATGTTCGCAATAATCTCAAAAACAAACGTATTATATCTGGGTCAGAGTTTCCAAACATAATCGATCCTCGTCGAACTTTAGATCCCTCGGTTACATACAAAACAGCAAGTACAATCTTTGCCACCTCCATCTTCTCAAGGAATTTACCCAAATGCACATTTCTTCTAAAAATACCTTCAAGATACTTAATTCGTTTTTCTTTTAGAGAGCGGTGGGCAATAATTCTTGCTTTTTCAACGTGTTTTAACCTTGCTTTGATCAAACGTTGTCGAGCAGAAAAAGAAAGGGGCATATGCGTTAACCAGACTGACATAGTGCTTTTTGGGACATGCACTCCTAAAAGCTCTTGTATCTCTGAAAAAGTCTTTCCTTTTTTATATAAAGAAATTGCACTTTCTTTTATATTTCCCCATCTCTTCATGGAGAATATTGTACCATAGAGTTCATCCATGTAGTAACTGCATACATCCCCTGTCCTCATCTACAACTTGATTACCCAGTGGAATTTTATTCTTCATACGCTATAATGCCTTCCACGCACTCTTAGCTCAGTTGGTTAGAGCGTCCCATTCACATTGGGAAGGTCGGAGGTTCGAATCCTCCAGAGTGCATTTTGCTCTAGAAAGCATTTTATGCTTTCGTGGAGGATTCGAAACCTGATTGAGAATAATTTTGAGTCCCGAAGGGCGAAGAAATTATCCAATCAGGGTACTGACCCTGTAAGGGTCGAATCTTGCAGGGTGCACCTATAAAACGAAAGCCGCCCAAGTACACAGGGCGGCTTTACTAGCGGTATGCTTCAGTTGAAGACTCATCAGACCACATAAGTCCCGCAAGAGCAGTGCCAAGCCGAACGGTTCTGATTGGCGACAGAGATAGTGATTTGGGCCTCGTTACCCAAGTAACGACTGCAACGGGGACATTCCCCCCATCGCGCGCGAAACAAATCAGAAAGAGAAACGACAGGAATCCGCGGTGCGGCAACTGCAATTCCCTTACTTGCAGAGCCGTACACACCATTCGCCAACGCCTTCCATGCACAGATTTCAGCGAGAGTAGGTGTGCCATTTTGCAAAATGGACAACCAACCGAGCGTCGGATCGAAGGCGACATACCCAAGTGGTCTGCCGCGATCATCGACAAGACGGCGAATACCCGTTTCCCCAGCCACAGGGGGTGGTAATTGATCAACTGTAGTCATCATAGTTTGAAGTGGATTGGAATTTCAGTTGTCCTGATGAACAACCCATATTGTTTTACTCTCTCCATACTTTCCTGTCAATCGAAAGAAAAACTCGCGAATGCGAGTTTTTCTTTCTGTTCTAACTTTGAGCGAGGATATACTTTTCTAAAACCTTGCGGAGGCCAAGGGGCCGAGCAGAGAAAAATTCAGCAGAATTTTATCGTGTTTTAGAAAAGTTATATCCGAGCGACTGTTACATTGACGATCCGCCAGCCGGTGCTGAACTTGCACCCTTCTCGCAATTCTTACAGCGAGATTTGTGCGTTGCAATCTCGTAGATTGCCGAAGCGCCGACAAGAATATAAACGAGTCTCGAAAGCATCGAGCTCATACCTCCAAGGATTGAACCAATGTCCCACTGGAAGAGACCCACCAGAAGCCAATTAAGACCTCCCACAATGAGAAGAATGAACGCAATAGTATGCAATTTCATATATCTAATACTTAATTATAAAAAAGACTAAGCGACCGAGCGTTATTGCTCACTTACAGTATACTCTCCACATCTTCCACTTACTATAAACCCCTGTGCGTAAAATACTCGTAAAACGGCTAAGAAAAAGGAAAACCCTGCGCGGCACAATGTGCTACGCAGGGTCTCGTGACCAAAGAACCTAGCTCAACGCCTCATGATCAAGGGCCATCTAGCGCGCGGGCTGGCCGCTTTTGTACACCTCTTTGATCTGCCGCTCGAGTGCGGTGATCTTGTTCGGGTCGTACACATCGTCAGCATCACCTTCGATGAGCATCTTGTGAAGCAATTCGTCGGCCACCAAAAGGTCGGCCTTCTGACCCTCCGCAAGCGTCCCACGATTGTCTCCCTCGAACCGACCGACTGCCACCGTAGCGGCATCAATCGCATCCGGAAGTGACAACCGCTGATGTGCGTACTTCGCGTGCGTCGCCAAGTAAATGGCGTAGAGATTCGAATCCGGCATCCCATCCGTACCAGTCATCGTGTTGATTTCGGCATCCAAGATCGCTCGATGCGGGCAGATCCACTCCACCCGATCCCCAAGCCGATCCCGATAGGGAGCGTCCAGAAGAAAGTTCGGCTGCGGACACACCCACACCCCAAGGTCCTTTGCCATCTGAAGGGTTTCCTTCAGCGGCAAGGGTAATTCGAAGTGCTCGATTCGGAAGACTTGGGAAAACCCCCTCGTTGAAGCAAGTTTTTGCCACCGCTTCGCGGTAAGGAGTGCTTCTTGCACTCCCGAGTCACCAATCGCGTGCATGGCAACAGTGGTGATGCCATGTTTCGCAGCCTGACAGAGTGAATCCTCGACGTATTCCGGTGAATCGAACCATAGGCCTTTGCAACCAGTACCAAGGTACGGCTGCGACAGTGCCGCAGTTCGAGCACCGAAACTGCCGTCGGCGAAGAGCTTAAGGCCAACCATGCGCCGGAAGTCACTCCCCGTGAACAATCCTTCCGACTCAAGGTCGGGAAGGTTGTTGACGAGAAACGTGATGTGCTCTGGCCGCAGGTAGATCCTCGTGATGGGAAACTCGAATCCGTACTTCTCCTGCCACCGATTACGCAGGGAGAGAACAGCACGGATCTGCATTTCCGTCCGCATGCACAAGTCGTGCACACCGGTGATGCCTTGCTTCAAATACTTCAGAAGCAGAGCTTCAATCGCCATCTCAAGCTCCAGCTGGGAAAAGGCGCTCTCGCCGACTTCCATTCCCGCCAGTCCGCAATCTTCAGTCGCCCTGCCGTCTTTGGTAAGACAGCCAGCGACATGCGGACGCGAACGCAGAAGCTCTTCGATATCAGCACCCATCGGGCGCGACACGATTGCTCCATGGAAGGATGGGTCGTACACAATGACCTTCCGGTCAGGAAACGCTTCGTCAAGATCCCGACCGGAAAGGCTGGGCACGACGGAGTTGTTCCATCCAGTGGCAATGATTGAACCCGACAGCGGCGCTGGACGAAGACGGTTAATGATTTCGGCAACTGTCGTACACCCGTACAGCGAGACCGAACTCATCATCGCAAGCGATGCGTAAAGCGCCGGATGCGTGTGAGCATCGGTCAAGCCGGGGATCAAAAGTCCCCCGACCTGTTCGACGACAATTTTCGCATGATGATCTCGGCGTTGAGCGTAAACCCAACCCCCCACATCTTGCAGGGCGCCAGACTTGACGATCAAGCCAGTTGCATCCACCACGACCGCAAGGTCGTTGTAAGCGATGCCTCCACTGATCGCGATGCGAGGAGTGAAGACGCTCAGCCCGTTCTCTTTCGTTTTCATTCGTTTTGGTCTTTCTGTTGGTTTTTTCGTTCAGTTCGTCAGAAATTGACTATTCAATTTACAAAGGTCAGACATACGTTGACCCAATCTATATTATAACATTAATATTAGCCACTTGCAAGTCCTTTCTGTATTTATGTTCTCCCGTAAACCTGAACACCTGTTTTATAGACTGATCTAATTGATCCTTCCAATTCTGCGATTTTTGCTGGGTTCCACCCGATATCAGGATCGCCAGCGGCAAGCTGATTTATAAGTGTGGGATCAGCAACGATAATATCAGCTTGTTGTCCTTCTGAAAGCATTCCTCTATTAGTACCCTCGAATCTACCGGTTGCAACTGTAGAGGCAAAGAGCGCTTCTGGGAGGCTTAACCGCTGATGTTCCTCTCCTGCATGTGTTGCCGCATAAATAGCGTATAGCATCGAGTCCGGCATCCCGTCAGTACCAAGCATCATAGGCACTCCCTGATTGACCATCTCGCCGTGCGGACAAATCCACTTAACACGTTCCCCCAACCGATCTTTATATACAAAATCTAACAAAAAATTTGGTTGCGGCACCACCCACACCCCCATATTTCGGGCTTCAGCAATCGTCTGTTGCATTGGCAGTGGAAGTGAAAAATGCTCAATACGAAAAGAAGGGGAAGATGCACCTCGTGCTGCGATATCCTGCCATTTACGCGCGGTCTCAAGCGCGCGGCGAATTCCTTCGTCTCCAATCGCATGCATCGCCACGTTGGTGATTCCATGCTCGCGCGCAATCTGCAACGCCTTATTTATTTTTTCTATGTTATCAAACCAGAGGCCTCTCCCCTTCCCACCCAGAAATGGTTCTCCCATCTTTGCGGTGTAAGAGCCGAAGCTCCCGTCAGCTAAGAGTTTCATTCCGATCAAATCGGGCATCTCTTCCCACGAAATCAGTTTGAGTTTCTGAAGTTCGTCCATGTTTTTGCCTAAATGCTCGATCATTTCGGGACGCAAATGGAATTTGGTGATTGGAAATTCAATTCCCCGCTCATCTTTCCATTTTTTCCGCAATATAAGCGCGGCCTCAAGTTCAAGAGGTGTCTGGATGATCATGTCATGCACACTCGTAATCCCCTGTCGAAGATATCCGTCAAGTTTATTCTCCACCACCTCGGAGACCTGATCCACCGAAAAACGTGCTTGAGCTATTTCAAGCGCAGACAATCCATATTCTTCGCTGACCAAACCATCCTTTTTGAGATACCCTGCAAAATCTCGAGTCTGCGCCAGACGTTCAATCTCCCGTGCCATTGATTGAGAAACCACGCCCCCATGAAAAGATCGATCGAGGACTACTACCTCCCGCCCCCCGAACACTCTATCGATATCCGCACCAACAAGATCCCTCACCTTCGAATTGTCCATTCCGATTGCAACTAAAGGCTTGTCGCCTTCAATTTCTTTTGACGCTGTCCTAATCCGATCGAGCACCTCCTCTTTCGTCTTACAGTCGGCAAGAGAAATCGCCTTAAGAAGTTCAAGCGAGCCATAGAGAATAGGATGTTCATGTGCGTCAGTCAGTCCTGCAATTACATTTCCTCCTTCTTCTGTTCGCGAGATATGTTTTCCCCGCTTTCCTTCAGCGGCAAGCCACTCGTTAACATCATTTGTCCCGCCTGCTTTTATAATAGTTCCGATCTCGGGGTCAATAACTGCTTTAAAATCAGAGACGACTTCTTTTCCTACGATTGCTTTTTCGGGTGATAAGACAGTGTACCCGTCGGGAGATTCAGAGTTACCTGTTTGTGGAAATTGTTCAGGTGTTTTCATGTGTGGCGAATTTTTCTATATTCGGAACTGGAAATAAAAGAATTAGCTCTTATACAATAAACTTTATTATTTCACTTTGATATCAAGGAGATACGTAATCAGTGCCATCATCACTGCAGTCCAATCTTTGAGCATGGCGTGAGTTATACAGCGCGAATCAGCATCCGCTTCAGTCATATTTACAATCATTCTCCCATCAGTCATCGCACCGGGCATACCATATGAAAAAGAAGATTGCTTTCCAAGTAACGCAAAATCTTTCTTCCCCATAATCTGAAAATCCTTGTTATATGCTTCAAGATGCTTTGGGTCCTCCCCTGCCTGCGGCAACCCTTCGATGACAGAAAAATAATCCACTTCACCTATAAAATCTTTTACGGGAGCGGTAATAAATTTCGCACCAGATGCTTCTGCTTCTTTTTTAATATAGTCGGGCGTATTGAATTCAGGGATAACTGGATCGACATAAAATGTAGCTCCGTACTTCGCGAGTAATCGCGTGATTGCCTTTGATGGTCGTGACGACTTTACCATTCCGTACATACCAACTTTCAGGTTGTCCATTTTCCCCATTTTCTTCGCAATGGTATACGCCATGCCTAGTGCTCCTGCAGAATGCTCATCTCCCCCGCACATACCATTGATCAACGGAACTGTTGCTTTCTTGGAATAAGTAGCCAAATCAAAATTCTTATGCCGTATTCCGAGTATATCTGCAGAATCGGAAAGTGAGTTAAGAGTATCGTCCATTGATTCTTCTCCAATATTTACATAACTGCCCGCTGGCGACGGAATCCCGTTCCATCCTCCTCCAAGTCTAATGATTGCTGACTGTAATCCAGAAGCGGTTCGAGTACTCTCTTGGAAAAATCCAAGACCAAGCACTTTGCCAGGCGCCACGTGAGTGAAATCCTTTCCTTTTACATCAAAAATCTTCGCGCGGCGAAACACCTCGTCAAAATCCTCTTTGGTAAAATCGTTGACCTGTGAAAAATGCTTTATCTTGTTCATCGTATTCTATTAAAATAACTATACTCACAGTGTAGCACTTTATAGAAATGCAAGAAAAGTCGACTTGACCACATGGGAAAGAGGACGTAATATCCGAAACGGAACAGTCCGGAATTAACCGACTGTAACTGGAGAAAGGACCGTTGTGGCCTCAAAATTGAAAGTACTTGCCGTATGCGACGGAAACGCATTTCGGAGTCCGTTGTTTGCCGCGCTTCTGCTCAAAGCACTCGAGAAGCGAAAAATATTCGCGGTGGAAGTCTTCAGTGCCGGACTCAAAGAATCTCTCAAAACAAACAGGTCGTGCTCCGGTGCATGTGAGGAAGCACTCGCATTCGCAGCGCGAGATGAACTCGACCTCACTGCT
Source organism: Candidatus Taylorbacteria bacterium RIFCSPHIGHO2_01_FULL_46_22b (assembly GCA_001820875.1). GTDB lineage: Bacteria > Patescibacteriota > Minisyncoccia > Phycocordibacterales > DSPV01 > 2-02-FULL-46-13. The sequence continues at coordinate 71,968 of MHRF01000013.1, forward strand.
CACTGCCGGAAACACATCAGCGAGATCTCCCACTTGGAGACATTTGGGATGGTAATCTGTATGGATCCGCGTCACTGCGGGCACCTCCAAGCGGCTGAGGTAGAACAGCGTCAAATCTGGATCGCGAACGAAAGTGCTGGAGGTATCGAGGATCCGCACGGGGAAGGCCCTGCAGAACATCAGAGATGTTTTGACTTGCTTCAGAGGGAAGCAGTGATAATTGCGGACCACATCGAAATAGAACACTTCGACCACGCGGAAGAAGTGTGAGTGTCAAAAGATTGATCAGACTCTGGAAGGCCCGTAGCGCTAGCGCTGCGGGCTCCTCTTTTTTTTACATTAAGACAATTTCCGCACTACGCCTCTTTCTGCATCAACTTCAAGCTGATCGCCATCTTTGAAGATCTCGGTTGCATTCTCAATTCCCACCACGCACGGGATACCAAACTCGCGCGACACGACAGACACATGCGCGGTCAATCCTCCTTCTTCTGCAACCACTGCTCCTGATTTTTTGATAATCGAAACAAAATCGGGACTCGTATTGGTTACCACCAATATATCGCCATCACGCAGTTTCCCAAAATCCTTTTTCTCTAGAACAACACGCGCTATACCGCGAGCGTTGCCACGCGACGCGACGCGTCCTTTGAATTCTTTTTGAGAACTAAAAGCGATTGACGCATGTTCTGCAATGAATTTCTCCGCATCATCCCCCGTCAAAAAAACGAGTTTTCCATCCGGTGCCCCAATACACACATTTTGACGTACACGTTCTTTGACAAATCCTTCATCAGGTTTTTTGCCGTCCAGTAACGCAAAAATTTCATCAGGAACAAGATCTTTAATATACTCGAGAGAGACTCCAGATTTTTTTGCTATTTCCGCAAGCACCCACTCTCCGCGATATTCAAGTTCATTGATCGCACACTTGTAATAATCTTTAAGATAAGTCGCCCATGATGCAACCTGCACAATTGCTTTCCCTTTTTTATCAAGCCCCTCTAAAAGCCGCGCCTGACTATGTTCTTCTTCAGCAATTTGATTTTTCATTGCAACAAGCGCGAGTTCAGGATCTTTCCCTGCAAAATCAAGAATTTCTTTTTCATAATCTGCAAAAACTTTCGGCGGTTCGTCAAAATATCCCATTTCACTCCATGCATAACTATCAACAAGTTTTTGAACTTTCTTTTGATACTTCGTGGTGCCTTTTACCAATGTCCCCCGAGCAACCCCTACAGATACATCAAGAATTGCTAAACGTTCCTCTGCGTTGAAAGGACACTTGATAGGAAGCGCCGCGATGGCAAGTGCAGTGTCTACGTCAGACACACCTCGAAAAAGGGTACGCAATTTTTCAATAACCGCACGGTCAATCATTCTTAAATTTCCCGCGCAAACCATCATGTTCCAATACAGATCCATGTAACTCTTAAGAAGAGTTTTGAGTTCTTCAGAAGAATAATCTCGGGACTCACGTGTAAATGTTTTCCGAGCAAAGACACGAAGACGAGAAAGGTGGGTCTCCATTTTCTCAAGATGTTTAGAGCTCTTGAGATATCGATCAATATAAAATCCTAAAAAATCTTCGAGCGTCTGTCCCTGTGGGGGAAAGAGGTAAAACTTAGTGAGATGGTTCTTTGATATTACCGATATTCCTATTTTATGTGGATACGTAGGGTGTGTGTGAGAGACTTGTTCACAGATAAAATATTCAAAAAAGGTATAGCAGGCACGCCCTCCTTCCGGAGAAAGTTCTATTTTTTCAAGTTCCTCGCTCGTAAAGCTCTTATAAGATGAAAATGTCTGTATCATGTGGTTTTGACCATACTAACCACACAGGGCTCTACGTCAACCCACCCACTTCGCGGTTCCGGTAAACTTCTATTCATTTTGTACGATATATCAAACAAATTATATTTTTCGAACAATACCCTTTTCTGCATCGACTTCAATCAAATCTCCATCATGAAAAACCCGAGTAGCAGTTTTGGTCCCAATAATGCATGGTTTTTTCATCTCCCGCGCGACAATTGAGGCATGCGAGGTAATTCCTCCCTCGTCGGTGACAAATGCCGCCGCTTTCTGCATGCCAAGTATGTACGAAGGTGCGGTAGTCGGCGCAATTAAAATATCCCCCTCCTGCACTTTATCAATATCGTGAGCAGTCATAACTACTTTTGCCCGCCCTTGAATTCTTCCTTTGAAGGCAATGGCTCCTTTAAGTTCCTTGGTTGAATTTTTTATTTCTAAATCAGCAACAGGGCCGTGCAACAGAGCGCTGTATGCTCCAAAAGAAATTAAACTCACATTTCCATATTCATATTTCTCGATTTTTCCCTCGAGAAGATCATGAATGCTGTAATCCCTTAAATCCTTAAAAGGTAAATTGAAATGAGTAGCGACTTCCTGAAGAATCGGACGAGCCAAATACATCAGTTCATAGAGAACATCCGTACGCAAGGTTCTATAGTAAACAAGTTCCTGTGCCACTGCCGCCAAAGTTTTAAGTTCATCAGGAATATGAGGTCGTTTAAACTCTTCCTTTGGTTTTTCCGCCTGAAGACGCTTCCGCTCGTCCTGTAATTCATCAATAGAAAAAGGGTCTGAAAACCCATCTCGCACTTTTACCCACGCAAATGTGCGTTCTACTTCCTCAATTGGCACACTGCTCCGAAGAGCTTCTTCAAAATAATTATGAACATTTTTCTTTGTCGGATAACAAATATCTCCCATTATCTTTTCAAGATCTCCCTGAAGATATTTGGGGATCTCTGCTCGAAGCTGTTTGATATACAGGTGTTCAAATCCATGCGCAAACCAAACATGTGCTTTCAGCAAAGTAAGCACTTCATATAATGCAGACAGCTTGGCGACTGGCGTATCTTTTGACTCAATTAATTTACTAATCTTTTCTATTCCTTCTGTACGATACGCTTCGCACTTTCTTACAACCTCAAAAAAAGTATTACCTTGATCAAGATACCTTTGAAGTTCAACAACAAAAAGATCCCAGATTTCTTCAGAGCGATACCAGACTCCTTTTTGAAAAAGCATCGCTGGCCACTCTGCACCTACTCCAAACTTTTGCATTCCCTCTCGCCGCGAACCACCGCGAAATTGAGAGAGCATAAAAGCCCCAAACGGTCTGTCTGCCCAATGCTCCCACTTATATTCTAAAATTTTCTTTTTTATCTCCTCCGGCGTCATGTTAGAGGATTGAGACCAGTCCGTGATCTGCGTTTACTTCCACCGTCATGCCGTCTTTGAGCACTTTGGTTGCAATTTTGGTACCAATTACACAAGGCTTATTTAATTCGCGTGCAACAATTGCCGCATGCGAAGTCACCCCTCCCTCATCAGTTACAATCGCCGCCGCTTTTTTCATCGCAGGAACATAATCAGGTCGTGTCATAACCGCAACCAAAATATCCCCTTCATTCACTTTATCAACTTCTTTCGCGCTCTTTATGATTTTCACCGTGCCCACCACCTTACCCATGCAAGCCGTCAAACCACGGAAATCATTCACGTGTGATAAATCAGTGGTCTTGAGTATAGTTTCTTTCACCTGATCGGCTTCTTTACCGACAAGCACCTCATGCCCTTCTGTATCCCAAAAGAATACGCAATTCTCTTTGCGTTTTTTAAAATCTTCACTAGAAGGAGTGATGTCAAAAATCTTTCCTACTTCGCGTGGACTCATGTATTTAATCAGCTCAAGTGATATGTTTGTACGTTTACCTATTTCAGATAGAATCAGCGACCCATAGTGCATGGTCCACAGCGTTGCTTTTTTACGATCATCCTGCCATTTGGTAAAGTCTTCCGAGACCTTGAGCAGGAACTCAAGCTCTTTATCCTGCTCCACCAGCGACCAATACTTCTTCTTCTCTTCAATATGTCGCGCGGGAGTTTCTTCAATTTTCTTCAGTGTTACATTTAAATCCTCCGACAATGCAAGCAACTTTTCAAGTTCTGTATTGAAATGTTCGACTGAAAGCACATATGCATCAACATAATTATTATGAATCCAGAAAAATTCCTGTTGATGTCTCTGGAGTAGTTTTGTTCTCTGTGCAGGATCTTTCCGAACCGCAAGCGCAATCTTAATGAGCGATACCTCTGCTTCGTTGATAAATGAAAGGTGGACTGGCGCAGTCAAAATCGAAAATAACTCATTGAGCCTCATGGTGTCTTTAAGAGGCGATGCGTCGTATAACTTTTTGATATGAGCCGCGACAATCTCGTCAGTCCCTAATGCAAACCCGTCTATGGTTGAACTTGAACTGTTTCGAGAAAGCACTGTCTCGACAAACTCATTGTGAAGTGTAATAAGTTCTTTGTCGGTAAGTTTTGCCAGATCAGTCTCTCCAATATGCTCGCACAGTGCATAAAAAGCTTTTTCATCTCCATCCCATTCTGCAATAAACTTTGTGCTATAAGAAATGTCGCCGCCACCATTTTTTATGACTGCTGTATATATTTTCTTGATATCTTCCATCTCCATATACCAATCTGCCTTGCCGTTTTCAAAAAAACAGTAGTGTACATCGAAATTCGTCCCTTTCTTCCTCTCAATATGAAAATCAATCTGTGCCTCGGCGATAAAATGGATAAAATAGGGCGACCCATCAAATCGCTGGTGATACCACTCTTTTCCCGTCCATTTGGACAACTCTTTTCGAGTCAACCCTTGTATATACTCCATAAATAAAATTATAGCATTTTCCTTACAACACCTCTCTCTGCATCAACCTCAATCCTATCGCCAGTTTTTAAAACTCGCGTGATATCCCGCACACCGATTATACAAGGCACATTGAGTTCTCTCGAAATAACCGCCGCATGACTGGTAACTCCACCTTGTTCTGTAACAATTGCTACTGCTTTCTTCATGATGGGCACAAACTCCGGAGTTGTTTGATTGGTTACCAAAATCTCTCCTTTCACAAAAGACTTCATGTCTTCAGCAGTACGTACAATATGAACGTGGCCTGTGGCGAATCCACGGCACGCGGGAACCCCCTTCCATTCAACTTCTTTTTTATGTTCTCGTGCACCTGCTTCGAAAAAGCCCTGTGCTGTGGCACCCTCGGCAATAAAATATCCTTCAGGAGTTACTGCGTAGAAAGTTCTTTCCTTTCTCTGTGCGATCAACTCGGCGACATCTCTTCCTTCAAGCAAGACTGCTTTTACTTCCTGAAAAATCAAGAAGGTAAGATCTGATTTTGAATATGAAACCCGACGGGAGAGCTCTTCGAGAAAAAGATCGTAATAATGCATGCCTATATATGATCCCTTTTTGCGTTCATCTTTCCATTCTGCAAAAAGCCATGCGACTTTGATCAATTCTCGAGTAAAATTCGACAGGTTAATCTTTTCGAAGGTATCATCGCGCTTTTTCTTAGCTACCTTTCTACCTCTGTTTCTCTTCTCCATAATTTCTACAAACGAAGATTTTGACGCTCGTAGCTCTTCAGACTTTTTTTGCAGTTCAGAATAAAAGAAATCAATAGTCAGAACTTCGGCAACAAAATAATTGTTGTGTATCCAGAAAAAAGACCGCGTATGAGCTTCTAATTTCTTATATAACCTCGGCTGCTCTGCCTGCATTGTCTCAAGCGACGGCAAGTCAGTTGGGTACACTTTCTCAATCGCAGTAGCAATTTCTATAAGTTTCCACTCTGCTTCTAATGTATATGAATCAATCAGGGGATTTGTCAGTGTGCGGACGATTTCTGGAACATCTTTGGATACAACGCCTTTAGCAACGAGTTCTTGGGAAATAACACTTTCAAGCCAATCAATCTCTCCAGTGGACATAAAAGTGTCCGCCATATATGCAACTGAACCGGCTAAAAGGTACCCGATGTGGAATTGTTCAAATAAATCACAGAGATCCTCATCTGAAAGCATCTTGAAATTTGTCTGGTCAATCTTTTCTCTGATTTCATCATAGGACTGCCAATCTTTCCGCCATCCAATTTGTATATTTAAAAAAGGAATGCTTCCTTCTTTCTTGATTTTATCGACAATCCAATCGCGAACTTGCTGTACACTGTCCCAATCTAGAAACCAATTCCCCTCATTTCCTTCTTGGAACCCGAAACAATATCCATAGTGAGGTGAAAACCGTTCTGAAAATGCATGGAGTTCACTTTCAGATGCAGCAAAAAGGGTAAAAAGCTTAGAATGGAAATTTTTATTAAAATCAGAACTCGTCTTCCGTACTAACTCAATCGGAAAATCAGAAAGTTTCTTTGCTAGAGGTTTAAATGTCTCCTGTTTTCCAATAACTTTTACTTCTATATTAGGAAAATGGGATTGCAAATCCTCTCGAAGTTCATGCTGATCATGCCCAATCGCAACAGCGTCAGGTTTGTGCTTCGCGAAAATTTCCCAACTTCCCTGCACTCGGTCACCAATAACAACTTGATCGACAAGCTTAGCGGCGGCAAGTGCCGCCGCCCGCTCTTCCATGGTTAAATTCGGTATTCTCTTTTTGAGTGTCTTGACTGCTTCATCATGCGCAACAACTGCAATTAGATAATCTCCTAATTTCTTTGCTTCACGCAAAAAATAATGGTGCCCAATATGTAAACCATCAAATGTTCCAAACGCCATTACTTTTTTATTTTTCTTCGGCACGTTTCAAAATCGTTACCACTCCCTTCTCCGCGTCCACCTCCACCAAATCGCCGGTTTGTAGAATTTTTGTCGCAATTTGTGTCCCAATAACAGCGGGTACATTCAACTCTCGAGCCACAACCGCAGCATGACTGGTAATTCCTCCTTCATCAGTTACAATTGCCGCTGCTTTTGCACATAAATGGACAATCTGTGGACGTGTCATACCCGTTACCAAAATCTCTCCCTTCTGAAACGCACTTACTTGTTCATTGTAATCAGATGTGACAAAACTGACGACACGAACACGGCCTATGACCTTTCCCTTATTTGCAACACTCCCTTTGAAGGTGCTGACAGCACTAAAATCTTCAGCTACCAGCTTTTTATATTTGTCTGCCTCTTCACCAGTAAGTAAAACAGCCCAACGATTATTTAAAATTGACACATATCCTGACTTACGGCGTCGAATTTCTTCCATATCAATTTTTTGTCCCGAGAAAAACGCAATCATTTCTTCTACAGTAGCAAACTCAAGATCAGGCTGTTTGCTTCGGAAAACTAATTCCTCAAGGATTTTCTTAAGATGATAGCGAAGATGCATGAAATGATACCTTGTCCAAAATCGCAAACAACCAAGTTCTCCAATAAGTCTCCCTAGATTCAAAATCTCCGGCGGAACTGGAATGTCAGGCGTCTTCACACCTTCTTTTACAAAAGAAAGAATCTTTTCTCTATAATGATCCGCATCAAATGGTTTCTCTCCTTCTATTTCATTAAACCATCCATATTGAGTCACAAATTTTTGGAGTAAAATATTCTGTGCATCAACAGAAAGAATCGACCAACGCTTGTATGCCTCTTCAATTTCTTTTTCTTCCTGTGCCCAAGGTAAATCTTCCGGCCAATAAGTTGAGGCGCGCAATAACTTGTCTTTTTCTTGGTACTTATCAAGAAGAGTTGTTATTTTCTCTTCAAGAGATTTGACGTGCTGCGGATTACTGATAAACATGCGGGCCAAGGTTTTTAGCATTTGATTGAAGAGTGTCTGCACATCCACAAGTAAAGCCAAGGTCTCTTTTTCTTTCCAAACTTGTTTCCATGCCCACTCTTCCATTTCCTTTGCTTCAGTAAACAGCGTCTTCCGTACATCGGTTAATAAACTTTTTATTCTTTCTGGATCCTCCCAGACTTTTCTGAAATACTCGCCAGCTTGATTCATTTCCTCAACGTCAAAATACGCCCGATTAGACATATCAGGAGAGACAAGATAAATCACATTCTTGTATTCAAACCCTGCAAAATCAAAAAAAGTTTTAGCAAAAAATCCTATGTGGGCAGCGGTATAGTACGGTCGAACAGCACGAGTTTCAAACATTCGCTTATATATTCTTTTTGCGTTCTGTTCCATACAGATGATACTACCTTATATTAAAACTGTTTGACAATAGATATTATATCGTGTTATAGTGTAAATCGATCACAAAAACCTCCTCCGCAGTAATGTGTGAGGAACAAACTGAAAGGAAGTACCTTGAGCACTCCCCACAAAATCCTCTGTCTCTGCCTCGGAAATTCCGACCGAAGCCCAGTCATGGCCGCCGTTCTGCACATGTATCTCACCAGTGCAGGCTACACTGACGTCATTGTCGAGAGCGCCGGAGTCGGTGATTACGCGAAAACAGGTGGCAAACCTGCCCCATTTGGTGTCGCCGCCGCGAAATTCCTTGGACTTCACATCGGTGGCCACACACGTCGTCACGTTGAAACACTGAAGCTCGACGATTACGATCTCTTTGTCTGCGCCGCAGATGACGTTGCCCGAGAACTCCTCAAGTTCTGCGGCGATCGGAGCAGGATGTTCAATGCCAACGTAGCAAACCCCTTCCCAGTCCAGTTCCAACAGGACTACGAACCGTGCATGATCGCCATCCTTGGCGGCATGTACCGTGTCGTCGCCCGCTACTTCCCTCCCCAATCCTTCGAGATGTAGCCGCCTCTTTCTTCATCAGCCCAACCGCTTGCGGTTGGGCTGACTCTTTTATTGCCTAGCGAGTGAGCAACCTAAATTTCAAGGAGCAAAGCGACTATGAAATTGGAAGCACTCTTGTGGTACGGAGAGAAAAAGTATCTTCGTTTTCTCTCCCGAACGAGCGACCTAGATTTCTTACGAGCATAGCGAATGTAGAAATCGGAAGTACTCTCGTGGTGCGACGGCAACAAAGGGTTTAATATCTCGCCCGTGGGGGGGTGAAAGCATTCGCGAAGCGAATGCTTTTTGTGTCTAGGATTTGACCTAGGGTTAATACCCTTTATTTCCTCTCCAAGATTTTCACCGTTCCTTTCTCGCCATCAACTTCAACAATATATCCATCTTTTAGTACATGAGTTGCGTACTTGAGTGCAACCACACAAGGAATCCCAAACTCACGCGAGACTACCGCAGCATGGGAAAGTAATCCTCCTTGATTAGCGAGAATCGCAGACGCTTTTTCACACGCAGGCATAAATTCGGGTGAAGTTGTTTCGGCAACCAAAATATCTCCTTTTTCCATTCTCTCAAATTCTTTTGCCAGCGAATCAAATGTCTTTGGATCAGAAACAATAACCTTAACCCGTCCAATAACTTTTCCTTTGCTTGCAGGAATACCCTTTAGAATCTGAATTTCAGAGGGAATTTCTTCTCCCGCCTGTTTTAATAACGTAAGAATATCGTCTTTGACTTGCGCTCCGGCATGGACCGTAACTGTATTACCTTCCCCAATAATCACCCTCGCTTCTTTCCTATCTCTGGTCACTTGCGAATCAACCTTCACTCCATCAAAAAGTTTGTAGATATCATTGACCCCGTAGTATTTGAGGTCATGTATACTCACACCAAACTGCTTTTCAAGCTTGCGAGACATCTGGCGGAAATATGAGTCCTCGCCAAACCAAGGATAGTTAAAAATCTCCACTCTCGAACGCTCTTTGAGTTTGTAATTCCTCATCAGATTTTCTTGCATCACCGGATTATTTACGGAGAGTTTATATGCCTTATCGGTATAGAAAAACTCGGTTCGGTAAAAGAACGATGTCGCCAAGCACCAATGTCCAAGAAATTTCTCAACATTTTGTTTGGTAAGTATTTCGGGTTTCTTTATCTCCGAATCAAATATTTCTAAGAGCTTGTTGAGATATTCAACATGGGCATTGAAATATTCGTTAAACCGTTTAGTGTCGGCAAAAAACTCTGCGCCATCATCAAGCTGTGCTTCAAGTACTTTTTTAGGAAGCCAGCAGTACCAACTGTCATCAATAGCAGTTTCCAGTGCATAGAAACCTTTATAAAAGCCCATCCATGCATCACTCATCAAAAAATCAATCCCCTCAAAGTGGAACAATCGTTGATACTGTTTTGATTCGTCTATGAATTTCATCTCTGTAATATTCTCACAATTCCCCTCTCGGCGTCCACCTCAACTAGGTCACCGTCCTTCAAAATCTGTGTAGCAATTTTACAACCCACTAAACAGGGGATTTTAAACTCACGGGAAATAATGGCGGCATGACACGCCATGCCTCCCTCGTCAGTAAGAATTGCTCCCACTTTATTCACCAACATAGTCATATTTGGGTTAGTCATTCCAGTAACCAAAACATGTTTCTTGTTTATCTTGCCCGCAATTTTATGAATTTCACTTGGGGTATCTACTTTTACTAAAACAACTGTTCCTTGAAACTTCCCTTTATGTGCAATTGTTCCCTTGAACTCCTGTAATTCTTGGGAGGGCTGACTTGAATCAAGTATCTGTATCTTTTTCTGTTCCGCCTCAACACCACTGACAAAACTTACGCCGTCGGCTTTATAGTGAAGCAGATATGCCCTTTTTCTATTCTGCAATTCTTGTCCTGAAAGCCAAACACTCGACTGTAGTAACCGAATCACATCTTCAACTCTTGAGAACATAACAAACTCTCTATGGGTTACTCCTGCTTTATCGGCAAGGTGTGAGAAGAACAGCATTAAAAAATAATGGGCTCCACCCCAACACGCTTTTAGTGTTAAGCGACAGAGAGAAGACTGCTGGATAAAATAAGTAATGTCTTCTGCTTCCTTAGATTTCAACAGAGTTAATATCTCTTGTTGTTCCTTTTTAAGTAACACCTTCCCATGCTTATAGTTTTCTACTTCCTTCTTTGCTTTCTTGAGCTCTTCTGGTGTAAGTCTATATTTAATTATCTTTGCACCTTCTGCTTCAGATTCAACATTAAAAAGCATGAGCGGATATTTCAAGGCGTGTTCTTGTATGCTCTCGTCAGTTGGATTCTTTGACAATAAAAGGACATCACATTTCTCTTGATACAGAAGATCGTCTTCTTTTGGTGTGGTAAGTGTAATATATGGTTGCAAATAATCATCTCTATATTTCTCTTTCACAATTTCTGCGAGTTGCTCTTCCACAGGAGCCATTACTTCTTCTCGGGAACACATAAAATATGCGAGTACTTTGCGTTCAACAACACGATATTCTTCAAAATATTTTAAGAGTTCGTCATTAGAAAGCGAGGGATTGAAACTTAATCGTATGTTTTTGATAACATTCCAATACTGGTGAGCAGCTTCCTTTGCATCAGAAATAGTTTTTGAAGCAAAGAGAGGATTAAGAAATTTCTTTCCATCTTCATATACCACACTCTCTACATCATCCACAGGAAAGTAACATTCGAGGTAACCCTTGAGACTCCACATAATTTGTTCAGAAAGAACGTTTCCCGTTATATCCCGATGGAAAATATACCGCTCCGTCTGAATATCATTTTTCAGTAACGGTTGTTCTCCTGTCCATGCTAGTTGAAATTTCTTCATTTGAGTATCGTCACTACTCCCTTCTCCGCGTCCACTTCGACCATATCGCCGGTTTTTAGTATTCTAGTGGCATTTTTGGTACCAACTATACAGGGCACTTTAAGTTCGCGGGAGATAATCGCCGCATGCGCGGTTACTCCGCCCTGATCGGTGACTACCGCCGCCGCTTTTTTCATAGCAACAACAAATTCCGGCGTAGTTTGATTTGCAACCAAAATTTCACCTTCCTTAAATTCCGCAATCTCTTTCGTATTGCGAAGCACTCGGACAATTCCTGTAACTTTTCCGCGAAATGCGGAAGATCCATGCAATTCAACCACTGCTCCTAATTTTGGAAACAAGTGATCAACTTTTATTTTTGAATTAATTTCATCTGCGTATAGAGGGTAGGAATCAGCCTTTGCATACAAAATCAAAATCCCTTCTGTATATCTTCGCGATACTAAATTCCAATCAATAGGAATTCCTTTCAAAAAGGCAAAAAATTCTTCCGGAAGCGTGTAAAAAATAAGTTTAGAATCAAAATTGTTTCGTTGAGCAATTAAGGCAAGAGACTCATAAAATATCGTGTTGGTGCGCAATACGCATTCTTTTCTTCTATCTTGAATATGACTGAACAATTCGGCAATGCGAAGTACGTTTTTCAAACGCTCTGAAACCCCGAATGTCTTGCATAACACCTCTTTTGCTTTGCGATGGGCGTTAGGCATACCCTGTTTTGCATGAAGAATATCTTCAACATCTGGTGATGACTCTGCGAGTTTGGTTGCTTCAAGACGAATATCAGAGGCACTCACTCGTTTGTAATCAAGATAATTTGTTCGTACCCAAAAATAATTTCTTTCTGCGGAACGAACCAGTGAAGCAATACTCTCTTCAGTTTCATGTTTTTGTATAGCTAGAGCAATACGAAGGATCACCATCTCAAAATCACTCACAAATGAACTAAACACCGAAGCCGTGAACGTGGTAATTACTTCATGTGTCGCCCTTTCTCCCAATTCCCCAATAATAATTTGCTGCAGCCAGTCATCAGTGCCTGTCGTAAGAAATGCATCAACTACATACCCGTATGATGCTTGTTCGACTTCAAGCTCATAGAGATGTTTCAACAAATACTGGAACTGTTCCGGAGAAAGCTCCTCCAAACACACATCACCGATAGTATTGAAATATTCAGTAAATGCCCGATATCGTTTCTCCCATTCAGAGAAAAATACAGGTGCAAACGAACGGTCAACAATTGCCGCATCAAGTAATAGATTCCGCTTGTCTTGCATCTCACTGGTTGACCAAAACCAATCCCAGCTATCTCGAGCAGTTTTATTTTGATAGACAAGCCCAAACGATTGCGCGTACGGAAACCGCTTTGATCCAAGCGAAAGTCCCATTGCCTGAATATGAATACCGAAAAGATACCCCGCATAACTTTTAGGGAACCATTCAGTCGACGTATTTATCTGCGCAATAATTTCCTCTTTGGTCATAGTATCCGTACAACTCCATGATTTCCTTTCACTTCGACCAGATCGCCAGTTTTCAACACTTTGGTCGCAACTTTCGTGCCGATCACACATGGTTTGCCCATTTCTCTCGCCACAATAGCGGCATGGCAGGTAATTCCACCTTCATCCGTAACAAATGCGGCCGCTTTTTTCATGGCGGGCAGATATTCGGGACGTGTCATCGATGCGACAAGAATTTCCCCTTCTTTAATCTCATTGAGTGATTCAAGTGTAGTGCACACTCTCACCCGCCCGCGCACTGTTCCTAAGGATGCAGCCGTGCCACGCAATTCATCCCCTTCGTGTGTATGTCCTTTAGTTAGAACTAAGACGGCTGATTCATATTCTTTACCCGTTAAAATCAAGATTTCTTCTGGAACCGCGACCACACACATACCCGCACGACGTTTTGACAATTCTGTCGCACGAGATGGGAGGGACTCATTAAAATCAGGAGGTAATCCATACCTCAAATCATTCAGAGGAATCACTGTGCGACGGGACAATTCCTCAAGAAGTGTTTCGAGCCTTTCAACTGCAAGCAGAATATATTTTTTCCGTTCATCCTGCCAATCAGTCACAAAAGAAAGCACCTCGAACCGATCCACAAGTTCGGAGGGGAGAGAAAGTTTTTCTATCCAATATTTTTTATCTTTCTCGTTTTGTATCTTTCCACCTTTCATACGAAGTAGAGCATTCGCCTCACCCGCAATTTCGTCAACTGTCATCCGCCTGCGACCCGCATATGAATTACGCATCCATCCCCATTTTGTAATATATTTTGATATCGCCTCCATTCGCTCCTTCTTTGGAAATTTTCCTATCGCTCGTAATTCTTCTTCTGCTTCTTGCGCAAAAGATAGTGAATCAGGATTTGTCAACGAGACAAACACCTCGCTGAGTTCTTTCTCATCTTTAGTAAAAGGCTTAAGGGCAACCTTCAAACGTACATCGCTTGGAATTGCAAGCGCTTCGATGATATGTGCTGCACCAACCGAATCCGTCAGTGCGCGCATGGTTTTCTGGATAAACGTATATAGCTCGGTATCCGACAACGTGGACAAATCAGTACGGTCTATCTCTTCAAGATTTTTTGTATGCGGTTCTTGCGAAACAACATAATTTTTGCGTACCTCCTTGAAATAATTCTTGTCTTTCTCCCATTTACCGAATGCAAAATCGTGCAATCGTTCAAGATCGCTGACTCGATAATAGAGATCACCGCCTTCAGTTTTTGAAGTAAACAACCCTGCAGAATACCCCACCCCCAATTCTTTTTTCATCTCAAAACCCGAAAACCACGCGACCATTAGAAACACCGGCGTAAGATTGCCGCTTTGGATATACCAATCATCTTTCAACAAAATGTCTAGTTCTTCTTTACGCATGTTTCAAAATCGTGACAATTCCTTTCTCCAAATCAATCTCTATCGTATCGCCGGTTTTAAGGACTTTTGTTCCAATTCGCGTACCAATAACACAGGGCAGTCCAAGCTCTCGAGACACAATAGCGGCATGACAGGCAATACCGCCTTCATCTGTAATAATTGCTTTTGCCTTGCGCATCAGCGGGACAAACTCAATACGAGTCATGGAAGTTACTAAAATCTCTCCTTCATTAAAAACTTCGGTGTCCGGCTGATGAATAATCCGAACAACACCAGATACACTCTTCACTCCACCTCTACTCGCCACTTGGCCTTTCACTTCTGTGTCGTTCGATAGTGATGAATATACTTTGAAAAGCTCGTGCGCATCTGCGCCATAAAAAAGCTGGCGTTTCTTTCCTTTTTCCCAAACCGCAAACACACCTTCATTCCTCTGATCAATAATCTCTTTCGACACGCGCTCGCCAGTCTCTAGAAAATGTGCAAATTCATCGGACATGTAGGCGCTTAATTCTGAATAGCGCATGCCAACCTGCTGTGCAACATTAGTAATAATCATCACGAGATAATAAAAATCTTTCATCATCCCTCGCTTGCGATAATCAATCCACAATATATTCTTCTCGGCAAACGCAAGATCTCTTTTGTCTTCATCAGTCAACACAATATCTTTCATGTGCGATGTTCTCTCCTCATGCAGACGCGCAAAATTTTGTTGCATCGCATCAAATTCAGCTTGTATTCCCTCTGCTCCTTTCTCGGCTAAATATTTTTGTGCATCAGACAGAAGCGAAGCGGAAGTTATTTCAACCGCCTTGTAGAAATCCGACTTGAACCAGAAAAATTCGCCAAGATACTTTTTTACCAAGGCATCAGTACTTTCTTTTCTGGATAATTTCAAACAGATATTCAAAAAATACTCGCGCTCTATGTTGAGTATCGTCTTTGTCTCTGGATGAGAGAGCGTATTAAACAGATGATCGGCATCCGAAAGCGAAAGATGGTGACGTTCTGCAAACTTTGGAACTATGTCCGTGTGAATCACTCCACCTTTATCTTCTCCAATCGCACCGTAGTACCACCAATGAATGGAGTATTCGAGTAACTCGCGAAAGATCGGAGACAATTCTTTTGGGGATGCTTTTCCTCTAACTTTAAAATATTTCTGCCAGACAAAATCAAGTCCTGCTTCAAAGTGCAAATGCTCTTTTATTTTTTCATCAAGCGTCTTTGGGTCTTTGCAATAGTCTTGATATAACCGCTTGCCAGTATCCGCAATAATATGCCGTGCAATAATCTGATGGAAAGCAGTCGCATCCTCTTTCCATAAGTAACAGAAGGAGGGAGAAAACGGTGAGTGATGAATCTTATCCGATTCTACGTATGCACCGAAAGCAATCTCACAAAACATAAAAGCCGCATTTGCCCGTGCAGAGTCAAATTCGTTACTTTTTAGATACGTAATTACCTCCTGTTTAGTCATGTTGAAACAATGGCTTCATTGTTCCGTTTTTTGACGATTACGTCAACCCCGTTAGAGATAGGTCGCGGTCAATTAGAGCCTGTAAATATGTGTTTTTCGAGCGGCCGCGATCTCTAACGGGATCAACAATACGGCCAAGATATTGACTAATGGCAATATTTCGTGCTATAATATAAGAAGTACGCAACTGAACCTTGAGAGCTAAATTGGGTCTTGCCGATCCGAGCTTTCTCTACCAAACAATATCTGAACCCCCAACCAACCTACTGAATGAACTCAAAACTGAACCAAACCATTGTAGCAAGACTCCTCCGTGGAGGATTTGCACTTACTCGACACAACACCAAATTCACCTTCCTCCGACACGCGCATGCGGTCGCCGCAGATGGTGGTCATGACTCGGACCGACGTATCTCGAGCAAAGGACAGAAGCAGTGCGCTGCCATGAAATCCGTCTTTGAGACACGGTCGTTCAATGTGACTTATCGCTCCCCGCTCATACGTGTGTGGGATACGCTAGTCGCACTCAACATCCAGAGCCCCGAAGATACCACGATTAAAGAACTGGTCATCGAGTACGGACAAGAAACCCGTCAGTCGGGTGTGCTCGACGCCGCCTACGAAATCATGGGGAGCGTCGGACTCGCTGATATCATGAAGCACAAAGAAGTCGCCACAGCGATGGACGAGTTCGCCGCCCATGCACTGGCAAAACTCAATCTGCAAATCCAAGATGTGTCAGCGGACCGCGGCCAGAAATTCAACGTCCTTGTCGCCGGCCACGGGTGGCTCAATCCCATTCTCGCATATTACATGGCGGGAACAAATGAGACAGCTCGTCGCCATCTCCTCTACCACCCAATGGGCGAGTGTGAAATCATCGAGGTGGGAATCACAGAAGATGGGAGTCCTATCTGGAACCACATCCCCTGTCCCGCCGTTTAACTCCGACCCGTTCAGTTCTCAAGAAGCCCGCGCGCGACCACCAATCGCCCGCGGGTTTTCCTTTTTTATAAAAACGCTCGAGATGCAAATGGATAAAAATACTCTTTCAAGGCATCCCCACGTATCTCATATTTGGGAGATTCCCGCACCGTGTCATCAATCACATCCTCTAAGAGAGAGAGTTCAGCTCCTCTTGCTTTCATTTCAGGCGCAGAGCTAAGTTGCTTGAGAATCACATGTGCTCGTACCAGACATTTCTCGGCATTTTCTCTATCCCCTTTTTCTTTCCAATCCAAAAGACGCGAGACTTCACTGCCTAAATTTGCGATCAAAAATCGTGGTGTGCGTACTACACTCATATAACTTTTGCATCTACAATTTCCTTTATTCTCTGCCGAATTTTGTCATCTTGAATATACATCTCTCTATTACCCAAAGATGGTTTGATATTGATAAGCGCCGTATATTCCAATCTCTCCTCTTTGGGTTTATTAAAGACAATATTGAAACCCCAAATATTCACCGCACTTGAGCCTGCATCAGTGAGTACGGTTGCCGCATCAATATGATATTCGCCTCCAAGCGCGACAACACCGTTTGCAATATCAATAGCTCCTTTTACCATATCATCATAAAACTCCTTGCCGATTTCTTTGGCTTCGTCAATCGATATGGTATCTTTTATAATTTTTATATTCACTCGGTTCTTTTTAGAACTTTAACTATACCATTATTGGCATCAACTTCTACACTATCTCCATCCTTGAGAACTTTTGTTGCGATCTTGGTCGAAATTACACAGGGTTTTTTCATTTCGCGAGCAACAATCGCCGCATGACAGAGGATACCTCCCTCGTCAGTGATAAACGCAGATGCTTTTTCCATTGCCGCAATATAAGACGGGAACGTCATCACGGTTACCAAAATATCTCCTCGCTTAACCTTATCAATATCATGCGGGGTCAAAACCACTTTTACGATACCCTGCACTTTGCCCGCAAACCCAACCTGACCTGATATCTCTTTAATATCTTTCAGATCTTCGTTTATAAAGTCTTGAATCTGTGCAAATTCATCTGCATCTTTCCCTTGGAGAATCAGCAATCCTCCTACATCTCGGAAAAGTGCCCAAGATTTTTTCCGCTCATCAATGCGTATCTTACTCAACAACTTTCCAACCCTCAAAGATTCCGAGATTTCTTCGGGTGATAGGTAAAGAATTTCTGCATAGCTGATCGATAGACGCTTAGCCGCCTCTTCAAGAAAAGGTATGGTATGAAAGAGAGCTTGATTAATGACATCTGTCCTATAAGTGCGCAGATATACATATTCTTTCACCATGTAAATCATTTTCCGATCGGTTTCCTCTACAGAAAACTTTTTGATGAATTCTTCAGCTAATTTTTCCACCTCAGCGGGCTTATGTTCTAACATCTTTATTTTTTCTGGAATTTCCCCTATATCAAAGAGATGTTCCATTCTTTCCATAATATCTTTGGAACTAGGAGGCTTGCCTATCAACCAACGTAGGGATAACCAGCTAAACCGTTTCAAATGGTCTTGAATACCCTTTAATAGCAATTTGTTTTCTCCTGTAATATCTTTTTTATCTCCTATAGATGAGAGTATCTTTAATAGCGAGAGTTGCTCAAACTGACCCTCATTAAGTTTGATTGGTTCAGACAAAACCTTCTTCCATTCCAAGATGTCACGGGAATCAGTGACATACTTTTTGATAATCCTTGAGAGCTCACTGTCCAGAAAAGCGTCAAGCGATAGTACATACAGAAGAAAAACTGAAAATGCCCGTTGTCTGTCAGAAATTTCCATGAGTACACCTGCGATATGCGTATGCGATTTCTGGCTTACGTCACTTGCATAAAGAGTGTTCGTATAAGCAAGGAGTTTGTTCCCCTCTTTCTCACATATATCGCCCATATGCCACAGAAACGCTGGTCCCTCCTCTCTTAATCTCTTTAACTGTACTTCAGCAAAAGCTTCTCTACTCCCTTTACCAAAATAATTGTCATCTTTGTAACTAGCGTAGATGTCATCAATAGGTACCGATAACACTTTATCTAGATATTTCTTGCAGGTATTAAAACAAGATGACGAGAGTGAAAAAGGCACATATGTCCTATTCACTATAAAATCCCATTCTCTTTTTTTCTTCCACGATTCCATCGGATATTTCTTACGCTCGTTTTAAGATTTTTACAATTCCTGTATTTGCATCCACCTCAATTTCATCTCCGTCTTTCAAAGCTTTGGTAGCAATTTTGGTTGCAACAATGCAGGGTTTCTGTAATTCACGTGCCATAATCGCCGCATGACACACCACACCGCCTTCATCAGTTACAAATGCTGCTGCTCGTTTCATCGCTGGTAGAAAATCCGGCAGTGTCATGGGCGCCACAATAATATCCCCTGATTTTATTTTGTCTATCTCGCGAACACCATATAAAACTTTTGCAACACCTCGAACAATCCCTTTGAACGCTGATTGCCCCTTAAACTCTTTGAGATCTGCTTTCACATTAATCTCCTCAAATTGGATGTTAAATTTCTCTTCAACAAAAGAGCGTGACGCACCTACATACAACTCATTGTTTGTAAAGAAATAACCTGAAGCTCTCTGTCTCAAGATTTCCAGAGAAGGCGGCGTATTATTCTCAATCTCTTTGATTTGCAAAACCGCAACTAAATCACCGAGTGCCGGATATAATTTTTCAAGTGATTTTCTAATCGTCGCTTCCGATCCAGGCACAAAACGTTCCGTTTCCTTGCGAAGCTTCATGAGACTCGAAAATTGTTCACCCAGCTTGTCTTTATACAGATCAAAAAGCGAGGACTCCCACCCCCACCAGACTGCTTCAAACCATGTCCACATGGATTCATATGCTTGTAGAAACTCTACAAGCTCTTTGTGCGACAAAATGGGTTCGTTTTCGTATATATTTTTTATCTTCTCAAATACTTTCCGAAATGGAATCTCAATGTAAGAAAAACTACCAGTGCGTAGAGCTTCATCAATAAGCAACTGTTCAACCCACCGAATACCTTGCTGGTTGTAGAAACCTTGGATTACCTTTCCCGTATACTCAAAAATAATATAGGGTAAAAAAGGTTGTTGTTTTGTTGTCCAAATTTTAGGGTTGACTGCTTCAGCTCTCCACCACACCTCGATTGTGGCGAGTGTAAAATCTCTGGAGAAATACTTCGTGTATACCGGCCTCTTATCCATTTGCTTTCTTGATTATTTTTACAACCCCCTTGTCCGCATCCACCTCAATGAGATCGCCGTCTTTTAGGACTTGGGTTGCTACTTTTGTACCAACAATACAGGGCTTGCCAAATTCTCGAGACATTATGGCCGCATGAGAAAGCAATCCTCCTTCAACCGTTACAATAGCCCCTGCTCGTTTCATTGCAGGCACATAATCAGGACCAGTCATAGAACAGACTAGTATCTCACCCTCCTTCAGTGAGTACGAATCTTTTGGTGAAGATGCAATTTTTACTTTTCCTATCGCAACCCCACGCGAAGCGCTTTGTCCCTTAAATTCCATAATTCCAGCCTTAGAAACACTGAAAGAGTTTTCTATCCATTCACTCAATGCTCGCCCTTCATCTCCACTTGCAATCATCGACTCACCCGAAAGCAGAGCGAAGGTAAAAGCGTCACCGCGTTCCTTCAATTCAACTGGATTGATTTGTGCTTTTCCCTGCAACGCTCGTAGTATTTCTTCTGAAGTCAGGTGCTGTAATTCACCTGTGGTAATACTAAGACGTGATGCGACAAGTTCAAGTAAGGGTTTGAACTGTGCCCCCGCTCTCATCGCCTCATCTACACCGGCGGTTAGCACCCAGCCCAACCTTCGTGCCCACGCAATGTCTTTTATGAGTGTGGAATCACTCTGGAGCACTGTGAGTAATTCCTCTGCTTTCTCTCTATTTTTCTTATGCATTTCTTGCTGAAGAGTAAAATCACGATGTGCCCCTTTCATAAGAGCATTCTTAATTTTTTCGATAAGTTCTTTCTTATCAAGCGGAGCAAGAGGCATGACAAAGTACGTCTTCATCCAACTATATTCATCAAGGTACGTGTTGAGCTTTTGTTGAAAAATACTATTGCTTTCAAAATCTTTCTCTTTTTCAGCGATACCCACCAGTTCAAAAAAATATCCTTGCTCTTCTTGAAAAGCTGCTTTTTTGACAGGAAAAATCAAGAGTGTTAGAGCATCCGTCAAATCGATAATCTTTTCAACCTCATTCTTATGCGAAATGAGTCCTGACTTAACACGGTCAGTAAGCATGTTGTATTCTGAAATATACCAAGGTATGTAGAACCATGGAGTAATACGTATGAATGCTGCGTCGAATCGAATCCACAGTTCACCTAACTCCGTGTCAGTGATGTGAGTTCTCTGTATTTCTTTGTTAAAAGAATTCATCTTTTGTCGAAAGAATTGCATCTGTCCGACAGAGTTTCTCAACACATATTCAAGATAGTCTTCATTAAGAAGAGCTTCCCGAAGTTTCTGGAGCAAGGGAGATCTTTGAGAAAGTTTTGTATAACCATGACTTGAATTTGTAAAGAGATAATCGTAACGAAACACCCCAAACTTTAAATCTTCTGGAAAATATTGATAGAGTCCTCGGGTGTGAAAATCAGACAGAAGTATGCAGTTCCCATTTCTTTGCTGAAATTCAAAATCCCATTCGCTTAGATTAAGGTCAGATTTTGTAAGTTTTTTCATTTTTTAAGGATTTTAACAACCCCCTTGTCCGCATCCACCTCAATGAGATCGCCATCTTTGAGGACTTTTGTGGCATTTTTTGTTCCCATAACACAAGGGATATTAAATTCACGACTCACGATGGCGGCATGACACGACAGCCCACCCTCATCTGTGACAATAGCGGCTGATTTTTTAAGAATGACCATGTAATCAGGGGTGGTCATGTTTGTCACTAGAATGTCACCGTGGTTTAACTTTCCGAAATCCTTATGACCCATAATCACTTTGGCAATACCGGTAACTTTTCCCTTGCAAGCAATCTGACCTTTAATTTCCTTGATATCCTCCTGTATAGGACTTTCAAAATATGCGCGAATTTTCTGGTAATCCTTTCCTGTAAGAAGAATCTCCTCACTGTTCAAAAAACCGTGGGCAAATCCCTCTCGTCTTTCCTGTATTACTTTTTTGTCTGGTAACGCTTCATCCGCAAAACCTGCGAGGACCTCCTGATAGGTAAGTGTATAAAATGATGGCAAATCTGCTTTCAATTTTTGTGCAAGCAACTGCGCCAAAGGTCTGAAGGCAAACCATATCTGCTGTGAAGATTCCTTGATTCTGTTTCGGCAGAAAATACCAACTTGAAGCCCGGTAAGTAAAAAGTGCTTTTCGGGTGAAGGCTTAAGTTCGTTTGAACCGACTTCGGACTTGAGCTCTGCACGTAAGTCCTCTTCAGTATAATTTTCTATAAGATTATAAGACGTTTTTATCCACGCAAATTTTTCAAGATGAGATTGTATTTCCTTATCTGTAAGTTTCCCCTGCATTTCCAATTTCTTCAAATTCCGTATTGATTCATTAATATAGTCTACATCGAGCTTTTTGTAAGAATACGAATATTCAAGAATGTCCGGTCGCTCCTTTGATAGCTCTTTCTCGCAAAAATTGGTAAGTGGCATTGCAAACACGTAGAAACCCTGAATTGTTTTCAAAACCGAGATGTAACGCTTGAAGAGCGATATAAGATCAGGGAGACTACTGTCCTCAAGAAACTTCACCTCATGAATAAAGCGATTATTTTCTTCTGCAAACTTATCAAATTTTTTGACAACAGTTAGAGGCCATTCGATGTCCTTGGAAAAAGCCTCTCGAAATTTATCAGAAAAAAGTTGAGTATCTTTTAAATCGATAAGATACTTATCCTGAACCCATAATGTGTTCACATACTTCAAGATCACACCGGAAGCGATTTCCTGTGGTTGCATTAGCGCTTCCATTACTATGGCCTTCGATTGAAGAAAACCGAAACGCGTTACCGCAGGATCCCACTCTACAGTCTTTATTTTATTGAATATTTCCTCTGATAACTTTTCAATCATATTAGTTACTTAACTATTTTCACTACCCCTGTATCCGCATTTACTTCTACTATATCGCCATCCTTTAACACATGCGTTGCGATTTTTGTTCCAACCACACAAGGTTTTCTCATCTCTCGAGCCATAATCGCCGCATGACAGGTAATTCCACCCTCGTCCGTCACGAAAGCCGAGGCTTTCTCAAGAGCAGGCAGCAGGTTTGATGTGGTCATCGTAGTTACCAATATATCGCCTCGTTCGAATTTTTCGACATCTTTGCCAGTTTTTATGATTTTCACCGTCCCGCGAGCGCACCCTGCATACCCAGTCTTTCCTGAAAATTCAGTTACGGCGTCCTTTGTCATGTCCAGAAACGGATGGCTCTGCACAAATGATACCACTTCGGCTCCCTCAAGAATCCTATACTCATCTCCTTGAACGTGATATATCAAAAAATTCTCCAGACGGTTCTTAACATGAGAAACGTAATCAAATTCTCCCTTAAGTGCAGTGGACACTTCATCCGCTGACAGACAGATAAGACCTTCGTATGAGATGTTCAGCAATTGAGCTATCTTGTCGAGCACAGGCCGGACAATCGCGGCTGATTCATGCACAAAATCCCCGCGCTGGGTTCTCAAATAAACTACTTTTCGAATAATATCGACAACGTGTTTGTCTTGAACACTAAAACTCGAAATTGCTTTCTCAATCTTTTGTTCTCTTTCTTTTCGGTGAGCGAGTCGAATCTCAAGTTCATGAAGTGCTTTGGTTTTATTGATTCCTTCCAACCGTTTCAAGACGGTTTCTTTTGTCCACGCATCACCGATAAAATACCGCACGCCCAGCCACCCGTATTTCTGTGCATGATTCTCTGCGACAATTGGCAATTCTTCCTCTCGTATACCTGCAAGACGAAGGAAATCATCTTGTTCATATTCTGCCGTAGTCAAACGATCCGCGACAGAGATGGTGTCATATAACTTTTGAGCTTCTTCTTTGTTTGCAGTATATTTCTTTACCAATTCCTCGGCAAATTCAACGAGCGGACGCTCAAAAAAAGTTATCTGATAAAATACTGTGTAATGAGACAGCGCTCGAGAGTAAACAAGGATTGCATCTGCAAGAACTTTTTTGTCTGCTGATTTGTCTCCAACATATTTTCTAAATAAGAGCGAGACTTCTCGTAATTTGTCTCCCGCTTGAAGACATTGCTCTATAAGACTATTGATATATTGATTATTCGATACATCAAATTTATTTTTTACTTCCGCTTCTATTTCGAGCAGGTCACCTGCGAATTGATAAAAATAATGATTGACCTGCAACCAACGCACAATAGTTTCCAATCCCAAAAGACTTCTGGATAATTCCCTATTTTGCATTCCCGAAATAATGGCGCTCGAGCCGAATGGCGGCTCTGCCCGTTCGCCAAAATACGTCAGGTCGCTTTCCTGTATACTTTCTAGGTCTATTTTCTTCATCTTATGATTCTCACGATTCCTTTATCTGCATCCACTTCCACTGTGTCGCCATCCTTGAGAATTTTGGTGGCAACACCAGTACCAATCACACAAGGTTTCTTCATCTCGCGCGCGACAATTGCGGCATGAGAGAGAATGCCGCCCGCGTCCGTTACAAATGCTGCGGCTTTTTCCATAAGAGGCAAGAATTCTGGACGGGTCATCCCAGTCACCAAAATATCTCCTTTTTCAAATGGAGCGTTGTATTTAAACGGATCAATAACCAACCGCACTATTCCACGAACATTTCCCTTATACGCAATTTGTCCTTTAATTTCTTTAATTCCAACTTTTGGCAAAACAATCTTTTCCATTTCTGATACCTGCAAACCAGAAAAAAGTAGTGACTTCCCAGACTCAAAAAATTGAATTGATTGTCCAAATCTCTCTTCCAGAACACTCTTATCTGGCAAAAAAGCACTTTTAAAGTACGCTCGAAATTCTTCTTTTGTTGTAGATAATACCAATTCCTTGGCAATTCCCTTTTCTTTACCAACTTGTTCTGCAATTCTCTCCATGAAATTTTCCTGTTCTCTAAATACAGGTTCTGAATACAAGCGTGCTTCTTCAAATATCGGCAAATACTTTTCCAAACCTTCAGGAGACAAGTAATCTACAATGTATTTAACACTTAGATGCGGGATGTAGTAGTCTGCAATATTTTTCCAAAATTCCTCGTAGATTTTCGCATCTAGTTTTTTGTCTTCATTCTGTTTAAAAAATAACAGGACTCGCTCCGCATGTTCTTTCAACGAATCGGCGAGCTTTTTTGCGTTATGCGAGTCTCCATTAATCTGTGTAACTAATCGATCTCCTAAATTGTCTTTTTCTGCTTGGCTGACCCAGCAATCCGATATGCCTTTCCGATGAGTGTACACAACAAGTCCGTAGGCTGAATCTCCTGATATACGATTCCCATCTGTCCATTCCCCTCCAAATTGTGAGCAGGAATGCAAACTCCACTTCCCCGACCATACTTTCACCCAGTCAGTGTGTTTTTTAAAAGAAGAAAGATCCATAGGGCTATTTCAACGTAGTAATCGGACGGGATTGGACGATGTAGAATTTGCCATCTTCGCGCGCCCATTCGATATCACAGGGGAATTTGTAGTGATTCTCAATTTTGATGACAAGATCGGAAAGGGCAAAGATTTCTTCGTCAGAGAGGACTTGTTTTTCGCCTTCGGATGAAGATATATCGCGCCATTCATTGCCGCCATGTTCACCAGATTTTTTAAAGAGACCCCGTTCTTGTGTCACTACATTTTTATCGAGAATCAACCGGTCACTTTTATGCACAACATAACTATCGGGTGTAATTTGCCCTGACACCACCGCCTCGCCAAGCCCAAGAGCCGCTTCAATGATGAGTTGATTTCGATCTTCTGTGACTGGGTGCACCGAAAATGCGATACCTGCTGCTTCGCTTTCAACCATTTTTTGTATCACTACCGCAACTGAAATCTTTGTATTATGCAATTCCTTTTCAAAACGATAAAAAACTGCGCGCGGAGTGAATAGAGATGCCCAACAATGTTGAACTTTTTCAAGGACATTCTTTTCAGTGGTATTAAGAAAACTGTCGAGTTGACCTGCCCATGCAGCGCTTGCAGAATCTTCGGCGGTTGCCGATGAGCGCACCGCGACAAATTTTGCTCCCAATCGCCCGAATTCAGCTCCGATAGTCGATGCAATATCCTGCGGCATTTTTGCTTCAAGTATCATCTCCTGAATCTTCTCTGACGCTTTCTCAACTGTATGAATTTCCTGATGATTAACGGTATGCAAAATCGCATCAATCTCAACTCCCAAATCAGTCTCGGCAAGAAAACGCTCAAATGCTCCTGCAAGCACCACGAAACCCTCGGGCACGGGAATTCCCGCTTGGGTCATCTCGCCAAGCGAGGCGCCCTTCCCACCTGCAATCGCGGCATCTCCTTTATTCAATTGGTCAAATCTACGTACAATTTCCATAAAAACATACCTTTTGCAAGGTTGCTTAATAGTACCTCACCACTGTAAATTTTCAATCTGTATTATGCCAGCGATAGCGTATAAAACACAGATTTGTTCGCAAAAAACTACCAGTTGATAGTTCGAGAATCATTACAAATTGGAGTACTAGATTTTGTTGGGTTGTAAGGAGTGCGCTTTTCGGTATAATATTCAGATTCAGTTATACGGGGTGTAGTATAGTGGTAGTATACACGTTTCGGGTACGTGAGGCCCGAGTCCGATTCTCGGCACCCCGATAGGGCCTGTAGTCTAGTGGTACGACGCGTCATTCGCATTGACGAGGCGGGGGTCCGATTCCCCCCAGGTCCAACATCTCGAATCAATTCAACTCGGTGAAAAAGTTACACTCCCGCTTGTATACCTCCGATTGCTGTATCAAAATTATGCTTGCTTGCGCGATCAATCAGTTCAGCAAGTTTTTGCTTCACCTTGTATGGATTGGCAATATGAATCAGCTTCACTTCGATATCATCTCCTCCAGCGGTATCGATCGCGAGTTGTCCTGTACCCATCACAATCTTCTCGACAAAATTCTGACTGGTGTGCACATCCGTAATTCTCCCGTAATCAACGCTCTGCACGCTCGTGGAAAGCCATCCCCGATGAATTAAGATGCGCTTGTTGGTAAATGCGTACGCATTTGATACAGGAATGTAAAAGGTGAAGTAAAAAAGCGCAATCGCAAAAATAAGTACTCCAAGCCCGTATATCCAGACCGTGGCAAGCGATAGAAGCATCCACGCCGAAAGATGTATATAAATGTAACGCCAGCTAATTGAGAACTCAAATTCAATATGCTCGTCCGAAGTAACTATTTTATTCCAAATTTTTTGGTATCGCATAACGGTTTTATAATACCACAAAAGCCATTGGGCTCGTCAAAAATTAAAAAGTACGCTACTATATCTTTTTAATGGGCCCTTAGCTCATCTGGTAGAGCGCCTCATTTGCAATGAGGAGGTAAGCGGTTCGAGCCCGCTAGGGTCCAAAACGTACGAAAAATACCTGCTCTGCAGCAGGTTTTTTCGATGTTTGGGAAGCCGGAGCTATGTTTTGCCTTCAAGCAAAACAGGCGAGGCAGGGTCGTGGAATTTTGCTTGCGGCGGCAAGCAAAATATCCCTGACCAAAAACAGTCCACCCACTGCGGTAGGAAGAGAGACCGCTAGGGTCCCACAATGAGCTTAATTTGCAAGTGCTAGCATCAGCACATGATCCAAAAACTCCGGTAATCCAGAGCCGATTGCACCAAGTGCTTTTGGCATCAGTGATTCCTGCGTCAGCCCTGGCAGTGTATTTGATTCAAGATAATAAATCCCGCGTTTAGGGGTAACCATAAAATCAGAACGGGAGTAGTGTCGAAGACCAAGCGATTGGTGTGCCACTGCTGCCAATCGCTGGATTTCACGCATTTCTTCTGGAGAGAAGTTGCCTGGGCAAATTTCCTCTGACCGGCCGGAATACTTCGCCTCGTAATCAAAAAACTCTTTATCTGCGGGTGGTCTAATCTCAATCGGCAAAAGTGAATATATATCTTTTCCGCGGAAACGTTCCACCACCCCACAGGTGGCTTCTTTTCCTTTAATAAATTCTTCAATCAAAATAACATCTGCATGTTTAAGGGCCGTGTATACACCTGCTTCAAATGTACTAAAATCCCGTGCCACACTCATACCCACTGATGATCCTAAATTTGCTGGTTTGATGATTACAGGAAGCGGTAATGATCTGAAGGTAGAAAGAATTTGTTCTCCAATATTCCCCTGCTCTTTGCGAATCACCGCATGCGCAGGAGTTTTAATGCCTTCTGTCGCCAGACGCCGCTTTGCAGAAATTTTATTCATCGCAAGCACCGATCCGAATACATCCGATCCCGTATATGGAAGCGAGAGTTGTTCAAGAATCCGCTGAACCTGTCCATCCTCGCCATACTCACCGTGCATCGCATTAAACACTACATCAACACCCGTCAGAGCTTGTGCAGGATTTTTTTTCGTTCCCACCACATGCCACGCGCCATTTTTATCAATCACAATATCTCGAGCTGTATATTTGCCAGCATGCAAATTATTCAGCACAGATTCACCAGTCTTAAGCGAGACCTCGTGTTCGCTCGACGGACCGCCGCGCAAAACTGCAACTGAAATTTTTCGCTCTGGTATCATACCGCTAGTATATCAGGAAACAAAACAACAAACAGTGAAAAACTTTTTTTGCCCGTTTTGTATAATTAGAAAATCACACTCAAAAGAAAGGTGACAAAAAATACAGTCGCCAAAATTGAATTAATAACCACACCAACTGCCGCACCCAGCACCCCGAGCGTTGCTGCGCGAAATGCATGTTTATGGTCATTGTGTATCAGAAACTCTGATGCAAGAATCGCCCCGAACAAGCCAAGTAACCCTCCAAATGGTGGGAGTAACAAAGTTCCGACAAAAGCTCCAATAATCCCAAACAATATAGAGCGAAGGGAAGCTCCCCCGTATTTTGCGCCTAAAGCTCCAGACAAGAGGTCAACCAAAAAAGAAATAACGTATAAGGAGACCAGAATAAAATAAACAGTGAGAGTAAGGTGCGTGAATTGATCTACAAATCCAAACAGAGTTGCAACAATAAGCATGTAGAGCATTGCGGGCACACTTGGAATGAGTGCGAGTAATACGCCACAGAGCAACAAGCAGGAAAAGACTACTATAAGAAGAATCTCCATGTGTGTATGGTCTCAAAGAAATACACGTAAAGCAACCGGCTGATATGTAATAGTATCTTGCAGGAACACACAGAAGGCTGTAGGATAAAAGCCGGTCTGGTCTTGGGGTTGGGAACAATTCTTGGTCATCTGGCTTAGGGGTTGGCAGTGGAGATGGTCCAAGATAGACGCGGAGTTCGCTCTTCGCGCGCGGCGGGTGGGCGGCTCGATTTGACGCTTTGTTTCTTTGGGGCGTCAGACGAGCCGCCCTTTTTTATTTGAAAATATTGACAAATCCTAGAAATCTGGTAATACGTATAGCAGACCTTACGGAACAACCTTTTATGAAAACATCCCTGAACCTCGTCGTAGCCGCACTTCTCGCGGTTTTCATCAACATACCCTCGCCTGCTTCGGCCGGCGGCGGGAAGTACCAACTCGTCCTTACCCCAGCAAACCCGTGGGTGGGGCAGTCCTGTTCCCTCTTCATTGATACCCCAACGGGGATCTCAACGTGGGGCGACTGGATCGCTCTCTACCCCATCGGCAAACCACTCCAGTCGCAAACCGTCTACAACTTGTTGGGGCACAGAGACTGGACCATTGGTACCACATTCCATACCGCGGGTGACTGGGTTCTCCAATACATGGGAGGCGATGGCGTCGGCTTGTCTGAACCCATTATCTTCACTGTCAGGTGGCCTGATAGGTCAATCTATCAGGTCTCGGTCAGCACCAACCGAGTTGTGGTGGGTACGCAAGTCCGATTCGCGTGGAAGCTACTGCAAACGAACTTCAGCCGCACAGGCGACACCGTCGGCTACTACAGTCACGCCGATCCCAATCGCGTCCTGACAGATGTCATTACGCGGGCGAACACCGAGGGGAGCTACTACTTCCCCATGTCTCGACCAGGGACGTACCACTTCGGGTACTTCATTGGCGGAACTGCTGATAGAATTGCCGGCGAACCAATTGTGGTCACCGTCTTACCAATACCGGTTCAACCCGCACTCGCCAAAACAGGTTCCACCACCACCATCGGGTGGTTTGGTCTATCGGGAGCAACTTACACGTTGCTCTCGACCACGAACCTGAACACACCACTTGGTGGTTGGGAAAACATCGCCGTGCGGGATGGAGCGGGCGGGAATCAAACCGTCTCACTCCCTTCGCACGATCAACAGCGGTTCTACACCGTGGTTGAGTCGTGGCCATAACCACGATCAGTTCTTCTTCAGTCGCCCAGGCTTTTGCTTGGGCGCCTTCTTTTTTACAGAATTTACTCTGTGCGATAAGAGACGCGGGTGGGTGCGCAAATGCCCTCGGGCGCGAGATAAAACTAATTTCACTGCATTAAGCGACTTGCCTGAAATCTTTGCAATTTCAGCAAAGGAAAGCTGGAGTCGATAATGCATCAATACAATCTCACGTTCATGTGGTGCCAAATCTGATACCGCTTTCCATAAACTTTCAAAATCCGAACGCTGTTCAGCTTCAATTTGGGTATCGTCAGGGATAAGTTCAGCAAATTCGATTGAAAGAGACGGGGCACGACGATATTGGTTCACCAATATATTGTGGGCAATGGTCAGCAGGTATGTAAGGTACAAGTGCCCGCGCGAAACATATGACGAAAGATGCGTCAGTGCGCGATAAAAAGTCTCTTGCATAAGTTCATCCGCTAAATCGCTGTTGCGATTTGTTTTGTACCAAAAATAATCAAAAACTTTTCGGGCATATTTTTTAAATAAAAGAGAGAATGCCGCCCTATCTTCCTTAGCGGCGCGCACAAGTTCCGCATCAGTTTTTGCCGCACGTGCAATCATTATCGCGAAGAAAAATTGTTGCGGCGGCGCGCAGACTTCGTATGTGCAACTGCCACATGTTTTTTATAGCGAAACACCGATGACGTCCGATAGGCAGGCTGGCCGCGACTGTTCCCTACTTTTGCATAATTCTTCATAGACTCATTCTCGCACACAACAGTTCTATATGCACCGAGAACACAAAAGCCCCCGTACGGGGGCTTTTGTTCTCAATTACTCTGTAGCTTCACCTTCTTCCTCTCCTTCTGGTTTCGTCTCTTCGTCCATGTTCGTGATTACTTTTGTTTGTGCACCACTTTCGGTGCCCGCTGGTAAATACGACCAAACAAACCTTTCACACAGAAATGCTAGCACGATACAAACGGGTTTCCAAGCCCTTAAAAGGAAGACCTTCTAGGCGAACTTAAGGTGTTATCCACAGTTATACCCTGTTTTGGATTACACTCCGCTTACTTAGATGTTTTTCCTTCCTGACGAAAGAGTACGTATGAATACACAAGAGACCAAACTACCGCAAGAACCACGAAAGCTATCACAATGAAAAAAGATTGTGCAGGAAATAAAATTCCAGAAATTGAGGAGAAAATACCGGCAATAATAAATAGTGCACCTCCAATCCGATGTGTTTCTTTCCACACATAATCAGAGGAAAGCGTCCATGGCGTTCGAATACCGAGAAACCAATTCCGCTTCGTCCGCGGAAGAATCGAACCAATAAGGAGAAAGAGGATACCGATTGCGGGAGCAGCAAAACGGCTGAAATTAAATTGCCATCCTAAATTCCAAACAATTGATAGAAGGTAAAAATATGCGAGAAGCAGTAAGATGGAAAAAACCATCAAATTATATTCTCTTCTAAAATCAGACACATTTTGTTTAAGCGGATCAATCTTGGGCAGAACTTCAAATAAGACTCCGAATACAAGTGCCAGTATCGGAATTAGAAAGAGCCCTATGAATTTCCCACCATAACCGTCCACTCCTCCCTGCGCATTCCAATGGATAGCAAGTTGATCAGGCATAAAGGGAAAGAGGTAGATCGCCGTCACCCACAAAACCAAAACGGTGGCCGCGACAAGTATATAAAAGAGTTTTGATGACATACAAAAATTATATCACAAACTATATCCGCTTGCGGGCAGATTTAGCGCCTCTGCAACTTAAGTACCGGCTGGATTCCCGACTCCTCGACAGAAAATGTGGTCCTACCAATCAAAGCCCCCGTCTCTGTTTCCACATCCACCCGCCACAACCCCTTAGTTAAACTAGTCCCAACGGAATAGCCACGATACCCCGCATCCCGTCCCCCAGAAATATTGAAAGAAACTTCTTCCATCGATATCCACACATCAGAAATTGGATCAAAACGAGACCATTGATGCGTAATGCGAGTGGTAATTCCGGAGGGTGCAAAAATGGAGCTAAATGCAACTGCCGAGGGAGATGTCGAAGAAGCTAGATGGAAAGTGGAATCAATCGTGCGGAAGGTATACCACTTTGCTGGTTCATATGTCAGCACATAAGAGCCTGATGTGTCCCGCGCAACCGAGTGATAAATTCCGATTTCTTTAAGCGAAAGTGGAAGTGGAGGAATCAAGTTCTGAAAATATAAAAAGTTAAATCCTGCGTATAAAAACAGAACGCTCATCCAAATCCCCACTCGACTTTGTTCAAATCTTTCTCGCGCAAAAAAACGTGTCAGCCGGCCAACCAGTATGATAATCCCAAGACTCACCAGTCCGCTTATGATGAACGCAACAGTGCCAACCTGATGCATAAGAATCGGCACCGCAAATGATGTGTACAAAAATACCGCCACAAAAAATGCTGAAAACTGGAGTGTGAGCTTTCCATATCGACTTCTGACTAATTCATTGCCAATGATAAACAAAACAATAATAACAATGAACGGCCAGCTGACCGAGAGCGATGCACTTCTAGAATAGAATACAAGCGATCCGCTGAATACCGCACCGAAAGAGAATTGCGCCACCACCGGCAACCACTGTGCTACTCGCGCGGCTCCCCGAGAGAAAAGAGATTCACGTTCACGTTCAGTATCAAACGAGTTATACACCACGAGACAAAACGCCGCGATGCACAGGTAACTGATGAGAATGATATTGTCGAACAACAAATCAACACGACGTAAGGTAAGTTGGTCGATAATCGCTCCTGCAAAGAAAGCGCCCGTTTCAAGATGACGCCTGTATTTTTTGATAAAAGATCTCATCGTAATAGATAGCAGTATCTTACCAAATAAATCTCACCTACCCTCTCGTCCTATCCCCACGGACAAGCTCGCGGGGTATCCTGCGAATCAATCTAGCGTGCATCCACACCGATTGCCTCGCTGATTGAGTTATATGTATCACGATCAAGTAGACGAACGAGACCTCTGTTTATTTCAGAGACAAGCTGCGGCCCGACAAATACAAGACCTGTAATAAGCTGTATAAGCGATGCGCCTAGGCGGATTTTCCGGTACGCATCTTCTGCACTAAACACTCCCCCACACCCAATGATAGTTAATCTCCCTTTACTTGCCTTATACGCCCGCGCAATGAGGTGATCCGAATGTTTCTGCGTTGGAATCCCGCTGAAATTTCCGCGGGGCGCACTATTAATCTCTGCCGGCACAAATGCGGAGTCTTTGCGGTCATGCAACAAATTGCCAACAATAATCCCCTGCACAGGGAATTCAAGAACCACTGCGATAAGCTGGTCAAATTCAATCTCTGTCCGATCAATGGGCATCTTGATAAACAGAGGTTTTGAAAGTCGGAGTCCGGTGACAGCCATCAACAGTTCGCGGAAATCCTCCGGCGCGTAAAATGAAATAGATGTGTTGAGATTCGGACAGCTTATATTCAATTCGTAATAAGAAAAAGGGGGGTTCGATTGCTCGGCCTTTCTAAATGTCGAAACAATATCAGCGATACCAGTCTCGAGTGTCTTTAAATTCGCCGTGTTAGTAATTCCAATACTTAAACCCACAGGAAAACGAAATCTCTTATTGGAAAGCCTGCCGAGGACTGCACTAATGCCATCATTTTTAAATCCTTTATTGACCAAAAGTGACCTTGATTTGACCAACCTGCCGAGACGAGGAGTTGTATTGCCTGCGTACGAAAGATTGGTGATAGTCCCAACAGTCTGGAAACCAAAACCAAGCGAAGGGAGCACTTCCATTAGCTCTGCATTGTAATCAAACCCAGCGGCTAAACCAACCGGACTCCGAAAGGAAATGTCTGCAATAGACTCTATGAGTTGTGGATATTGGGAAACAAAGAGAGACGACATCAGTTTTCTGGTGAGAGAAAAATCTCCAAGCAAAACGCCAAGCCGTACCATAAGACGATGCACTGCCTCTGAATCAAAGCGAAATAGTATCGGCCGAACTATATACCGGTATAAGAGTGACGAGAAAGTGTTTACCATTCTCTTAGGTTACCGCCAATACAACAAAAAGCCAACAAAACCGAAGGAAAATTGACAAGGAGGTGAAAGTCTTGTCCTATATTGACAAGTTTTTGGGGGTATGTTAGTATCTTCTCTTGTCTGGGGAGAGTGGCTCTGAAGTTCAGAGACCAACGTCAAACCAGCGTTCCTACAACTACAACCAAACAGAGGCACAACACAGCATACCGTATGAAACGAAACACACTGATCGCCATTGTCAGCACCGGCATATTGATGACTACCCTCGCCTTCGCCGGCGACGCTCCGACGACTGCACCGGCCACGACGGGCGCGAAGATTGAGACTCCGAAGCCTACGCCGCCCGCGAATCTCCAGATCGCCGCGACCCACTTGGACCTGCAGATTAGTCCCGAGATCGCCTTGCGCATCATGGACGTCGAGAAAACGACCGCCGCTGGCGTCACGGACAAAACGGCCATGAAAGGCAGCGCGGTGTACGTCTTCGCCCATCAACTCCGGCGCGTCAGCATTGAAAACGGTCAGCATTATACGCTCCATTATTCGACCGCTTCCAAGCCTGCGACGGCCATGATTGACCTGGCGAAACTCAACGTGAAGGACGCCAACGGCGCCGAGAAGCTTGTCGCGATCACTACGACCGGCACCATTACCATCGCCGACATGAGTGAGCGCACGAAGATGACCACGGCATCCACGGCGACTTCGCCGGCGAACCAGCAATTGGCGGCGGCACCGAAGACGGCCACCCCATAGTCCCTCTGTCCTGCCCCTGCGGCGCTTCCTCTGGAAGCGCCGCTCTCTTTTTTATAATCTTACTCTACCACTCACCTATTTATAAGACTCTCTGCAAATTCAATTAAATGAGTCCCTACCAATACTGCGTCTGCTGACTGATCAATATCAGCAACTGTTTGTATATTGCTTGCCTGACAAAGCCATTCAGAAAATTCCGCACGCG
Organism: Candidatus Taylorbacteria bacterium RIFCSPHIGHO2_01_FULL_46_22b; assembly: GCA_001820875.1. Taxonomy (GTDB): domain Bacteria; phylum Patescibacteriota; class Minisyncoccia; order Phycocordibacterales; family DSPV01; genus 2-02-FULL-46-13. The sequence continues at coordinate 107,325 of MHRF01000013.1, forward strand.
CATCTTTGAATGATTCTTTTTTAAGTCCGCCCGAAGCAAGATCGCGCGAGTTCCAAACAGCGCGCTGTGATAGCGGGATTGACTTGAGTTCAGCAAGCGAAAGAGGTTCAATCAAACATTTTGATGTGTAGACGCTTGGCATCCGTCCCACTACCAAAACAAAGTCCGCACCGCACTCAATTGCACGGCGTATATCAGAATCTTCTTTATGTATCCCCTTTGCTAAAATCGGCTTCTGGGTCAAACCTCGCGCTTTCTCAAGTAATTCAAAAGACCCTCCCCAACGCGGATCCGTGTGGATTGAAATCATATCTCCTATTTCTTCGGCAACTCTAAAGAGATCTTCCCAAGATCTGTCAGATATAAATCCAAACGGAGACACTGTTTTTACTTCAGCAATAATATCTATAGGATGCTGCTTCATCAAAAGAAGTATACCAAGGACGCCCTCTTTCTGTTTATAGGTTACATTCCCGCCAATTGAATGATTACATACAGCGTACCGATGCCAACGACAGTCATAAATGTTGTCCAGCGTACAGGGTGCTCATGATGGCTTTCAGGCAACAGATCACTTGCACCGATATAGAGAAAAGAACCTGCAAACAGAGCCAGCACGATACCCAAAGTCATTTCCGATACACTGAAAAATAATGTCGAGAGAATACCCAAGAGAGGAGCGCAGGCGTCTACCAAAAGCCAGCGAAATGCTTGTTTCGCTCCACCCCCATTTTTGAGAATAAAATTTACCGTGTTGATCCCATCAGAAAAATTATGTGCCAAAACAGCAACGGCGACCACCGCTCCAAGTGTCGTTGAAATTTGAAAGGCAAAACCAACACCAATACCATCTAAAAAACTGTGCAGGGACAAACTCAACGCACCAAAAACCCCTCTGCGCGGTCGAGTAGTTGCCTCATCGTGAGAGTGATCATGCAACAAAACTATCCGATCAATTAACATATACGCGACAAAGCCTATGGCAATCAAAGAACTCACCGCCGAGATTGAAAAATATGAAGTGCCAATCTCCATCGCCTCCGGTATCAGATCAAAAAACGCAACGCCAATCACTGCACCGGCGCTAAATCCTAGTATCAAATGCAAACGATCTTTGAGCCGAAGCGCAAACAATCCGCCTAATATCGTAGTACAAAATGTCGCCAGTGCAATGAGATACAGCATAAAAAATTATTTTGTTACACATTGTTTACAACGGCCAAAATACTCCAAAGAGTGTGAATTGATTTCTTTGAAAAACTTCGTGTGACGCGCAAGCGTCCGCTCAAGGTTCTGCACATGACAATCAGCGATGTCTTCAATCTTTCCGCACTCGCGACAAATCACATGATGGTGATGCCAATCACTTTCTACCAGTTCATAGTGGGTATGTGCATGTCCAAGATCAACTCTCCGCACCAGACCTGTATGGGTAAATGCTTCAAGTGCACGGTACAGCGTTGCTTGGTCAAGTTTTCCTTTCACCAGCTTCAACAATTGAATGATGCTCAATGGTCTTCCTGCTTCTTTCAACACAGACAAAAGCAACGTGCGCCCTTGGGTCGCCTTGAACTTCTTGTCGCGCAGGAGTTTTACACAAGCATTTTCATCTTTTCGCTTCATGTATCTAGTATTACATAAACGCGAAACTTATGCAATTAGGGTTATGAGACTCGCTAGAGTCTAAACTCTAGACATTTCCATGCAGCTATCGTATAGTCTCAAACGGAGGAATATCCTCTAGAAAGGAGGTGTGGTATGCACTTTGCATCAGGACATACCCGCACAGTTCTCTTGATAGGAGGGGTGGCAATCAAGTTTGCCAGTCTCTTCCAACCGCGTTACTGGTTACATGGACTGAAACGTCTCCGTCTTTTTGCACAACGAAGAGAAGTCGGGGGCAGACTTCGACACTATCACCCCAACCCGTTAGCGGGAGGAATTCTCTATTATTTCTGGGGAATGCGTTCCAATCTACTTGAACGAGATATCTGGAGGGACTGTCAACATTTGCCACTTGCCCCAACATACGTCAGTTTCTGGGGATTGGTGAATATCCAACGACGAGGAACACCTATTCAAACCCACGAACTGGCGCTGTGCCCCTTCCGTGATCTCGCACAAGAACATCCCAACTGGAGTGATTTGCATAAGCCGGAACACTTCTGTTGGATCGGAGACCGAATTTGTCTGATTGACTGTGGTGGACCGGAACTAGGTGAGGCGCTTCGTGCCTATCGAAAAATACCTGTTGCGACAGGGAGGTTGCGAACTCAAACAACGTAAACTCTAGCCCGACCTCCACAACGTGGTGGTCGGGTGTTACTTTTTTATTTTTTTGTCTTAGGAGATTTTACCGCAGGATCGGAAAGTTTTTCGCCATACACCCCTTTCAGGAGATGGAGATCCTTTTTAGTTGATGTAAGCAGTTCTATATTTTTTGATTCAAGTGCGCGTAAAAATGCGGATGACTTTTTATCTTTCGGCAGCAATTTCTCGTAGATTGTGCGGAGTGCGGCAACATCTTTTATAAAACAACTTCCACCTGCTCCCCGCCCACTCTTGTGCACTGGCTGCGCGTATCGATTTGAAATCAAAGGATCTGCACGAAGAGCTTGCTGGATCGGCGTCCAATCGGCGCCAAGCTTTTTAGCAAGATCGTACATCACGTTAAAGAAAATGATTTGCACATATCCACTTGCATTGTGAGAATACTTGATCACTTCTGCCTCTGTGCTGGTACACGTGAGCGAAAAAGGTGAAGGAAGCAAGATTGAGTGTACTTTTTTTGCAGCTGCACGATAATCAGCATTATCCACAGGTAAACCGACAATATTGGCAAAGGGATGAGCTACATCATATGCCGCAGTGGACTCGCTCAAAAATTCAGGCGAATAGAGAACCTTTTTATTGGGGAATGCCTTCTGCAGACGAGCGGTTGATCCCGGAACTATAGTTGACTTGATTACCGCAATTTTTCCCTTCCCGATAAGTTTGAGGCCTTCTTTTACCACGTCTAAACTAAATCCTTTTGGAGTAGTTGGGGTTGGTACTGCTATAAACGTAATATCGCAATCTTTGATTTTGCTCTTATTGCCAACATATTGTGGCTCAAGACCATAACGAACAGTTATAAAACCGCTCTGTTCGAACGCATCTGCATAGTGTCTCCCCACCCATCCCTGCCCAATAAAACCGATAGTAAGATTTTGTTTTTTCATAAAAAGAGTGCGAACGTCCATTCTACCAGACCTTTCTTTTCAGTCAAAATTCAGCAACTGACCCTTCCCCCATAGATACAAATTCTATACCATCTGACAGGAGCACATTTCCGACAGCTCGCACCGCAATATAAGGCGGCATGTCAGTTCGAATCATCCCATCATGCACGGGGAAACACTTCTTTGGCTTGATTGCTTTTGCATACTCAATCGCCTCGGAGATTTTCATCCATGGAGCAACAACTGGCAATGCGAGAATTTCAACTGGTTTTTCGGGGTTGTAAAAAGCATCTCCGGGATAGAACAAGCGACCATCAATTAGAAATCCAGTATTTTCAACGGAAGGAATTGTTGGATAAATAACAGCGTGATCATGTCCATGCCCTTCAAAAGAAATCCCCTCCTGCATCAGTGAATCACCGTGCGAGAGTTTTGTAAAAGTGATTCCCTCTTGTTCAAGAAGTTTTCCGACACTGGCATTAGAGATGACCTGTGCGCGGGGATTGTTCTTGAGAATCTGCTTGAGAGAATCGGTATGAAGATGATCTTGATGTTCATGTGTAATCAAGACGATATCAATATTCCGCTCGAGTGCCTGTTGTTCCACGCTGTACATTCCCGGATCGGTCATAATTCTTTTTCCACCGGTTTCAATAACAAGACAGCAGTGACTAATTTTCTTTATTTTCATAGATACAGTATAGCGCCAACAACGTGCAACAAAAAGTATTACCCAAGTAGTTTGCTTGCCACGAGGCCGATAAGCACGAGGCCGATGAAATTAAAAACCAGAGAAAGAGGAATGAAAACAGACATTCGTGCTTTGGAAAGCCCTAGAAGGCTCACCCCAAGTTCGTCTGGGAGCGGCGAAGCGATAATGAGACCTCCGGCAAGAAACGTCAGCCAGCGGAATAATCGCAGTTTAAAAAGTTTGGTAAATCTCCTGAATCTGTGCTGCTCCCTCCACAATTCAATAAGGTGTTCGGATAATCTATCTCGGATAAATCTAAAGATAACCAGATCGCCAATCAATGATCCAAACGCGCCGAAAAAAGCGGTTTCCCAAATACCGTTGGCATGTGCCATCTCTCCAAGTACTACCATAGCAGGAGCAGTGGTAAATACTGACGTGAAGAATAGGCCTGCGACAAAACTTCCGAGGAAACGAAATTCTCTCGTGGAAGCGATCAATTGATCAAGCGCTCCCGTCTGTTCAATCAAAATCGCAACGAGAATGCTTAGGATAATTATCCCAACATCTTGTAAGAGGAAATTATTGTGTCTTCTTCTTTTCATATTTTTTATTTCTCCATCAATTCAAGAATCTTTCTCGTGGTGTTAAGATTACGTACCGTTACCTCCTGATACACTTTCTTTGATGAGAGTTTGATCATTGCAGTCCTCGAAAGATCACTTGTCTTCGCCGACCAAAAAAGCACACCTTTCTTGTATACCACTGTCTCAATCCCCTGTTTGGGATTCAAACCTTCAAGAATCTTCGGCGTATCAACCGTGTGCCGTAAAAACAATACATTGTATTTCATATCTGATCCCGTCTCCCATGATCGTGGAATATTTGTGACAATCTGCTTCATTTCATTATACGTTCGTATGACTACTTTTGAAACACATTTGAAACGTCTTTTTACTCCTTTTTCTATTTTTTCCTCAAGTTTTCTCGAGTTTTTCTCATCTGTCTGGAAAATAACATTGCCACTCTGTATATAGGTCTGTACGCGAGAAAATCCAAGTTTCTCAAACAACTCGCCCAAATCTTTCATCTTGATAATACTGTTTCCTCCTACATTTATTCCACGCAAGAGGGCAACGTAAGTTATTTTGTTTTTAATTTCATACATCTTCGTCAGATGCATCTAATACATTTTCAAAGAAATTCAGACTTGCGGTTGTTCCCAAAAACTGACTAAATGTTTTAGCCAGTCCCGCTCTCCCTAAACTCGCTAGCAAATCATGTGCAACCCATTCAGTCATTATTTTCGGATTATTTCTAGCTTCTTCTGTAAATTGCCGACCACCAATTTTACTTGGTTCCGTAAATTGATCGAGGTAATCAGTAGTAACGTGCATGGACAGAAGCGGTGTGCATAATTCTCTCAACTCAATCGAACTTGATCTCAAAACTTCAGGGTCCCAGTTAGTCTCTAAAAGATCAGTTACTGCTCTAAATTTTGAGACAAACTTCAGCAAGAGTTCGCGTGTATCTCCTAATCCTGCTGCCTCGTAGGCTTCCCTCGACGGAAAAATTCTCGGTTTCGGAATTCTTGGCCCAATTTCTAGTGAGTTTTCGTTCATAAAAATTTATTACTAAACCCCCGCTGCCATAAAGCCGCCATCAACTACAAAATCTTGACCATTAACAAACGACGCTTTGTCGCTAACTAAAAAACAGAGCAGTTCGCCGATTTCACTAGGTTGACCAACGCGTCCCACAAGTGCGCTTTTGGCAGTCTGCCAAACCGCATCTGTCCATGTTTTGGTAAACGCAGTCTCGGTAAACCCCGGGGAAACTGAATTAACTGCAATGTGTGGTGCAAATTCCCTCGCTAAATCTGCCGATAAATTTTTAATTGCTGCCTTGCTGATTGAATAGGGAGCGCGATTGGTACCCCCAGCCATATCATGTCCGCGCACCGATGCGATATTTACAATTCTTCCTGATTTATTTTTCTGCATATGCGGAATAACTGCCTGACAGACATGAATAATTCCAAGTACATTTACATTGAATGCATCAAGCCAATCCGCATCGGTTGCTTCAAGAAACGGTTTAACCTTGGGAATACCTATGCAATTAATAAGTCCATCAATCCGACCAACTCTTTTTATAAGCGTTTCAATTGAAGCAAGCACTGCATTTCTATCTGTTGCATCAAAAGCGATAAAATCAACATTAAGTTCCTTAACAAGATCTTTTAACTCTGCACTCTCGGTTCGTCCATGCACAATGACACGTGCACCATAGGAAACCGCGAGCCTTGCCGTTGCTCCTCCTATTCCTCGTGCACCAGTTATTAAAATAATTTTATCCTTGAGCATACAAAAATTGTATCAGTCTGCACCAAATCTACCAACCTCCAGACGCACCGCCGCCACCTGATGATCCGCCACCAAACCCTCCAAAACTACTACCAGAGCCCCCAGATGTCCCTCCGCCCCCAATCCACCACGGGGCTTTGGCGCCGCGCGAACGCGCGGCGCCAAATGCAGATGAAACAATGAAATCAAATAGCAGCCCAAATCCGCCAAGCGCAATCATAAGCGCGATTGCTAATCCAATACCTAGTGAGAAAACATACCCTCCAGAAAGACCCGCGATTATGCCAAGCACACCTCCGAGCCACCAGCTCTTGCTCCTTCCTAAAATTGCGCCAAGCCACTGAAAGACAAAAACAATCGCAACGAAAAGAACAATAAAATTCTCATTCAACAATCCCCAAAATGATCCGCTAGGGATCTCGGTCGCAATATATTCGTACTGCGAAGCCTTAATCAGATTTTCAATTCCTGCCTGTATGCCTCCTGAATAATCATCTGCTTTGAACCGTGGGAGAATATCTTTTTGAATAATCTGGTTTGCGGTTGCATCCGGCACGGCTCCCTCAAGGCCATATCCAACTTCAATGCGCACCTTGCGATCGTCTTTGGCAACCAACAATAAAATTCCATTATCCTGATCTTTCTTCCCTATTCCCCAATCCGCAAAGAGAGAGACCGCATAGCCTTCTATCGTATCTCCTTCAAGAGAATTAATCGTCACAAGCGCAATTTCATTGGTCGTACTTGCCTCAAACGCACGCAATTGCGTTTCAAGCAGCTCTATCTCATCAGTAGTCAATAAATTTGCAAAGTCATTTACGAATCCAGTTGGAGTAAGGCTTGTGTATGCATGCAAGAACTGTGGCAACACAAAATATCCCAAAAGGATAAGGGAGAAAACCGGTAGTGTAAGACGTCCCCGCATGGGGTTAAATTTTTACCTGTGGAACAATTTCAGCTCCCGCCGCGGCCTCAAAATATGCTCGTTCATCAAATCCAAAGAGTGATGCGAGAATATTATTCGGTACCCTCTTTACCTTCAAATTGTATGTTCTGACAAGTTCGTTGAACCGGTTGCGTTCAACACTTACACGGTTTTCGGTTCCTTCAAGTTGTGCCATCAAGGTCGAAACTGTTTCAGAAGAGCGAAGTTGCGGGTAGTTTTCGGTAATCACCAAGAGCCGACCGAGTGCGCTTTCCATCTGACCTGCGGCTGCTGCTTTCTCGTCAACAGTCCGTGCACCTGCATACTGTGACCGCGCTTCGGCAATCTGACCAAACACCTCCTGCTCCTGTTGCATAATTCCCTTTACCGATTCTACCAAGTTAGGAATCAAATCGAATCGGCGCTGATATTGCGCTTCCACCTGCGCCCACTGGGTATCAACTCCCTCATTTGTACTCACCAAACCGTTATATGCAAAAACCAACCACAAACCAGCGACAACAATTACGATTAAAACAATCAGCCAAACCTTGCTAAATCCGCGCGAAGCGGACAGAGAGAAATTTTTCATGCCCTTATTTTAATAAAGATGTAAATAAATGCAACTTTAGAAAAGAGAAGAGCCCGACTGCATGCAGTCGGGCTCGAGGGAAAGACGGGCTGGAATCAGTCCAGCCTGATTCGGGGCTGGTTGTTCCCGTACCACCGCTCAGGGCGTGCGCGCGGCACAAGTTCCTCTTTCGCGAAAGGTCGCGTAGCCGCCAGAGCTTGCTCCGAAGGAAGCATCAGGGTTCCCAAAGCTTGGCGCTCTTGTGCCACAGCCTTGATAGTCCGCAAATTCCCTACACGTTTTGCCCTCCACGTATCGTTGCAAAAACAAGCAAACATGCGGCCGACCGCACTTTTCACGACCGCGACCGTCGGCGCCAACATCATGACCTCCACCGGAACAATACTTTCGTCCTGAAGAAGCTTAAGGTGGCGGGCGAGCTGTGCTCCGAATGGTCCCATCTTATTAACGGCGCTGCGGGCCGCTTGAAGCGCCTTCCGCGGCTCCTTGATTCCGTTGAACGGAAATGTGGGTCCTGCACCATGCCGTTGAGCGCGCCGCTCGGCATGCGCAACCACATAGTGTGGGGTTCCCGGTGCGAATTGGTTGACAGATCGTTGTTTCATATTAGAAATGTACTGCAATCTGAATTATGTCGGTATTGGTGATGTTGCCAAAACAAAAGCAACCCTTCGATAAAGGATTGTATCATAGAATATATACTAAGTCAATCTCTGAAATTTAACTTAAACCATTAGTTCGAAACCACTTTAAATTTGAGTACGTAACTCTCCGGAACAGGATCACTGCCGGATTTGCGAGGTGGGTTGATCTCCTCAATTGATATTCGATAGGAATCGAAAGCAAGTGGCACTTCGTCCGATGCCATATTTCTAGTTTCCGTATCAGTATTGCTCTTGAGAGTAACATTTACTGTAATTCCGCCACCTTCCATACATTGTTCATCAATAGGACAGCGGCTTTCCTGCACAACACTATTGAGCGTGATACGGACGCCATTAATCACCGCGCTCTTTCCTACTCCAACTTCGCCAATCGTGGGATCGCCTGCATCCCCTTCCAATAACTCTAATCTATCAACAGAAAAAATATTTCCTTCGGTAAAAGTTCCAAACGCTTTGACATTTTTTCCAACTAATTCACCGAGTGTACTGCTTTCCTTAATCACCAGAGGCATTACGTAATTGACTTCCGTTCCCCCTCCAATTTCCGGCGCCGGCAGAATTAACGTAAATCCTTCCGAATTCTGCCGAAGCATCCCTTTTATAAAGGGTTGCTGATTAGGACATGCACTAAACTGACATCGCGGTGCAACACGCCCGACATGTGAACCATCCTGACACATCAGTGCTTCCTTCGTGCATGTAACAAATTCGCCACGGGTCTGATCTTTAAATAAGAATGCGAAAAAAGCACTTCCTACTAGGAAGACACTGACAAATGCCCCAAGAATAATTTTGGTACGCAACGCAATTCTCATGCGAGATTATTGTACCAAGTTCCCAATGAGGAATCCTGAAAGCTCGCTTGCAGGACGCGGCTGCCCTCCATGTTGTCCTGAAAATTCTGCTGTTCCATCAGTTCCGCAAAGACTTTTAATCGCCGCTTGCCCTCCGGGGTGCCGGCTGATCCAAGAAGTCAGATCGTATACTTTTCCACTAATGGTCGCCCAGCAACTCGCGCTCGTATTATGTGTCTGCACTTGCGCAAATGTATACGTCTTCACGTTTGACTGTGTTGAAGAAGTTGATGTTGCAGTCGTTGTAGTTGCAGTGGTTTGAGTTGATACAGTCGAACTGCTGCCCGCGCCAAACAACGCGCTTAGCAATGTGAGTATGTTCGCGCGATTCTGCAGCACGTTGGAAGTACTCGTTCCTACTTGCACCTCAAGTGCCTCCCCGAGTGCTTCTTTGTTGTCATCTGCAGAAAGATTAAAGAAGAAACGATACCACGGGAACTTTACCTTTACTTTTAAGTCGTCCGAGACCGAGACGGTCATCGGAAGGTTTGAGTTAAACAAACCAAACAATTTTGCCGGACGATGAAATTCAACCTTCACTCCGCTGTCGTCAATCTCTACTTCTGACAATCGGTCATGAGAGAGCAGAACACCTTGTGCAAAATGTTCCAAATCCTGCTGTGTTTGAATTTGGAGCGTGCTTTTTAAAGCAAGCATTGCTTCCTGCTTCTGACTATCATCGAAACCGCGTACCGATCGCGCTTCTATCCTGATGTGATTCTCGTCTTCATCTGAATCGTCGGAATCAGAACGAGATGAGTCATTTGAATCTTCCACGCTGTCAGATGCGGAGCTACTTGAGCTCTTCCATCTCCTCTCCTCTTCAGATTTTGATACAGAAGATGAATTGCTGCCTCCTGCCTTCACTTGGACAGTGCCGTCTTCAATCTCGATTTCTACTTCAGTTTCTTGTTCGCCTTCAAATTCGCCACTAGAACTGCGTGTTTGAGCCTCCAAACCAGCCTGTACATTTAATTGTAGGTTGGTGTCATCCGACCCCTTGGCACTCACTGACAGGCCAAATCCTTGCAAACTAAAACTAAAAACTAATATAAAAAGTACCAATGAAATTTTACGCATAACTGTAAACTACTTATTAATGATAGGCATACAGCAAAGGGTATTAAACCCTTTGTTGCCGTCGCTCGTTCGGCAATAATACATGACGAACCATAGCTCTGTCTATTACCAAAATCTAACTCTTGCATTTAAAAGAGCCCCATCAGAATCGTGCTGACTCTGATGGGATTGAGGTTGTTGTTTTTACTTCACGAGCCGAAAGAACTTCGCAGTAGCGTCAATTGCCACTGTTGTGGAAACAAAACCATTGCCAACGGGCGCGGCCGAGTAACCGAAAGAAGTGTACGGTCCGGTAACTTCTGCCGCCCGCACGAGAGCGTACCCTCCGGAATACACATTTGTGTTCCATGAAATCTTCACACTACTCGGATTGAGTTGCACAATCGTGAAATTGGTCCCTGAAGGAACAATGGGGGGCGATAAAGGGAGCGCAATCCATTCGACAGCATCAATCCAACAATCGGCAAACCCGGCGGACCCGTGCGTCATGGTCCATACCAGTTTGATTGTCGAGTTCGTGATCGGACCAATGTTGTTGTAACTCACCTTCGTCCACCCGTTCTTCGGTGTGTTGATCGGGAGTTGGCCCAAAGTGGTATTGCCAAAGACAATCGCTGTACTCAAATAATCCCCACTTGACCATGATCCTTTGTACCAAAAAGAAAAGTTGTGGCGAAGTGGTATGGACGTCCCTGGTGAATAGTCATTGGGGCGAGTGATGTACAGATTTGCGCGATTGCCAGAACCGAATACCGACAAGAGGTAGGAATTGACCCCTAGGTTGTTGGTGTGGGAGGCACTATTTTGGGCTTGTTCATAATACACAGACCCATCTTGCCCAATCTGTGTGTTCCAATTTGGATCCGTCAGGATATTCCCTGTAAAAGGAGGGAGACCCAAGAACTGCGCAGGCCCAGGAGGAGTTGATTGAGCACTTGCTATCTCAGCCATCAGCAAAGTGGCAGCGAGCGACACGGCAAGTGGAACCAACCGTAATTTTTTCGTCATACAGTGGAGACTTTCTCTTGTTTCTTGTTTTTCCGTAAAGAATCCAGATTCTGAAGAACCCTGATTCTGTCATAGATGCCGTATGAAAGAAGCCGCCATTACAAAGACAATTAGCCTTGTCTTTTCAATTTTAAAAGGATTCTTAGCAATGACTGCCAGCAACAAAACCAGTCGTCCACCCGAGCTGAAGACTATATCCCCCCGACGGGCGATCGATATTGAGTACATCCCCTACTAAAAATAGATTGGGGAGTTTGCGGGATTCCATGGTTTTAAAATTGACTTCAGTAAGAGAAACGCCTCCAGAAGAAACAATCGCTTTCTCCGCACCAAGTAAACTCTTAACATGTAATGGAATCGATTTAAGCAACAGTGTGAGTGTGTTGCGATCCTCACTTCGCACACTGTGATTGACTGTCTCGCCGTCAATCTGTGCAATTGAAAGTAGAGGTGTTACAAGCGCCGCAGGAATCAGAGAGTTTAAACTATTCTTGAGTTTTTTATTACTCTCTGCCACAAGTAGTGCCTGTAATTTAGCTTTGAGCGCTCCATGATTGAGTTTAGGAAATAGATCCAACACAATTTGCACTTCGCCATACTGCAGAAGTTCACCGACCTCTCTGCTCATATGTAACACGGCTGGACCACTGATGCCAAAATGAGTAAATAGGAGTTTCCCTGTGTGCACTCGTCGCTTTTGCTTGGGACCTAAATCCTCTTGTTTTTGGCCGTCCTGAAAGATAGTTAACTTGATATCAGACAGCGTTATTCCTCCCAATTTTTTAGCCCATGCATCAAAAAGAGCGATCGGCACCAACGCAAAATTATTTTCAATAATCGTATGTCCAAGTTTCTTCAGCCACATAAACCCTTCTCCAGTTGATCCAGTCTCTGGACGTGAAGTACCGCCGGTTGCCACCACACATGATTTTGCAGTGGTTTCTGTTCCGTCTTTCAACTTGATGCGAAAATTTTTTGTAGTATGGTCAAAAGATATTCCCGAAACAACTGCATTGATTTGTACTTTCACCCGAGTCTCACGTATATAATCCACGAGTACATCCCAAACCGATTGTGATTTATCTGAAACCGGAAACATCCTGCCTTCCGCCTCTTCTTTGGTCGGCATACCGCGGCCATTGAAAAACTCAACGGTCTCTTTGACCGCAAATTGTGAAAAAGCGGAAAAAAGGAACTTACCATTGCCTTTATATTTTGCAAGCATCTCTCTGACATCAGTCTTGTTGTTCGTCACATTGCATCGTCCCCCACCGGTGATCAAAAGCTTCTTACCAAGTGTGGAATTTTTTTCAAGCAACACCACCGATCGGCCACGCTCTGCTGCTCGCCCAGCGGTCATCATGCCGGCAGGACCGCCGCCAATCACCACGACATCGTATATCTTATTATTTTTTTCTTGCATAACAACCATAACGACAACATCCTTAAATACTCCAGTTTTTAAGGGTGTTATTTCGTACAACGAAAAGACTCTAGAAAACGTGCGAATGTCTTTCCATATGGAGATAAAGTATGTTCGACAAACCTACTTCTGTATTTTTTATTAACTAATCCTGCTGCATAGAGACGTCTCAAATGTTCGCCGATTGTTTTTGGATTTGCCTCTAAAATTTCTATAATACGCATGAGGCTCACGTTGGGGTTATCAGCTATCGTTAGGAGAATTTCGATGCGATAGTGGTTTGCCATACCCTTAAGGTGTCGCTCCATTTGTTTTGCTGTCTTTAATTTCATTATAAGTTATATTACACTATATCCTTAAAAACTCCAGTTTTTAAGGATATGTCTTATTTAAAACAGGTGTAATCGGATTACAAATCAGGTACTTCGAGTACACATACGTGCTCTCCTCAGAGTTCCAAATCAAGAGTCTCGTCAATCCGAATCTTCTCGACAAAATCTTTTACGTGAGAAACGAGAATCATAGCACCCTGAAAACTGTCGAGTGCAGTGGCAATCAAAGGAATGTGGCGAAAGTTTATATGATTAGTCGGTTCATCAAGAATCAGAAGTCCAGGACGCTCAAGTACGAGTCGAGCAAACGCAACCAAGCCTTTCTGCCCTTCCGAAAGACTTCCTACCTTGCTACGAATTGCTTCCGCGTCAATGAGAAATCCTGCCGCGGTACTTCGCATTTTTTCCTCATCTGCTTTGGGCATTACTTCCATTAAAGAGTTGTAGACCGTATCCTCGAAATTAAGTGTCGAGAAATCCTGACGGTAATATCCAATTTTCACCTCCTCCGCAATCTGCACTCCTTTTGCAGTCCGCTTGGCGATTGATTCAAGCAAGGTGCTCTTGCCAATTCCGTTGGGACCACGAAGCAACAAGTGTCCTCCGCGGCGAAGTGTTACCTGCACCTTACGCGTCACCACCACATGCTTCTTATTCATCACAGTGAAAGAAGAAATATTCACGAGTTCACCTCCTATATCATCCTGTGCAGGAATGCTAAATGGCCTGATTATCCTATCCTCTCGGCGCACATCCACTTTCTCTTCTTCAAGAATTTCTGCCTTTTCCCTCATCCGTTTGGCAACCAAACGCATCTGGCCTCCTTTGTGAGCAAAGAAGTTGGCCTTGTCTTTATTTTCCTGTATTTCTTTTGCAAGCTGGGCATTTTTCCGATTTTCTTTTTCAATACGAGCAGAAATCTCTTTCACCACGTCTAAATAGTTTCCAGAATATTGCTCGACTTTACGCGTATGCACATCTAAATAGAGGACTCCGTCGCTAAATGCATTAAGAAATGCTGCATCGTGAGAGATCACCATAACTGTCTTTTTGTAATTAATGAGAAATTGCGTCAGGTGGTCAATACCTGCTTTATCGAGATTGTTTGTTGGCTCGTCCAATAGCAACAAATCAGGATCAGCAATGAGCGCAGAGGCGAGCAGAAGGCGAGCTTGTTGGCCTCCAGAAAACGATTTAACAATCCGATCGTGCACTTTTTCATGACCACGAAGATTCACTACCTCGAGCACTTCATCAATACGCGGATCAATATCGTACACTTTTTCTGCAAAGCACTTTTGGAAAAAATCGCGTACGGAAATAGTAAGATCTTCGCGCGGGATTACTTGGCGCGAGAGCGCAATCGAGAGGCCATTCGATATATGTATCTTCCCCGATTCAGGATGCAAGCCACCAGTGATCAACTGGAATATAGTGCTTTTACCTGCACCATTTTGACCCATGAACGTAATTTTGGTTCCTCGGCGTACAGTAAAATCAACCTCGTCTAATATAGGTTTTCGAGGTCCATATTCAAATGAGACTTTCTCAAACGAAACAACACTTTCTGATTTACCTTGGAGCTGGCGGTCAGGTTTTGCCATACGAGCCACTCTAACACAAAATCATGTTTCTGTGATCGGATGTGCCAAAACTAATACCGAAATTCGACACACCTAACTCTGGAACTCAACCTCAAACGGATACATTCCCATCCCACATGACCCTTTGAGGATCCCAAGTTTGCCGGTACCAATATCAATATCTGTCAATCCTGTTTGAGGAAGAATCTTTGAGATATTCATACTGGGAATCCGAATCGAGGAAGAACAATCAAATGTCCCGCTGGTGTTAAACCGAAGAATAGTGGGTATGCCAGCTTGGGCGACATTTTTACGCGGAAAATATCCGCCCTTAGCCTTAATCTCAATAATCTGCACGCCATCCACAATAGAAACATTATTCATGTTGGGCACTTGTTCAACAGAAGGATTGCTGTCAGCAAGAATATACGCCCCTCCAATCAGAACAATTGCGACAACAACTGATATAACCGTTGCTTTCATATAGACAAGTATACTAGAAAACGAATACCGGCGGTATGATCCCGATTACCACCAAACTATTGATAAGGTTGAAGAGCGCAAACGCGATCACCACCAGCCCCGCCGATTTGAAGAAAATTCCTGACTTCGAACTATTTTTCATACTAAACGAACTGAAACTCACCAGTGCGAGCACCGGAAATGTTCCAAGTGCAAATGCAAGCATAGTCAGTCCACCCGTAAGAAAACTTCCTGTGGAAAGTGTGTAGAGTTGCATTGATTGTGTAAACCCACACGGCAGAAAAAAAGTAGCTATACCAACGAGGAGCGGAGTAAATGTGTGATTAAGCTTGGATACTCCGTGAGCATATTTTGAAACAAACTTCGGCATTGAAGGCTGAAATTTTTTTGCCCACACAAATACATCCAAAAGATTAATACCAAGTATAAGCATCACAATACCCACAACGAGACTCAGAACAAATGTAGCTGATGTATTAAGCGTAAATACAGCGCCAAGTGCACCAATAACACCTCCAAGTACAAAAAATGAGATGATGCGGCCTCCATGGAACATCAATTGCGGTTTTATCCTGTCCCCCTCTCTTGCAAAAGTGGCCGACATCGAAAGCACCAACCCACCCACCACTGCCATACAAGTTGAAAGCGAAGCGATGATGCCTACGACAAACGCAGTGCCATAAGTTACATTGCCGGAATTTACGAGATTGACGATCCCCATCTTCTGAAGACCTACGAAGAGCGTAATAAAACCAAGCGCTATTGGTAGAGCGATTTTAAACTCCTGCCATCTCACTGTGCGTTTCTGTTTTTCAACGGAAATGGTATAGCCGTGGGACTTGAGCGGAATAGTCAATTCTTCTGCAATTCTTTCCGGTGTTTTTTCTCCAAAATCTCCTGTTACTTCTATAGAATGCTTATTGAGATTTGATTTTACATACGTAACATTCGGCAAATCTCCTATCTCGCTTTCGGTCATCAGTACACATGCATTGCAGTGCATGCCGTGAACGTGGAAAGTATATTTTTGAGTTTGTGTAGTCATGCTTATAGTTTTTTAGCTTTAATACGAAGTGAATTCGATACAACCGATACCGACGACATGGCCATGGCGAAACCGGCAAAGACAGGATTCAATAACCAACCAAAGACAGGATAAAAAGCTCCTGCGGCAAGGGGTATTCCTACGACGTTGTAGATAAACGCCCAGAAGAGATTCTGCTTAATGCCACGCATAGTGATCTTCGAAAGCTTAATCGCCTTCACGATCTTGGAAATATCTCCGCCAAGAAGCGTGATACCAGCTGACTCTATTGCCACATCAGTTCCGGTCCCCATGGCGATACCAACATCTGCTTGAGCGAGTGCTGGAGCATCGTTTACACCATCACCCGCCATTGCTACCACTCGACCTTGTGACTGAAGCTCTTTTATCTTTTCGAGTTTGTCTTTCGGGAGCACATGAGCTACCACATCATCAATACCAACGAGCGATGCAATGTATTTTGCCGCCTTTTCATCATCGCCGGTAAGCATAACTACTTTGACTCCTAGAGCATGAAGATTTTTTACTGCCTCGATTGATTCAGATTTGATTTCATCAGCCACCATTACAAAACCGAGAACCTTTTCTTTGGTAGCGAGAATAACTGGCGTTTTGCCCTGCGAAGTAAACTCGTTAAGTTTTGTCGCATCAAAGGATACTTTTAGATCACTTATGAGTTTTGCATTGCCGACAAAGTATTCCGTGCCGTTAATTTCCCCCTTAAGCCCTTTGCCTTGTATCCCTTCAAAGTCCATTGCTTCGGAGATAAAAATGCTCTGCTCCTCGGCATAGTTAACGATCGCATGAGCAATGGGATGTTCTGATTTTTTCTCAAGCGATGCCAGAATCGATACGAGTTCATCGTCTTTTTGGTTTGAAAGGTTTTGAATATCGACGAGCGTCGGCTTGCCTCGAGTTAATGTACCTGTTTTATCAACCACAACAGTATTTACCTTATGTAATTTTTCAAGAGTTGCGGCATCCTTGATAAGGATCCCTTCTCTCGCTCCCTTACCAACCCCCACGATTATTGCTGTCGGTGTGGCAAGACCGAGTGCACAAGGGCAAGCGATGACGAGTATTCCTACGAAAGAGACGAGGCCAAAGGAGAGAGCTTGTGAAAAACCTAGATACTGTGATCCGATAATGAGCCATGCACCGAGAGTTAGAAATGCAATCACTAGGACAATCGGTACAAAGACTGACGAAATTTTGTCTGCGAGAGCCTGTATCGGAGCCTTGCTTCCCTGAGCTTCCTCAACCATCTTGATGATCTGGGCGAGTAATGTTTCTGATCCAACTTTTGTTGCTTTAAATGTAAAAGATCCACTGGTGTTGATTGTTCCGGATACAACACTGTCTCCGATCTTTTTCTGCACTGACATCGGCTCACCTGTAACCATAGATTCATCAACAAAAGAACTGCCGAGAGTGATAACACCGTCCACTGGAATCTTTACGCCAGGCTTAACGATGATCAGATCACCTTGCTTGACGTCATTTACCGATATTTCTATTTCTTTACCATCACGTATAACGAGTGCGGTCTTGGCTTGCAGATTAAGAAGTTTTTCTATAGCGTCGCCCGTCTTTATTTTCGATCGAGCTTCTAAGTATTTGCCAAGCGCGATAAAAGTAATAACCACGATCGTCACATCGTAGTATTGATAATCAACATTTATAAAAGGCCGGAGTGTTTCCTCAAGGGCAGTAACTGCAAAACTGTATAAAAAGGCGGCTGTAGTTCCAATACCAATGAGCGTGTCCATGTTTGCCTTGCCGTATCGGAGAAATCTATAAAAACCAAGTAGGTATGGCTTACCAAGGACAAAGAGTATATAGGTCGCCATCAGAGGCAGGAGATGATGAAAAAACTCTTTTACCACATAACCCATTTCTGATACGACACCGTACTCCGCAAGAATATCCCAGCCCATGACAAAAGCGGCAAAAATCGCAATAGGGATGGCTGAAAACACTTTTGTTCGCATGCCCGTAACCTCGGCTAACTTTTCCTTTTTAGATTGATTTATTCCTAAATGAGCCGCATGTTCATCTGCTGACATACCCATCTCCTCTGCTAATTGACCGCCATCCTCATGTGAAGTTTCCTGATCCAAAAAGAGAGAGTAGCCCAGCGGCTCTATTTTCCTTGAAAGCTCCTGTACACTTGTTTTTGATTCATCAAAAGCCACTTTTGCTTTTTCAGTCCCATAATTCACTTCAGCAGAGTGGACCCCTTCAGTTTTCTTGAAAGTTTTCTCGATAATGCCTGCGCATGAAGCACAGTGCATTCCTTTTATTCTGTAAGTTTTTGTTGGATGATTCATATTTTTTATTTGCGCTTAAGACCATATACTTTAAGTATCTCTTTGACCGCCGTACCTTCTTTCCCCTTTTTCATTTGATGCACCACGCAAGTACTTAAATGGTTTTCCATTAACACATCTTCAATACCTGACAGAGCTTGTTTAACCGCAGATGTCTGTGTAATCACATCAATACAGTAGGTGTCTTTTCTAAGCATCTCCTGCAATCCTCTGACCTGTCCTTCGACAATCTTAAGGCGGCGGACAAGTTTTTGTTTAGTTGGACTCATGGGCATTAAAAATATTTAGTAATAATTCAATTACCACCAAGTATACCCCCTAGGGGTATTAGTGTCAACTGTGGATAAAAACCTTCTACACAGAGAGTTTTACTTCAAACCAGTGAAATTTTATCTCAAGTCCCCTACTTGGATACCTGATCTAAAAAACTAAAGAGAAATTTATTCATTTCAGAATAATCACATTTCCTCAACACTTCGGCAGTTTGTATAAAAGGCAAATTTTTATATTTTTCCAATTCATCAGCATTGTTCTGAATCATTCCTTCAATAGCTTCGGGAGTAAACTCAAAATGACACTGGAAACCCCATATCTTCGGCGTATAGCGGACTATTTGGCGCGGACATCCCTCGCTCATCGCTAACACTTGTGATTCGGGAGTAAGCCCTGGCATATCACCATGCCAGTGCCCTACCATAAATTTTACCGGAAACGTCGAGAATATCGGATCTTGTTTTCCATCTTCAGTAAGTGTCAGAGGAAAAACTCCGATTTCTCTGTGGGGGCTATGATCAAAATGTGCGCCAAGCGCTTCTCCAATAAACTGCGCGCCAAGGCATACCCCAAGCAAAATCTTTTTCTCCTTAATTGCTTTCTTGATAAAAGCAATTTCTTTTTTTGCATCAAAATGCGAACATTCCTCAAGGGTTGTAGCGGGAGATTGTGGTCCTCCCATCACTACCAAAAAATCAAAATTACACTCGGTGGGAAAAGTGTCGCCGTTATACAATCTGGTGTAAGTCATCTCGCAACCCTTCTTCTTCGCCCATGTTTCTATCGCCGCAGGAGATTCAAAACTTTCATGCGTGACGAAATGGATCTTCATATCTCACTCGGAATTACTTTACCTCTTCCCACTCACCTGTTTCATTTTGCACAGCAATTTGCTCTCCAAATACAGATGCTCCGCCCTCATAATACACAGCAGAAATGCAAGTGACTGTCTCTACGACATTCGGAAAGTTTCCCCTCCTTGTATATAAATATTCAGTTTTTTCACCTGCATTTTTACCTTTAACTTCTGCCTCAAGAAAATAGAGTCCTTCCCCATCAGACATCTCGCGAATAAATGTGGCCCCTTCGGCAAAACGTGAGATAGCTTCCATCACTTCGTCTCTCGTTAAAATCCGTTCAGGTGCCCTTTCAGGTGAGTTGTTCATAGATATATAGTATAACAAAAAGACTCGAGTTGAAATATGAAAATCAACTATACTTGTGCTACCATTCGAAATGGAAGGATGCCAAATGAAAACGACCAAAAACCGAGAAAAGAAAGCAGGTTCCAGAAAGTGCTCTGTTCGGAGCGCAGGAAGCGTCAACTTGTTCGCAATTTCCTGCATAACTCAAACCGCCGCGCAATGTCCTACTCGAAGAGCAAGGGTAGCCCGCTATTTTTGTCCCGAGCGCTAATCTTTGCTCGACCTCTCCAAACTCCCTTCGGGGAGTTTGTCTTTTTAATAGTTTAACTTATTACTCAAGCGTGTTAAGGACGGCACGAGTCTTTGGTCCAACACTCCCCAGAGGTTCAATCCCCTTTGCGTTCTGGAACGCAATAACCGAAACACGTGTGATTGCTCCAAAGTAACCTGTTGGTTCAACAGTAAAATATCCTGTGCTCTGAAGCAGAAGTTGAAGTTTGCGCACATCTTCCCCACGCGATCCCTGTTGTAAATTCATTGTGAATACAAACGATTGTCCTGCGATTGGATTACTAGACGCGTCGAGAGCCGCACGAGTCTTTGGACCTACCACACCAATAGGATCGATACCTTTCGCATTCTGAAATGCGATAAGTGATTTTTCAGTGAGCGGGCCGAAATATCCAGTAACCTCGGCTGAAAAGTAGCCTAAATCTTTGAGCTGCTGTTGCAATATTTTAACGGCTTCTCCGGTCGAACCAAAAGACAGACTCGAGGAATTACCTTTAACGGGGAGGGGTAGGAATTTTGCTGAAGCAGTAAGTGCTTTTCTGGTAAGTACATCGGCAATTCCACTTGGTGCGAGTCCTTTGGCATTCTGGAAGCGTCTAACCGCTTCTCGCGTCACAGAATCATATGTATCAGTAATTTCACCTGCATAATAACCAAGTGACTCTAATTCACCCTGAAGAATCTTAACCTCTTGATCGATCATCCCTTCTTGAAGAATTTTCGGCGCAACAACCTGTTCCTCCGCCTCTAGACCTCCTTCATTTGAATGCATGACATTCACGCTCGACTGACCTCGGGACTGGCCACCTGAAGCAGAGAGCAGTGTCTCATAGGGATTGAGGGTAGTTCGGTCAGGAGCACGTATCTCGAAGTGAAGGTGCGAAACTGTTGCTTCTGCATTTCCGCTATCCCCAACCCAACCAATAATTTGTCCTTTAGTGACTGCTGTTCTGCGCGCGAGACCTGATGCATATGCGTTTGACTCCCCTCCCTGTCCATCATCGGTCCCCGGAGTATCGTTATTGAGATGGAGATACCGATATGAATACCCTTCCGAATCACGAATCGTTATTGAATATCCCCACGATGCCTGCGGAATCGCAATATAAGTAATGGTGCCGTCAGCGACTGCTACCACCGGCGTCATCTTATCCGCAATAATATCGATGCCCAGATGCTCTCTTGCTCCACCCGCACGAGGCTCTGCAAAATCGTTTCTGAAGCTATACTCGCCACTTACCGGAAAGATGATGGTACGAACTTGTGCACGTGCTGTTGAAGCAATAGAAGAGGAAACAAGAAAAACAATCACCGCAAGGAAAAAGAGCGTGTGAAATCTCATACTAGTACAGACGTTTTGGTCTCCTGAAGCTTACCTGACTAATGCAAAAATCTTGTACGTTTATTGCCTAGCGAAGTGAGAGAAGTGAAAAAATCCTTTTTTCACTTCCGAACAAGCGACGGCAACAAAGGGTGTTCATACCCCGCCCCTTGGGGCGGATGAGGGCGCGCCCTGCGCGCTCCTCATGCGGGGCTTGCCCCGAGATAAATACCCCTTTATAGTGTTCCGAAACGGCGGCGATCAAAAAGAAGCGAGAAAAATGCGAGCACAGCAAAGATAAACGGAATCCAGTAGTCTGGTAAATAGAGACGAGCTATGTTCCAGTAACTTATCCATTGAATAGAGACCGTTCCGTTCACGGTGGCAACGTTATCAAGAAGTGTTTGATCTTGTGTTTGCACAGCTTTCTGCCAATCTTGTGCGTATTTGATATTCCGATCAGCCTCATTGAGCTGGAGCGTGTATGATGCATTTTCATTTACGAGCTGTTTCTTCAGCGATGCCACATTGTCGGATACAGATTGTATCTGGATCAATAGTTGAGGTGTTTCAGTTTGTGCGCGCAACGTTACTAACTGCTGTGTATCAGCGTCAATTTGTGACTGCAGCGACTGCACTTTGCTTGCATGCGCATTGACGAGCTTTTGGCGCGCAGTCTTGTAATCCGAAAGCGTGGTATCTGCCTGCTTTTGCTGTTCTTCAATATTCTGCTTTTGCGGCAAGAGATTTTGCGATGAAATATTGATTGTAAGAAAACGGCTAGGAACCAAACTTTCGAGTTCGGCACGAAACGCATCATACTTACCTTGCGGTAAGGCAAAACTGACCGATCCATATTTAGGAGAACTTGATTGCTGGTCAATACGGCCATCATATCCTCGCACGGTAGTTTCCACTCGGCGCGTCAATCCCTGCACATCACGCGTACTCATAGAAGTGTTGTAATACACTTTCAAAAATTCTCTGGTGTCGGTCACGGGAACATCGGGATTGGGATACGGGTACGGATAGTAGAGACTACCATCCCGAGTAGGCGCGCCGGCAGCGGTCGGGTATGACACACCCGAATTTGGAGAATCTTCCATCACTCCTACACTAGTGCCCATCGGCACCGCATACCGCATGCTCGGACGAGCAACTGCGACAAAAGTGCCAATCGCAAGAATGGTTAATACAATGGTAAGCCACGAAACACGTCGCGGCCAAAATTTACGAGGAGTATTTTGATTGTCGGTCATATAGTAATCCTAACACATAATTCTTTAGTACTTATCAAGACGTCCGATTGGAATCTTCCTTACAACGGATACTTTGTACCGTGAATTTTGAACTTCCTGAGAAAAGACTTGCCAAAACAATATTTTATGTTATTGTTCAATCCGAACAATATTCACTGTACGAAACGCCAAAGAACGTACAGTGACAACCAGCTCTTTGGCAAAACCCAGAAAGGACCCGTTGGTATGCGAAAAGCAAGACAACTTTATCTAAGTCCAGCCCAGGATTTCCTCGACAATCTAGCCCTCGATGATATCGCCAGAGTAATGCAAAAACTCTGTTCGGAGAGCGAGGCTCCGGACAAAAAAGGTGGAGTTCTCGCGGTTGCCATTCGAAACAGGCACACCGGGGACACCTCCTTTGAATCAATCACCGTCGGCGATGCTGGAAAACGTTGCGTGGAGTTCGCAAAGAACGCCGCGGAAAAAATCCATCGTTTGATGGGGCGG
Organism: Candidatus Taylorbacteria bacterium RIFCSPHIGHO2_01_FULL_46_22b; assembly: GCA_001820875.1. Classification (GTDB taxonomy): domain Bacteria; phylum Patescibacteriota; class Minisyncoccia; order Phycocordibacterales; family DSPV01; genus 2-02-FULL-46-13. The sequence continues at coordinate 130,701 of MHRF01000013.1, forward strand.
CGCGATGACGGATACAAAGACATCGCCGCCTCAAAAAGCGCCAATCCCAATCATCGGAACAAGCGCCTTCGAACTTACGGCGGATGTCTGGTCTTCATCGACGGTGGCGACGAATACTACATTTCTTTTTCGGGCGCCCCCGCTCACGTGGACGAAGTGCTGGTATTCGTCATCGGAGAAAACGAGGACTTAACTCCACCTCGTGGGTACAAAAACAGACTGATACCCCGAGCTCGTGAGCTCTTGGGAACGTTGGAATTTGATTGACCCATCACTCTTTCGCCGCGCGGCAACCTGTAAGGTTGCCGCGTTCTTTTTATGCTCTTGAATTTGTTGGATCTGACTCCAACTCCAGTTTGCACCTAAATTTGCACGAGTTCCGTCGTTTTGATACTGCCATCTTCTGCGGATTCGTCGTAGCGCTCAATGCTAAAGCCATGCCCCCGTTTAAAGGCGGAAAATATCGTGCCAGATTCGACAAAACTACACTGCACGCGTCCGATCACAATCCCCTCATTCTGCAGTTCACTGGTCGTGGTGCCTGTACAACCCATTGCCACTCCAAGATCATAGCGCTTTGACTTGCCGTCGTAAGTCGTAATATCGGCAGCGATCTTCTGCTCGTAAAAAAGGAAGTCGTCGGGATTTGTAATAGTAGGATCCGCCTTCTCGATGCTCCAGCTTACTTTGCGAACCGTCGTAGCATCATAATTTCGAAACGGATTGAGAGAACCACCAGTGATGTAGAAACCGAGTTGGCCTACAAGCCAGATCGGCGGCGCACAATCGTCCCCACCTTCCACATTGACTATAGGTTCTCGGTGGCAGCCATAGTGGATAGTCGAACCGATGAAACGCACGCCAGCAAAAAGCCCAAGTGCGATAACGACGAAAATAATGGTTTTAAGAGTTTGGTTCATATTTTTATTGTCTAGCGAGTGAGCGACCTAAATTTCAAGGAGCAAAGCGACTATGAAATTGGGAGCACTCTTGTGGTGCGGAGAGAAAATGTATCTTCTTTTTCTCTCCCGAACGAGCGACCTAGATTTCTTACGAGCATAGCGAATGTAGAAATCGGAAGTACTCTCGTGGTGCGACGGCAGCAAAGGGTTTAATACCCTTTATTTGAGGCCTTCTATTCCCATCGAACCTGCCGCGAGCGCCATAGCGATGACGAGAACTGTAGCAACAGCAAACGCTCCGACGGTTTTAAGGAAAAGTTTTACTCCCTCTTCGCGATGACCGTCGAGAAACATGATGACCGGTTGGTAGAAAAAGAGATATGCCATCAGGGCTACGGAGAGCACAAATACGGCGAGGAAGCTCATCGGCAAAAAGATCGTCTCGCTGACAACGCCCTCCAAGAAGTTTGAAGCGTTAAAAACCGTCGTTACGAGCACGACGATATACGAGATGGCAAAGAGTGCGTTGTAAATTGGATTTTTTGTCATAGATTCAAAAATTATTTCTGCTTAAATTCAATAATATCTCCCGGTTGGCAATCCAGCGCTTTGCAAATCGCCTCCAAGGTCGAAAATCGAACCGCTCTCGCTTTTCCATTTTTCAATATGGAAATATTGGCCATCGTGATCCCCACCTTCTCGGTGAGTTCCGTGACACTCATTTTTCTCTTAGCGAGCATTATGTCGATGTTGATGATAATTGACATGAGGGTTTTTAGACATACTCTTATACTGTGAGGTCATTTTCGGATTTAATATCAATAGCATTTTGCAAAAGCTTCTGTAGGACTGCAGCAAAAACACTGGTGATCAAGGGCGCAAAGATAAAGATGAGTCCAAACAGTACAGCACCAGGGGCGTCATCTTTATCGGCAACATAAATTATATAGGGCATTCCCGCGGCATAGAGCATGCTAATCGTAAATGCGTAGTACTTAATATTTTGTATGGCCTTTACCGAAAGCTCCGAAAATGCGGTACCCTTGTCGATGTAATTCAAAAGCAGAATACCCTGATAGAGTCCGATGAAAAAAGGTATGGCCGCTGCACTCATAACAAGTAAAACAGGAAAATACATTCCTGCATTTCCCGAGATCATCACTCCTGCAATGATCACACACAGCCCAAGCACAGCGAGCCCGATCAGATAAATTACTACTTTCAAGAAAAGTGTCGACCCCTGTTTCATAGATATAAGCTTAATCTTGTATTTATCGTTTGTCAATAAATACCTGCTCGTCCTACAGGTGCCCTTTTAAGCGAGCAGGTTTTTATTTTGAGAACTCCTCCGTTCTCAACGCGCCAAACGTCCTAGAGGGGCGCTGCTCTCCGCTACGGGAAAAGTCCCTTTTTCCCGACCCCTTTCCCCATCCCACATTCATACCCGCGGCAAGCCGTCGGGGTGCTCTGCGGGATGAATATATTATTATCGTTTATGGGGATATCTAAACGTAAATACCCTTTTGTGGAGTCTGACCCCAATTCCTTGAACTTTTTGACTTCGGTTTCGATACTCCTCGGAATGTGTAGGAAGCTCACAAAATTACGTTCTCTAGTTCCTGCACATTATCAACAATGTAATCCGGATTTCCTGCTCTCAATTTCAACTTACTGGTAAAACCCCAAGTAACAGCAATACTTTTAATTCCTACTTTCTTGGCAACATCTATCTCATGATTACTATCTCCAACAAAAAATGTATCTTGCAGATTTAAATTGTATTCTTTAATTATTTTCTGAACGGGTTCCAATTTATCATTTGCATCTGTGATAATTTCACTAAAAATATTTTCCAGCCCATACTCTTTTACCTCAGGAAGTAATGTCTCGGGAAAATCGGAACTTACGACGGAAAGAAAATAACCTTTGTCTTTAGATTTGTGTATGAGTTTTACCACTTCAGAAAATACGGCTACTTTGGGACAGTCTTTGTCTAATTGTAATTCCTGAAATAGCTTTGACCGCTCCTCTTCGTTATAACCTTCTGGTAAATATTTTTGATAAAAAAGAGCAGGTGGCTGTCTCCAATCTTCTCTGAATTCTTCCAAGGTTATTTCTGTAACTCCATATCTTTTGAATATCCTATTAACAATCCATAGCTGACAAGTTAAAGTGTCTCTTACGACACCGGACCAATCAAAGATAATATTTTTCATCTTGGATATATTTACCCTTAGAGGGTTAATTTTTTCTATGTCGTAGCAATGCCTCTAAATATGACACTTGTCAGAGTCCGAACCTATCTCAAACTGGCTGCGGGTCAGGGACTCGAACCCCAATAACTTCCTTCAAAGGGAAGTGTCCTACCATTAGACGAACCCGCAATGTTTCACTTGGGACTTGGATTTTCTAAGGTTTTTGAACCAACCTAAAAAATCAGTCGCCCGCAATATTTATCGTGTATTCCTCTGCTATTCTCTGCTCACTATTCGCTCTTCTTTACTACAAGATATAGCTTACTGGTCTCTCACAAAATTTGCAAAGCACACTTGCAATTTCCCTAACGAGTCGTAACATCAAACACGGAACAACGAGAACCTCAAACACATGGAGACCTCATATGGCTATTTACAAACACAACGGCTCAATAGTTGTGCTGAATGCCGGCAGATGTTTGACCAACTTAACCGTCAACACCCTGACGATTGAGAACACCAACTTGAAAACTGAAGGTATCCTTGCCTACAGGGAATTCGGGACACCGCATGAAATTAGGTGGCAAGCGGCCACCGAAGTCATTGGCGGCGAGATCGGACAATGGCGCCTGCGTAAACAAAACGGCGAAATGATTGCTTCAGGTCCGACCAACACGGCACTAGAAGGATTCATCACGGGCATCCTTAATACGCTAGCCCGTGAACATCCTCAAGTGGTAACAAAATCGGCTTCCTCGGAAACAAATGGATCAAAGGAACCCGCGCTGACACCTGAACCACCGCCAGACACTAGCTTCCCAAAGAACTGGGCAGGAAGAGCGATCCCAAACATTCCAACTCGTCGCAAATACAAACCAAGGACGAAAGAAGGGCACTCTGCCACTGGAAAGCGAAAAGAAAACTGTGCAGAAACCGAATCTGATGACTCCCCTCCCCGACGGAATCCGTTCGACGAAGCAACGGAGTCGGTACAGGCACATCACTATTCAGGATCGGCGGCTAGGGATGCTCTCCCAAAACACAACCCCCCATCGACAAATCATGAGGAGGAGGTTGAGGAAGAAGTGGAGCGCCCGAATAAACATCGGAAATCTCACGCGGCAGACGAAGGGACAGCACCGGCACGAGCATTACAGTATCAAGGACCAAAAGTTACATACCAAGGTTCATGTGTCTGTGAACAAGTTGCAGAAAGCAGTTCCCGAACACCCTTCGATTGGCACGCGCTCACCGAAGGAAAATTTCCCGCCCGATGTTTCGAGTGCAGCTGTGGCCGACATTGGTGGCAAAATTGGCCGAACGAAGTCTTTTGGGTGGAAGTTTTGGATGAAGACGCGTGGATTCTGTTGACGCAATACAGCGGTGTACTCGTCACCTCGATGGCTCACACACCTGATGGAGTGTACTTGCTTGAAACTCTGCTCCGTACAGGAGACGACAATTACACTGTACAGAGACCGTAACACTAGGCCGCCCGCGCACATGCGCGAGGCGGCCTCGAATTTTTATTCAGCAAAGTACACTTGCAATTTCTCTCACGACCCGTAGCATCATGATCAGAACGACAAGAACCCCTGATCCAATGAATCTCATGAAACAAATATTCGAATACCTTAATCCTCCCATCCTGCTTATCACCGGCGTCACACTACGCAAGGTGTTCGTAGAAGACATCCTGCAATCAAACGGATTTCTGATTGCGAACGGGTCGCTTGCAATCACCGACTTTGGCCAAACATACTCGTACACATGGACTGCACAGATATCAATCAACGGGTTCAAGGGAGATGACTGGTGGACCATCACACGGACTAAAGGGGGAAAACTCTCCAGTGATCCCGCCGCATCTAGTAAGTTAGCCGAGAAGATGAGCAAGACACTGAATCCACTCGCACTCAAGAAATTCCCCATCGAACTTGAAGGGATTGATTAGCATTTCGAGGCCGCCCGCGCACATGCGCGAGGCGGCCTCAACTTTTCTATCAAAAGACTCGTCTAAGAATACACAGCTCGAATTCGTTTGAGCGCCACGAGATATGCCGCCTCGCGCAAAGACACTTTTTGTTTTACGGATTCCTCATATACCGCTTCAGTCGCAAATTCCATTTTCTTCTGTAATTTGTTAAATACTTCTTTTTTGCTCCACTTTTCACTTTGCATATTCTGTTCCCACTCAAAGTAACTGACCGCAACCCCACCTGAATTTGCGAGTATGTCGGGAATCACCGTAACTCCTTGCTTGCTAAGCATCTCATCTGCCTCTTGCGTCAGTGGACCGTTCGCCATCTCAAGTATAATTTTCGCCTGAACTTTTGGCGCATTTTCTTTCGTAATCGCATTTTCAAGCGCCGCGGGAACTACGATATCAACTGGGAGCGTCAAAACTTCGTCGCTCGTAATCGTCTTTCCTTTTACTTTTTTCTGATTTGAAATGTCGCAAACCGAACCCACGCAATAACATCCAGCCAGCATCCCACTTTTTTCCTTACATCGCTCAACTTCATCAATACTCGAGATTCCTTCGGGAACATACATACCTCCTTTTGAATCGGAAAGTGCAACAATCTTGCATCCCATATCAAAAAGATACCGCGCCAAGAAACTCCCAACATTGCCAAACCCCTGAATCGCAACTGTCATGCCTTTGGGATTCTTCTTTAATTTCTTCAATATGACTGCGAGAGCATAACTGCCTCCAAGACCTGTCGCTTCTGTGCGGCCTTCCGATCCTCCATCTTCAATTGCTTTCCCCGTAATAACTGCGGGAGTCTTATTCCCCACATATACTGCATACTCCTCCGCAATCCACTTCATAATCTGTGAGTTGGTATTCACATCAGGTGCAGGCACATCAAGTGTCGGGCCAATAACCGGAGAGATCTTCCTTCCGAATTCTCGGGTCAGTCGTTCAAGTTCTCCTGCCGAAAACTCCTTCGGATCAACGATTACCCCTCCCTTCCCTCCGCCAAACGGAACATCAATCACGGCATTCTTCATCGTCATCCAAAATGAAAGTGCTTTTACTTCGTCAGTATCTACTTGAGAATGGTAACGAAGCCCTCCTTTATAGGGACCACGAAGATTGTTGTGTTGCACACGCATTCCTTCAAAGGTTCTAATCGTCCCGTCATCCATTTTCACCGGAATCGAAACCGAAATCACCCGATCGGGACTTGAAAGTCGAGCGAGGAGCAGAGGATCAAGCGCGAGCTTTTCTGCCGCTTTGTGCAACTGCCCCTGCGCCCTCTGCCACGGGTTATTGCTAGCAATCTGCTTATGTAAATCGTTCATAGAGGAAAATAGTATATCACCCCTTCACCATTTTGTTCCAAAAGAAAAGGCGGGTCCGAGAAAACGGAACCCGCCCTGCTTGCGATGCACAAATCAAGAAACGACCCTTTTTTGCGCATCTCTGATTTTCTTTGCCAGTTTGACCAACCCTTTGGCAGCTTCCTCAAGCTGTTTGCACATATCCGTCACTTCACGAGGAGGCCGGTTCTGCGCCAAACTGTCGAAGACATTTTCTGGAAACCCATTCGCGACGAGTGTGTCGGCAGTAATACGAGGAACAAGTCTCTCGATCTGCTCACGAACATCAGAAGGTTTGCGTGGCCTTCCGCGTGAGCGATCCGGCACCAACTCGTTGACTACTTCTTTCAGCTTCAATAATCGAAGCTTGGGTCCAGCAAACTCAAGTGCTTTCCTGTACTGCTCCTCCTGCTGTTCAGGAGGCAACATGGCAAGTTGCTGTCCCATTTGGAACGTTAACCGTTGCCCACGAGGGAGAGTTGGGTCAAGCAATGCTCGAAGAGGAAGGACGAGTTTGACCAAGCTCATGTGTGAGTAAACCCATGCGTCTGATTTACCCGCACAAAGCTTTTGGAGTTCAACGACACTTGCACCCCCTTCCTTCTCCTTCACAAGTCCCAGAGCAATGTCCAAGTGAGACATTGACTCACGTCCAACATTCTCTGCAAATGACTTGCGGTGCTGAACGCGGCTGTTAGGAATTTCTTCCCTGCTTCTGACAATTGCATCAAGGTACGGCAATCCAACTAGTTGGGCGGCACGCCATCGACGTTCACCTCCAATCAACTCGTGGTCGTGATCGGGATCTCCCTCGATCTTGATCACTTCCACCGGAACACGCTGTCCCTCTTGCCGCATACTCTCTCCAAGCTCTCGCAATGTTTTTGTCTTGAAGATCTTGCGCGGCTGACCTTCAAACCGTCGGATCCGATTCACTGGAACCCGAACGATTGTAGGTGGAGGCGGAAATGCAGGAGCAACAGGTCTCGATCCATTGCCTCCTGTTTCAACGGAATCTGTTAAGAATTCGCCCGCAATCCTAGGAGAAGGAGAAACGAGTTCGGAAATCTCTGGCGTCTTTACAACCAGTTTGACCGGTAGAGAGGGGGGAGCAATAGGAAATGCAGGTTTGGACGCTGGCTGAACGATCACAGTGCTTCTGCCTTTTTTCACCTCTGTCTTCTTTGGCTTAAACAGCTTGGAGACAACTGGTGCGCGATTCGCAATCGGCGACAAAGAGGAGACGGGGCGCTTTAGCTCAGTCGCGATAAGCGGGCGAGTGGGCGCAATGTATTCGTGAGTCTCTGGCGGTACTTGAGTAAACCCAGGTTGTGGAATCGGAAGACACAGTATCTTCCATTCGTCGAGTTTCTTTCCTTCGACCGTAAACTCCACCGCCTCTGACTTTGGGTCAGGTTTTCGACGATGCAATACGCGACCGTCATCCATGATGACCTCCTTATCGAAGTTCACCTGCACAAATATCGTGGCTCGAAAGCCGCGATCTCCATCACCATTTATGCGAATTCGATAGATATCCACCAGTGCTGCTTTCGGAACCGCGTATTGGTACACGGTCGACAGATCAGCACCCGACTTTTCGACAAAGTGCAAAGATCGTAAGGTGGAATTTGCGAGTGTGTCTGGATCTCCTCTCCTCTTGCTTTTTCCCGAGACAGAGAGAATTTTGAATTCGTCTCTGGATAGAGTTGTAACCGGCATAAAGCCTCCATGTTTGAGGGTTGTGGTTGACTGAAATTCAAAAGAAAATCATTTCGAAGAACGATTTCCTCTACAGACAATACAAATCACACATTGCATTGTCAATGAATTTCTCATTAAAAACTGTTTGATGAGAAAGGCAAGAATTACCCTGACCTTTCAAACCTTAAGCACTCAAAAGTTTCATCAGCGCAAGCTCAATTGGAAGCATGGGGGCTTGCGAGCGGCCAGTTTGATCGTAGACCTCAAGAAACGCCAACAACACCTTCTCGGTGATCGTTGATTGCTTATTCTCGGCAAGTTTTGATAAAAACGTAAAATCCTCATCTGATAGTTCTGTCTTGATAGTGTTCGAAAGATTGGGAGAGAATCGAAGAAGTAATATAAAACGCAACTTTCGAAGGAGAAGTTTTAGAAACACTTTCGGATCTATGTTTGTCTCTTCTGCAGAACTAACAAAAGACAGCGCGGTTTCAAGTTTTCGAGCATCTATTGCTGAAATCAAATCGTTAATCAATTTTCCACGCGGAGCGCCGGTTACCACCTCAACTTCTTCAACTGAAATCTTTTTATCCTTGGAAGAACTTATTACTTTTTGCAACACCCCTTGCGCATCGCGGAAACTTCCATCCGCAAGTACTGCAATCAAATCAGCCGAAGATGCCTCTAGCGAAAATCCCTCTTTCTTTGCACTCCGAGCCACTACTTCAGCGAGTATCTTCTGATTCGGCCGGTGGAATGTAAAACTCTGACAGCGGGAAATTACCGTTTCTGGAAGTTTTTCCACTTCTGTGGTTGCAAGAATAAAAACCACATGTGCCGGCGGTTCTTCGAGGGTTTTGAGAAGTGCATTAAATGCAGACTTTGAAAGCATGTGCACTTCATCAATGATATACACTTTATATTTTGAGGAAAACGGCAAAACACTTACCGATTCATTCAAAGCACGCACATCATCCACGCCAGTGTTGGATGCAGCATCTATTTCATACGTGTCTTCGGCAACAGTGCCGATAGAGTGCGCAAAAATCCGCGCAACACTCGTCTTTCCTGTTCCCCGTGATCCAGCAAAAAGATACGCGTGTGCAATTCGCCCAAGCGAAATTGCTCCTTCAAGTACTTTAGTCACCTGTTCCTGTCCAAGCACTTCCTTGAAGTTCTGCGGACGATATTTGCGATACAACGCTAAATCAGCATCTTTAGACATAAGAAAAGTATAACACCTCTTGGTCTCTCATCAATTAAAAATAAAAAGAGAGGGCGGTCAGCAAGTTGCACAAGCTGACCGCCCTCCTAGATCAAGATCACCTCCTCTCAACCGCGCAAAACACGCGGTTTGCAGACGTTTTCAGTTTGAACGTAAACGTTTCTGATTGAGGTACTGAATTTCATCGGGTTTTCACCTCCTTCCAATCCGAGATTTCAGTGGGAACAAATCCCACGCTCATGATACCCAACTCACAAAAAATAACAATGTGGAAAAAGAAAAAGCGGGGAGGGTGCACAAGGCGCAAAGTCGCACCTGTCTCCCTCCCCGCTCAACGTCACGGACTATCCCTTGCCTTATGGTTCATGAGCAATTCTCCGGTTGCAACAGACGGTTTAGGTGTGCGTTCGGATACTGCCAAGAGATGCGAGCCACGCATCCAAAAAGAACCTTATCAGAATATCCCAGAAATTCAAAGGGGCAGGTCACGATCACTCGCAACCTGCCCCTCCTTCGCCCGCCGCAAGCCTTCGCTTTCGGTTGAAGTTTCAGGGATTTAAGCAATGCTCCGGTCTAGAAACGGAACAATGCCCTTCCCGACGGTCTCATAAATACAGTGAGTTCATGGCGGTGGTGGTTGAGGTTCACAGCGGTTTGAAACGAGATCGTGCGCTTAAGCGCAAACCCGTTCCCTTAAGGACCTAGATTCATTCAAAACTAATTATATCATACTTACTGAATCCGTCAATACCCTCTCTGCAAGGTCGAACCTTGCAGGATAAATAGGCATTTAAATAAGGGTTTTAATCCCCTTCTGTAAAATACTCTTCACTTCTTTTTCATCCTTGGCCTCCATAAGAGTTATGCGAAACTCTTTAGCATTATCAAACCCCGAAATATATGCTTTGAAATGTTTTTTCATGATTGCAAAATTCTTTTTCCCTCTAAAATATGTATCGAACAACTTCACATGTTCCAACAATACAGTGAGTTTTCTTTTTATCATTTCACCCTCTAATTCATTCTCAAATTCTTGAGAATTTGAGAATAGCCATGGATTACCGAAAATAGCGCGCCCCAACATCACTCCGTCCGCACCAGACGCTTTTGCTTTCTTTTTTGCATCTGCAACATCAAGTGCATCCCCATTCCCCAAGATCAAAGTCTCACTTTTCAGCGCATTGCGGATAGCAATCGCATCGTGAACACGCTGCCATCGCGCAGGAACGAGTGACATTTCTTTTACAGTCCGCGCGTGAATCGTTACTGCTGCTGGATTACACTCAAGTAGTATTGGAAGCCATGTATCAAGTTCATCTTTGGAAAATCCCAGCCGCGTTTTAACCGACACGGGAATCCCTTTCGCGCCTTCTTGGGCCGCCCGTAATATTTCTTGCGCAAGTTTTGGCGTCTTTATCAGCGCCCCGCCCGAACCCTGTTTGACTACCGAACGATCAGGACATCCCATATTGATGTCGAGTCCGTCAAATCCAAGCTCTCTCACCAATCGCGCCGCTTCAAACATTTTGTCGGGATGCGCGCCAAACAACTGGGCAATAATCGGTCTTTCTTCTTTCGAAAATTTGAAATTCAAAAGCAGATGTTCTTTCCCTGCGCTACAAAGACCATCTGCAGAAGTAAATTCCGTCACAAACACATCTGGCTTGCCATATTTTGCAATTATCTTTCGGAATGCAGCGTCGGTCACATCCGCCATCGGTGCCAAGACCATAATCGGTTTCTTCAGTTTCCCCCAAAAACCCTTATCCATGGCCTCACCATAGCATAACAGATTGATGATTGACAATGGTGATACTATTATGGTATAATATACACAGAGAAGGTAACGGGCCAATCCCATACGGGGATTATCTCGGAAGCAATCACTTCCACACCTTCTTCACGCACATTGTGAAAAAAATCCTACTGTTGGCACTACTGACTCTAACTACAACACCCCTGTTCGCGGCCGACCGCGAACTCCCCACAATCCCCGTCCCAGCCGCCTTCCTCACGGAGGTACAACTCGGTGGGGAAAGTTACACTATCTCCACGAAATGGGGAACGAGCAAAGGGGAGGGAGGGTACGTGTTCGATGTCCTCACCGTGTCCGACTTCGACAAACCGACTACGGTGCATTCAATCCGACTCATCACGTTCGAAGAACACGGGACGGAGTGGACGTGGGACAACAACAAGTTGCAAGAGAGTCCCTTCCCCAGCAAGGAGCTGGAAAAGTGGCTCTCTCACGCGACAAACCTCGTAAAGAGGTTCATCGTGAGCGGCAATATTGCGGTTGACACGCTTCCGTGGAAGTATGTCGGAACAGCTGTCCGTCTCCAGAGTTACGAGCATGCTCAGGACCAGCATGTGTTCGAAAGAAAGGGACAGTACCTCGTCATCGAGTGGCGAGACTGGCTCGGCGAATCGCCCAAACAAATCGGCAAAGAAGTGTTCATCGCCGAGCACAAACAGAAACAACGCGAGGGGCGGTTTGAGTGCTCATTCTTCTCGGCCACGATCGTGGATGGAAAGGTACTGATGGGGGCGGATGTGGTCAACGCCATGGACAAGCTCAAGGAAATGAGGAGGCTTACCTCCGATGACCCCTTGAACAACTGAAAAGTGAGATTCGCACGCACCGCGCTCTGCAATGCAGAGCGCGGTTTTCTTTTTGCAATTTCTCCCAAAGCCCTTGATTCATAAGGAATTTAATAAGGCGAGAAAATGAAAGGGGCTGCCAGCGTCTGCCGGCAGCCCCTCGAAACTACGCTCGCTTCGCGAGTGCATCACGCGCACGGAGAAGTGCCTCTCGAGTATCTTCCCAACTGTCACACCCATCGGTAATTGACAAGCGAGGTTTGAGCAAGGAGAGATCTTTCGTGTGTATTTGCTTCCCTCCTTCAAGGTAGCTCTCATACAAAACTCCCCGAAGATGCGTGTTCCCATTAACTACTCGCCCAACAACATCAGCAAGAATCTCTCGTTGTAGACGATGGTCCTTTCCTGAGTTGGCGTGATTGAGGTCAACTAGTAGTTCAGTGGGGAGCCCCCGCTGTGCAAGTTGGTGAACAGTCTTGGCAACTGATGGCTCATCATAGTTTGGTCCTTTACTTGAACCACGCAAGATGAGATGACCGAACTGATTCCCTGATGTTCGATACTCACACAAAATGTCATGCTGATTAATCGCCAGAAACGCAGAATGGTGACGCGCAGTCTCAATCGCTTCAATAGCACCGGCAATATCACCTTCAGTTGGATTCTTAAAACCAACCGGCGTCGAGAGACCACTGGCAATTTCACGCAGACGTTGCGATGTCACCGTCCGTGCTCCAATCCACCAGTATGCTGCACATTCGTCCACAACTTGGCATGCATGTGCATCGAGTAATTCGAGACCTACCGGCACACCCGAAGTGACAATCTCAACGAGGAGTTTTCGGCCTTTACGCCAACCCTCATCTGCTTTCTTCGAGCCGTTGAGGTCGGGATCCATAAAAAACCCTGGCCACCCCAAACCCGATCGAGGCTTATCGAGACAAGTCCGCATCACAATGAAGAGCTGATCGGAAACCTCTGGGATAAGCGCAAGCAACTTAGAAGCATATTCGCCTGCTTCGTTTGTATTGTGTATCGAGCAAGGCCCGACCACAATCAGAAACCTTTTGTCTTCGCCTGCCAAGATGTTCTGGATTGCGACTCGTGCGGGACGTACAACACGATCAAACACTTCCTCCGAGAGAGGGATATCGTGTTTGAGGACACTTAATTTTGGCATCGGCGTCGCACTGGTTATGTTCCAATCGGACATACCTTCCGTTCCGCGTGGATTTCCATTCATAGGTTTTCTCCGTGTTTGTTGTTCTAAAAGTGCTAATTCGCCTTCTCCCAGAAGGGAGCGCGAAAAAAGAAAGAGCCCGTTCGAGGGCTCATTTCTGAAATCGTGTGTTAGATGCGCACTATATCAGAAATCAACCCTCGAATTTGGGGTCCAAAAGAAGCTAAAAAAATTATAGAATTTCTGTTGCATGTGAATAAAAAGATACTACCTAAGTAACAGGGGGAAGTCAAGTAATAGACTTTACTGCAAATCCGCAGCAATCAACTGCACCTTCTCCCCTAATTTGATGTCCCCCTTGATAATTTTATCGGCAATTTTCTGCTCCACAATATCTTGAATAGCGCGGTTCATCGGGCGGGCACCAAATTTAGGATCATTGCCAAATTTCATGAGATACGTAATCAAATCATCAGTAATATCAAGATCGATGCCACGCGCGCGAATGCGCGAGCGGAACTTCTCAAGCATCATGCGAGCAATGTCGCGCAAATGCGCATCGCCAATCGGGTGAAATAATATCACTCCATCAAAACGGTTTAAAAGCTCTGGACGAAAAATCCCCTGTTTGACCACGGCATCCACAATCTCGTCTTTCTTTTCATTAAGCTTCGCGCCCTGCTGCATATACTGCCAAATAAGATCACTGCCAGCGTTTGACGTGGCAATAATAATCAAATTGCGTGCATTCACTTTCTTGCCACGCATATCGCTAAACATACCCTCATCAAGAATCTGCAAAAAGAGATCCATCACTTCTTTTGTGGTCTTCTCAAATTCATCGAGAAGTAGCACACCGTAGGGATGTTCACGCAACATCGAAGAAAGCACACCCGCGGTGTTTGTTTGAAACGATCCGATAAGCTTGCTTAAAGAATCCGGCGAGGTGTATTCGGACATATCAAGACGCAATATCTTGTTTTCGTCATTGAAGAATGTAGATGCAAGTGCTTTGGTGGTTTCAGTCTTCCCCACGCCTGTCGGCCCCATGAATAAAAACGATCCCATGGGACGGCTTGGATTTGCAACACCTGCGCGCGAACGCCGCATCGCATTTGCAATCGCACTGACTGCTTCATCTTGCCCCACCACCCTCTGGTGCAACACCTGTTCGAGATTAATCAGCTTTTGTTGTTCATCCACACCCACCGTGCCTGTGGGAATTCCAGTTTTAGTACGAACAAAATCAAGCACATCCGCCCGTGTAATCTCTTTTTTCCCCTGCTGACTAGACTGACCCGCAATTTCATATAAGAGATCAATCGCTTTATCCGGCATAATCCCTTCAGTAACATATCGATCGGCACTTTCAATAATAAGTCCAAGCGTAGGCTGCGGAATAGTGAGCCCTTGCCTCCGTTCAATCACCGAAGCCTCATCCTGCAGGGTCTGCAGAACATCTAAAGATTCACCTTCCTTTAAAAGAATCGTATCGAACTTTGCAGTAAGCATCCCATCAGACTCTATAAGCTGATGAAACGGAGTAGGACTTGAAAGGCAGATAAATTGAATCGCGGAGCTGTTAAGATATGGAGACAGAAGTCCGACTGCATTGGAACCAAGTTGCAAAGCACTCTGCAAAAAAGCAGGGAAATCCTCAAAAACCATGATTACATTTCCTGCGTTCACGGATTCATCTAGAAGCTGTATAAATTCGGATTCAAATTTGGTCTTCTCGGCAGTCCCAGAAATAATACGATTCGAATCAAATACATACACCTTCTTGTGTTCAAGTTGTGGGAATACTTGACCTTCTTTAACAATAGATGCAAAACCATAGAGTACATCTTTCTTGCTCCCGCCATCCTCGCCCACCAAGAGCACATTGGCTTCGCGTGCCTTTGAAAGAATCGCCTCAATTCGTTCCACATTCTCCTGCACATATTTCGGCTTCGAGGAAAGCGAGGGTAATTCCAATCGAGTCAGATCGTTTGCATATCTGCGTAGCCGAAACGCCGTTCCATACGACCAATCTTTGGCAATTCCCTCAATACGTCCGAGTGCATCGCGGGACCACCACCGCATATGTTTCTTGTACGAAAGGACATCGCGAGAAACCCACGCTGCTGCATCACGAAACCCTTTTTCTTGTATTCCCTGTTTGAAGAGAAAATCCTTAAATTCGGCATCAAGTGTAAACACAGCCATTGCAATATCAAACAACCTCATTTTTCCATCAGCATTCGATGGGGTAAATGCTAATTGTTCCACTGATAAGCGATTGGTACGTACAGCACGAAACTGTTCAAGTACGTTTTGATCCACACCAGCACGAGCCATAATCATTCGTCCAAACGAAAACCGCAAAAATCCATCCGTGATATCGCGCGGATCAGCACTAAAACAAAAAGTGGCAATTTCATAACTGATGTATGCATCGGTAGGAGAAAAGTGTTCGGGAATCGTTTGTTCAAACCCTCTGAAGAAAAAAGAATTAACAAACGAGTGAAAAGCAAAAACCAAAAGTGAAAACGGTAATGTGAGGAAGAAAAATCCGCGCGAGAAAAGAACTATAGACCACAGATTAGAACTAACCCATGCAGGCGCATCGGCAAAAATAGACGGGAGAGCCACGAGTCCAAAAAGAAGAGTTAAAAACCAGAGCAGTTTGAGCACGCGAATACGAGATGTACGCGGAAACAATCCGTCAAATGCAATTGCCGGATAAAAACGCCGCGCGGCTCGTTCTATTTCCCAGTACGTCATATTTAAAATATCAGTGAAGACAACCCGTATAAAAAGGATGCGGGGATTAGCGCTGGCAACAAAAGCCACGCTCCATACAATAGAATTCCTCCCCAAAATACCACTAGAATGACGCAGGTGCCGATTGCAATGGTACAGAGACGAATCAGCGCTCCAACCAGCCGCATAATAGTATTTGTCATCAGTGTCTCTGCTATATCTTCAGGACTGAACCCCCCGCGATGTTTCTGTTCTTGAATGCGCCGCCAAGGTTCAAATAAGGTCTTCGCTAAAATCGGAATGGAAAAAAAGTTATAGAGAAACCAGAGAAAATTTGTCCAGACCCGCGTCATATCACGCAAGCCTTCCGTGTAGTGCCAAAGTAGATAACTCGGGAGAATAAAGAAATAACTCATGTATTCATTATACTATCACCTGCAAATAACGCTTATCGCAATTTGTAATATACTTTGTCAGCAAACCTAAAATCCACATAATCAGCCGTATCTAGAAAATGAGGCGTGGAGATAACTATATTCTGGCTGTGGAAAAAAACCGACATGTCTGCGAGTGTGGTATTTAAATCTCGCCTGCCGCTTACCAAAACATGTGTTCCATTTGACAGTGTAATCCTAAAATCAATATCGTTCCGAGATATCTGTTCTATATCAACTACCCGCGCCTCAAGACCCAAAGAAGCCAGTGACTCCAAAAAATAAGTCACTTCCTTGAAACGAACAGGGGTAAACAGACGCATACCAATTGGATTTATTTCTGTTGAAGAAGCTATCCCTCCAATAAAACGCATGTAGACATCGGTAGAAAAATGGGGAGCTTGAGTGAACAAAAAACCATTGGCATCCAAAAAATAACAGTCTTCCGCAGATACAGGGGTTCCAGATTTCCGGCACCAGAGCGCGAACGCCGTCCGTTCGCGGATCATAATGTCGAGAGAAGAGAGGGACGTCCGTTCGAGAGTCACTTCTTCAATTGCAGGGAAAGCATTCTTGAGATTTGCAGTCAATTTTCCTCTCGGAATCAAAAAAGCATTTCGCTTGGGAAACAAAGAAAGGTAGGAATTATTGAGCACGGTGCCGGCGAGCTGTTGAACTTGTTGAACAGAAGTTTGTTCAGTCCCCAATACTGCAATTTGAGTAACTAAAAATCGGCTCCGGTTTGCCGTCTGCGCCAACACGATAAAAAAGAGGCCTGTGCATAGAGTTATAAGAACAGCGTATATGAAATATTTTTCTCTCCGCCGATACGCCAGCCGCGAACCGCGCAAGTGAGTCCGTCCAAAAAGATCAGGCATGCGAAGAAATTAAACTGACAACTCCTTTTATTTCTTTCCAATACGATCTTGCCCCATATATTGAATCAACACCTTCGGAATCTTTATTGAGCCGTCAGCTTGCTGATTGTTTTCAAGCAGCGGGACGAGAAAGCGCGGAAGTGCGAGTGCGGTATTATTGAGTGAATGTGCAAAACGAAGTTTCCCCTCTTCATCTTTGTAACGAATATTCAATCGCCGAGTCTGAAAATCGTGGAAATACGAACAGGAATGGGTTTCAATATATCGTTTCTCCGCGGGCGCCCAAACTTCAATATCATATTTCTTCACCTGTCCGAGCCCTAAATCACCCGTGCAGTTGATCACAACGTGATATGGTAATTCAAGTTGCTGTATCATCTGTTCGGCATTCGAAAGCAATTCCTCATGGAAAGCAACGCTCATTTCGTGGCTCGCTTCGCACAACATCACTTGTTCAAATTTAAAAAATTCATGCACGCGAACCAATCCTTTGGTATCCTTACCGTAACTGCCCGCTTCGCGACGAAAGCAATCTGAAAACGCAAGCATCTTTTTAGGCAGAATATCTTTGGCAAGTGTTTGATCGGCAAAATACGACATCGCAGCGACTTCGCCCGTGCCGGCAAGATATTCCCTATCTTGTGTCTGATATAAATCCTCCTCTCCCTGCGGGAGATAACCTGTACCGAGAAGTGTCTCTTGCCGGACAAGTGATGGAACAATCATCGGCGTAAATTTCTTAGTGCGGAAAAATTCAATGACGAATTGCCACAGTGCAAATTGTAAAAGCGCTCCTTCGTTTTTGAGGAAATACCCGCGAAATCCAGCGACTTCAGCTCCTCGAGCAAAATCTGCAAGATCAAGATCTTCCATCAGCGCGATATGACCTTTCGGTTCAAAATCAAAAACCGGCTTATTCCCCCATGTTCGCAATTCTTGATTTTCCGCATCGCTAGTGCCTTCTGGCACAGACATGTCAGGGATATTCGGCACTTCAAGCATTAGTTTCCGCCACTTCTTGAGCACATCGGTAAGCTTGTCCTCTTCAGTCTTCATTGAATCCTTCAGAGTTTTCATTTGGGAAAGCATGGCAGATCGTGCCTCACCTTCGGGAGCTTTTGCAATTTGTGAAGAAAATTCATTCTGCTCTGCGCGTTTCTTCTCAATAGCTCCTTGTAGGGTACGGCGCTCATCATCCACTTTCAAAAAATAGCCCACGTCAAATTTCACCCGCTTTTTCTTTGCAGCAAGATCAATCAGTTCTTTATTCTCGCGTATAAATTTTATATCTAACATAAAAACCCGTGAGTGTGTTCTCAATACACATGATACCAAGGAGCAACCTAAAAAGAAAACAGCCAAACCGTAGAAACTGGTCTGGCATGTCTTCTTTTGGTTGACTACTTCACGTGTGCCGGAGGGGTAGTCAACTGTGGCTTTGGGTCTGCCATAGTATTTTGCGTTGCGGGGTATTATTTTCCGCGACGCGAGTGTTAGTATAATCCCTCTACAAGACGCTCTTGTATCTGCTCATGCAATTGACAAACCGTCAAAATATAGTATTCAGTTTTGGCCTATCTGCGTGCTTCCCCGCCATGGTGTAATACGATAATTTTTTTTGAAACAAAAATAGAGGTTTGTCTAGCAAAAACAAAAAGGGAGTGGTGCAAGACCTCTCCCCGCTCGTTCTCAATTCGGGATCAGGTAGGAAAATCCCATCTCCCGTGATGACTGACACTCGGACACTCTCTTAGTATCCGATTAAACAACTCCACCGCTTCAGACGGCAAAGTGTGGGTTACTTCTTCGGCAGGAGTTCCTCCTCGAACCGAGACGAGGTGTGAGTGGCAATGCTGATGCCGCAATTCCTGAAGTTGGGACACCAACTTTCCCCACTCATGCAAAGACAAAGGGGCTGTGTTCATGTTGTTTTGTTGCCTTCTCTTCACTGTCTCGCTAAACTACTTGTATAAGCATACCACTATGGAATCAATAGAAAAGCTATTGGAAAAAAGTTTTCCACCGCTCCTTTCTGAAATCCCCGACCCTCCGAAACAACTCTATTACCGCGGGACACTCCCCGACTGGGAACAACACAAGTTCCTATGCGTCGTGGGATCACGGAAATATTCAAATTACGGCAGAGAGGTCTGCGAGCAACTCATTGCGGGTCTCTCGGGCTTCCCGATAATAATTGTCAGTGGATTGGCACTTGGCATTGATTCAATTGCACACAAAGCGGCAATTGCTTCCGGATTGAAAACAATTGCTGTCCCTGGATCAGGACTCGATTGGAATGTGCTCTATCCGGCATCGCACGCACACCTTGCAAAACAAATCATAGAAAAAGGTGGCGCACTTATGTCTGAATTTGAACCCAAGTTCCGAGCCACACCCTATTCCTTTCCCCAACGCAACCGTATTATGGCAGGGATGTCACACGCGGTGCTCGTGATTGAAGCCGAGCAAAAATCTGGCACCTTGATCACCTCACGCCTTGCAACCGAATATAATCGCGAAGTACTTGCTGTCCCTGGATCAATTTTTTCAACTGGATCATCGGGACCTCATATGCTTATTCGACTGGGTGCGACACCCGTAACAAACTCAAGGGACATACTTACGGCACTTGGATTTGAAACTCTTTCAGATCAACTGCAAACTACCCGAGATTATTCAGACTGTTCATCAACCGAAAAATCTTTACTTGCTTTATTATCACAACCGCTCTCGCGCGATGAATTGATCCGCCAGTCGAAATTATCCACAAGCGAAGCCAACACAACACTCTCCATCTTGGAAATAAAAGGATTGGTAAAAGAAGTATTAGGAGAAATAAGAAGAACTTGATTCTTTAACCGTACGCGGTAACATCCTACTATCTCGGCAGCAATGTCGGGGGACGAGGGAACCAACGGACAGACGATTAACTTCCCTGTCGCGCATTGGGGATAGCGACCTGCTAAAACGCAGGGCCTTATACTCCGACCGTGCCTCGTTC
>MHRF01000013.1:150905-167794 GCA_001820875.1 Candidatus Taylorbacteria bacterium RIFCSPHIGHO2_01_FULL_46_22b
GCCAAGATTCAAACAATCATGTAATACTTGGAAACAATATGAAACTATTAGTTGTTGAGTCTCCCGCAAAATCAAAAACGATTTCAAAATACTTGGGGAAGGAGTACGTGGTCAAAGCTTCCGTTGGACACGTGCGCGACCTCCCCAAATCAAACAAAAACGCTATCGATATTGATGGCGGATTTGTGCCACACTATGAAAATGTCAAAGGGAAAGAGAAAGTCATTGCCGATATCTCCGATGCGGCAAAAAAAGCCGATGAAGTGATACTCGCAACCGATGCTGACCGAGAAGGAGAAGCGATTTCATGGCACCTTGCCGAAATCTTGCGTGAACAGAAGATAAAAACTCCGATTACTCGTGCGGTCTACCATGAAATCACTAAGGAAGCCGTCACTAAAGCCCTCGAACATCCAAGAAAGATTGACCAGAATCTCCGCCGCGCGCAGGAAGCACGCCGTGTTCTTGACCGCCTCGTGGGATACGATCTCTCTGGTCTTATCTGGAAAAAGGTGCGCTACGGCCTTTCCGCGGGCCGAGTACAATCCCCTGCGCTTCGCATACTAGTAGAGCGCGAACGGGAGATAAAAGCCTTTATTGCCGAAACCTTCTGGGTAATCACGGCCGCAGCCGAAACTCCGCGAAAAGAACAAATCTTGCTTACCTGTACTGAAGAACCTCGAGACAAAAAACTCGTTGATGAAATTGTAAAAAAAGGAACCGACAGCGAGTGGGCAGTCAAAGATGTTTCTGAAACAGAGGCGAAACGGTCTCCCAAAGCCCCCTTTATCACTTCAACGCTCCAGCAAGCCGCAAGCTCGCGCCTCGGATTCTCTCCGGCACGTACGATGTCCATTGCCCAAAAACTATATGAGGCGGGACTCATCACTTATATGCGCACGGACAGTACCAATTTAAGCGATACTGCGAAGCAAAGTGCACATGCCATTATCGAAAAACAATTTGGAAAAGGACTCTCGGAATCGCGCACCTACACTAAAAAAGTAAAAAACGCGCAGGAAGCACATGAAGCCATCCGCCCGACAAACCTTTCAGTTGAATCCGCAGGAACCACCGATGACCAACACAAACTGTATAAACTCATTTGGCAGCGAACGCTTGCTAGCCAGATGGTTGACGCAAAAGTACTCCGTACTAAAATAACTGCCAACATTGTCGGCGAAAGTATTCCTGATTTTGCGGCAAATGGCTCACGTACGGTATTTGCCGGATGGCTCCTTGCCGATCCTGAAGCGCGCGGAGAAGATGTTGAACTTCCCAAAGTATCAACCGGCGAAAAACTCATCGTCCATTCGGTTGATGTACAAGAAAAACAGACTGAACCGCCGCCACGATACACAGAAGCAGGACTCGTCAAAGAGCTCGAGAAGCGCGGCATCGGCCGCCCTTCCACCTATGCGTCTATTATAGAGACTTTGGTGCGCCGTGCCTACGTCACCAAAGAAGGGCGCTCGCTTCAGCCAACTGACACGGGTGAAGTCGTCTCGGGATTCCTTGAGAAAAACTTTGGCAACTATATCAGCGATACTTTCACTGCCGATATCGAAGACCAACTCGACGATATCGCGCTCGGCAAACGCGATTATGAAAAAACTCTTTCTCAATTTTACAAACCATTTATCAAAGAGGTGAAAGCAAAATCAAAAACGGCCGAAAAAATCACGAATCTCGGGGATGCCGATCCCAAATGGAAATGCCCAATTTGCGGGGGGCCAATGATCATCAAACTTTCAAAAGCGGGAAAATTCATGTCCTGCGCAAAATTCCCCGAGTGTACCGGCGCGCGCACCATTGAAGGAGAAGAACTTGCCGGACCGAAAGAAACCGGCGAACTTTGTCCTGACTGCGGAGGAAAACTCATTGAACGTGACGGGCGTTTTGGACGGTTCGTCGCCTGTTCCAATTATCCCAAGTGCAAATACGTAAAGAAAAGCGCGGAAGAAGAGGCTAAGGGGAAAACTGGCGTCATGTGCCCCACGTGTAAAACGGGAGAAATTGTCGAGCGCCGAGGCCGCTTCGGGCCGTTCTTCAGCTGTTCAAACTATCCCAAATGCACGTTTGCGATTAAAGCACGTCCCACCGGACGCACCTGTGACCTCTGTAATTCTTTAATGATGGAAGGCACGAAAACAATTCCAGAAAGGTGCTCTAACAAACTATGTGAGCAACATCAGCCCGGAAGGAAGAGAGTGGAGAAATAATATAGCACGCAGTCTTCACTGCGGGCGCAAAAGTTTTCGTGAGACGGAGCGATGTTTTTGCAGCAGCAAAAACCGCGAGTCGGGGTCGCGGAAATCTCCAAACGACCTAAATTTCTTTGAGCGAAGCGAAATAGAAATTGGAAGCGACCTTCATTTTGTTTACAAAATGGGAAGTCCCTTTAGGGGTACCCTTGTGGTGCGGCAGCGAGGAGATTATCTGTGACCGAAAACTATACCCGAACGCTGTTCAAACAAACTATGTGAACGACATCAGCCCGGAAGGAAAGGAAAAACTGAAACGAAATCTAAAGGCTAAAGTTCCGAATAGAATAGAGATCATCCCCTCCTTCGTTTTGCTGTTGCGGTGGAGTAGATGGAGTAGTAGCAGCGGTTGGGGGTTCTGAAGTAACCACTTCGGACAATACTTCTTTCACTTCTTCAACAATTTCCTGTGCAGTTACTGGCGGCGGGATAACACCCTGACTTTGTGCGAGCGCAGCGCGGCGCTGTTCAATCATCTGTACAATACCCTGCAAATCTTCCGGTGAGAAGAAATCAATGTGGATTTTTCCTCCGTTGTCTTTGTGTTCAATTTGTACACGTGTCCCCAGTGCTTCGGAAAGTTTCTCTTCGATTTCCACTGTTTGTGGATCAATGGCTCGGTCTTTTTTGCGCACGCGATCAAACGCAATACGGCGAGCAATTCCCTCCGCTTCGCGCACGGTCATACGTTTGAAAATAATTTCCTTAAACAAGGTTGATTGTTCTGCTGGCCGATCTGCAAGCATCAAAATCGGTCGAGTATGACCTTCAGAAATTTTCCCGCCCGCAAGCGCAGCAAGCACTTCTTCAGGTAGTGCCAGTATACGCAATGTGTTTGAGACATATTCGCGACTCTTCCCAATCTTTTCGGCGATATCGCTGTGCTTGTATGTAAATTCTTCTGCAAGTCGCTGGAACGCTTTTGCACGATCCACTGGGTTGAGGTCCTCGCGCTGTAAGTTTTCAATAATCGCTAGTTCAAGTTTAATTTTTGAATCGTCGCTGTCATTGCGGATGATTGCAGGAACTTGAGGCACACCGACCAATCGCGATGCGCGTAAACGGCGTTCACCTGAAATCAATTCGTATTCAACTACTAACCCCCCATCGGGACGCTGAACTTCTTTTCGAGTAACTACCAAGGGCTGCAAAACCCCATACGTGCGAATTGATTCAGCAAGATCTTTGAGTCGTGCTTCATCAAACTCCTGACGCGGCTGGTAGGGGTTTGGTCTTATCTTGTCGGTATCAATCCAAAAAATGGAATCGCCGTAAAAATGTGACATACCAAAATTGTATCATAAGCCGTACAAGCATAAAAATTGATTTTTGGTGATAAACTGCTAGGATTTGGTGAATGCCGGGATGGCGGAATTGGTAGACGCACACGACTCAAAATCGTGCGGAGAAATCCATGAGAGTTCGATTCTCTCTCCCGGCACAAATTTACAAAGTAAATTTGTGGTGGGAAGCCGTAAACTACTTTTCGGCGTGAGAGAATCGAAAGACTTTTCGTTACCGAACCGGCCTGCTGGTGCAGGTGGGTGAGGTCGAAAAGCACATGGCTACGTAGTAACCGATTCTTTCTCCTCCCTCAACACTTGCTTTTTCTTCAGTCAAAGATAGATTAGTTAGGTGAAACCAAAACTCATAGTAGTACTCGGACCGACCGCAGTTGGGAAAAGCGCGCTTGCCATACAGCTCGCGCGCCGCTTCAATGGCGAAATTATCTCCGCTGACTCGCGGCAAGTATATACAGGACTTAATATCGGTACGGGAAAAGTCACTAAAAAAGAAATGTGTGGTGTCCGACATCACCTGCTTGATGTGGAAAACCCTAAACATCGATATTCAGTGGTTCACTATGTCGAACAAGCAAAGAAAGCTATCAATGAAATTCAATCTCAAGGCAAACTTCCTATCATCTGTGGCGGGACCGGATTTTATATTTCCGCACTCGTCGACGGCATTATCCTTCCAGAGGTTCCTCCAAACAAAAAACTGCGCTCGCGGCTTGCAAAAAAATCTTCAGCCGAACTCATGATAATTCTGAAAAAACTTGACCTTAAACGGGCAAAAGGAATTGACCCACGCAACAACCGCCGGATGATTCGCGCCATTGAAATTGCAACCACACTCGGGAAAGTCCCTGCAGTTTCAAAGACGTTAAACTACAATCCCTTTTTCATCGGAATTACACTTTCAAGCAATGAGCTGAAACAACGAATCCAAAAACGCCTTCTTGATCGTATGAAACAAGGAATGATCGTCGAGACAAAAAAACTTCATAAACAAGGTCTCTCATGGAAACGAATGAACGAACTCGGACTTGAGTATCGCTATCTTGCACTTCATCTCCGAGGAAAGCTCACTCGAGCGGAAATGATAGAAAAACTTAATCATGAAATTTGGCAGTATGCCCGCCGGCAAATGACATGGTTCCGCCCTGACAAACGAATTAACTGGTTTTCTCCTGCAGAGGGTAAAAAGATAGAGAACTCAATTAAAAAATTTCTGTAAATGTTTGTCCTCCAGTATGACTGGAGGACATGGAGAAAAGGAGCGCTAGCCACCCCCTTCGCGTTGCTGGAGAATCAACAGAATCTGCGGATCAGTTGGTTTGCCGTTCCGGCAATGGCTCATGACAGCTGCATTCAGATCTACTTCAGTTACCGTCGAATCAGGACCTGAATCTGCTCCTGCGATGAGTTGACGCTGGAATTGGGGTATTACAGGTTGCATGCGTTGTTGTTCCTGCGGTTGCATACCACACCTCGTGGGTTGAGGGTTTCTGGTTCAACTATTCTAAGTATAAACCTCTTAAAAATAGAGAGGAACAAAACTGTGTATAAGAAAACCTACTCTTCTTTCCCTTTCCTTTTTCTCAAATAGGTCTTGCCTTTCAGTTTTTCCGGTAGATAACTTTCTTTGTCATATTTCTGATACCCTTTCCCATATCCAAGTTCTTTCATCAGTTTTGTAGGAGCATTGCGAATATTCATAGGAATTGGCAGGTTGCCAAATTTCCGAACGTCTTCTTGTGCACCGCGAAGGGCGTCGTAGGCACTGCGGTCTTTTGCCGCACCAGCGAGATATGCAACTCCATGTGCGAGGTTAATTGCCGCTTCAGGAAGTCCAATCACATCAACTGCTTGAAATACTCCGTTTGCCACAACGAGGGCAGTTGGCTGTGCAAGACCAATATCTTCAGATGCAAATATCACCATTCGCCGCGCAATAAATTTAGGATCCTCCCCGCCTTCAATCATGCGTGCCAGATAATAAATAGCCGCATCGGCTTGGCCCGCGCGTATGCTTTTTATAAATGCACTGATCGTATCGTAATGTTCGTCACCTTTCTTATCAAACCGTAAAAAGGCGTGTTGTAAGGTATCGGTCAGCGTTTCTACGTTCACTTTTTTGTAGAGTTCTTGCGTATTTTCCAAAACCGTAATGGCAATTCGTGCATCTCCATGCGCCATCTCAATGAGCCAATCAAGTGCTTTTTTATCAATCTTTATTTTGGTGCGTTTGATAATCGTCGCCATTTCTTTTTCAGAAAGTGACTTCAGGACAAACACGCGGCATCGCGAGAGAAGTGCGGAAATGACTTCAAACGACGGGTTCTCGGTGGTCGCACCAATGAGTGTGAGTTTTCCGGTCTCAACAAACGGCAAAAGAAAATCCTGTTGTGCTTTATTAAAGCGGTGAATCTCATCCAGAAACAGAACTTTGGGACGTTGTTCCATAAGCGTGTCCGGTTCCTCGACAATCTTTCTGATATCGTCCTTTCCTGCCGAGACTGCCGACAATTCATAGAGACGAGCCCCTAATGCTCGGGCATACATTTTCGCAAGTGTGGTCTTACCCACCCCAGGTGGTCCCCACAGGATAAGTGAAAAGAGATGTTTCTTCTCAAGTGCAATACGCAAGGGCTTATCTTTGCCCACGAGATGTTCCTGTCCGACAAAATCCTTGAGAGATGTCGGTCTAATTTTTGATGCGAGAGGTTCCATCCCTATTAGCTTATAGCTTTTAGCTTCTAGCGTACAGCTTTAAAAAAGAGCGTAATATGCTACTATTTCCCCCAAGGGCCTGTAGTTTCAATGGTAAAACATCGGTCTCCAAAACCGAGGTTCCCAGTTCGAGTCTGGGCGGGCCCGCCAATATATCAATAGAAAAACCCCGCTTCCTGCGGGATTTTTCTATTTCTTGGCTTCCTTATGAGAAGTCCGCTTTCGACAACCGAATTGTCTTTGGAAACCCACGGTTTTCCAACACTCGCTTCGCTCGCTGCCTTCCTCCACGGGAATGATTTCTCCTTCCCGACCCCATCCTCAATTGGTGCCGAAAAAGAAAAGTCCCGCTTGGAACGGGGACTTTTACTTCTTAGCCTCTTTATGCGGCGTCCGCTTCCGACACCAATTGCAAAACTTTTTGAGCTCGATTTTGCGCTCAACTTTCTTCTTGTTTTTGCTCGTCCAGTAGTTTATGCGTTTGCACTTGCTACAGGTGAGTTTTATGAGGCGATCCTGTGACATAATCCGTTAAATATGGTGAGCAAACACTATAGCGTATGTCATAACTTTAATCAAGCGAGTTCTCGTATAGAGCGCTGAAAGAGGTCTCCCTTTTCCTCAAAATTCTTCCATATGCTGTAACTAGGCGAAGCGCAGGACAAGAGGCAAATACTTCCTTCTGGTGTGTGCGTGTATGCATATTCGACAGCTTTTTTCATATCATTAGTCTCGAAAAATTCGGGGATATCCTGTTTTCGATTCTCAAGAGCCTTGAGTATCGCCGCTTTTATCTTTTCCCCGCTTTCCGGAAACAACACCACATGACTCGTGCCATGCAAAATCACTTCGTATGCAAGCGCGGTAAAATCATATCCGCGATCGGTACCTCCTAACAACAGCGTTTGCACGTTGGAAAGCGACTGCAGAGCAGCAATGGTGGATTCTGGCGTAGTTGAAATTGCGTCATCATAAAACGTAATGTCTTTGAAGGTTCCTACAAGTTCAAGCCGGTGCGGAAGAGGCTTGAATGCGCGCACTGCTTTCTCGCTCACGGTGTCAGAAATGGAGAGTAGCCGAGCAACCGTCACCGCGGCACACACATTGTCTGTATTGTGATCACCCAGCAGTGGAATAACATCCCGCGAAAATGGGAGTTCTTTGATAAACGGCGTGGCTTGTGCTTTTGTCTCTTTGGAGAGTTTGTTAAGCCTATCAACGCGCGGATTAAAGACAAAAAAATCCTTCTTAGTTGCTTGAGCAATAATGTTTTTCTTAGCCTGCCAATATTCCTCGAGTCCTCCGTGATAATCCATATGCTCGGGGAAAAATGCCGTAAATACGCTGATGTGTGGCGAATATTCGATATCCTCCAATTGATAGCTTGAAAGTTCAGCCACATACATATAGTCACTGTCATCGTCTCCCTCTAATTCATCGAGCATCGGCTTTCCGATATTTCCTACCAACTTCACCTTTTTGCCTGACGCCTTGATTATCGAATAGATAAGGGATGCGGTGGTGCTCTTTCCCTTCGAACCGGTCACGCCAATCACCTTCCCCTTTGTATTAGCAAAGAAAATATTAGTCGCAGTGGTATAGGGTTTGGTCACCACACGCCGTGGTATGCCCGCGGTCTTGATCACCAAGTCATACTCTTCCTGTTTCTTAAGATAATCCAACCCATCCTTTTGATCGGCAATCCCAATTTCTTTATCAGGAAAAAACCGCTTCAAAAATGAGAGGGTTGCTTTCCCTTCGATTCCAAACCCGAGTATGAGTATTTTCTTATTTTGTAATTCTTTAAGCGTCATAGTGTGGCAAGAGCTTTGCTTGGTATTTCTCAATAGAGTCAAATTCTTTTGAACAGAGTGACACAAACTGCTTCATCACTATATCAGCTTCATACTCTCCTTTCTGGTGAGCAAGTAGAAATGCAAGTTTGGTTTCCTCGGGCGTCCCCACACACTCAAACGGCTTAAATGCCTCAAGTCCGAGTAATTCTCGATAAATCGGCAAAAGTTTCTCATCTGCAAACAGATTCTTCCCAAATATAGAAACTAGTTTCTCTTTGGGGATAAACGGCGCCAAGATTGCAAACACAAATGCGCATTTCGGACATTCGCCGCACCATTTTCTTTCTGCCCGCTTCGTCAGCAAAAAGTTTTTGTTACAACTTGAAAATACGTCAAAATACTGGGGGTATTTTGAAAAAAGTGCGCCAACCTGCAATTCTGAAAAATTTCGTATGAGCGAGTGAAATGTAATGTCACTCGATACAAATTCGGAAAAATATGTCCGCAATAATTTCTCGGCTTCTTCTGACTTACTCCACTGATGATTAATCATTTCTCCTAAATATTCAACATTTCCATAATCAGCACTGTCTTCTGCAGAAAGCACTACTTCGTCAAATCCATACAGAAGTGCAACAAGCATCGCTGTAGCACTATACAGTGTTGAAACTGGCACATGTCCGTTGTATACATCAGATCGTTTGTTTAATTCCAAGAGCTTCGGGTCAATCTGACGTCCGATAGTAATCAGTTCGACACCTGTGGATTTCGCAGCTTCTTTGATAAGCGGAAAATCGCCTAAAGAAAAAAACGAGAATTGCTTTCCTGATTTCCGCACCAATTCTCCAGAAACAAATGAGTCTTTCCCGCCGCCGAGCAGGACAAGTGAGCGATCAGAATCTGGAAGTGTTGTCTGAACTGGTGGGGTTAATTTGGAACTTATCGGAAATTCGACTAGCCCGCGGAAATCAATCTTATTCTTATAGAAAAACTCTCCAAGCCCTTTTGTATATACCGTATTCCAAAATACTGTCTGTTTTTCCGAAAGCGAAATGATCGGCGTCTCAATAATTTTAGGACAAAATGTCTTCCAGTAACTGACACCTAGTGCAAGCAGAAGAAAATCGAGTATTGAATTGGCGTGTGTTTTATCCTCTACTGAAAGAGGTTTAGGCAATGTAAGAGTCTCGGCAAACACAAACTCCTCTTTCCCGTGCGAAAGTACATAGTGAAATTTGACTGCATCTCTCTCCCCTGTGATCTCCCATCCTTTGAATAAGAACTTGTCTGTATTATGCATAGATACGGGGAATAAGCGGGTTTATACGCGTAACAATTTCGTAGTTGATAGTGCCCGCTGTTTCTGCAAGTACTTCGGCAGAGAAATTATTTTTTTCTGAATTTCCAATAATCACGACTTCATCGCCTGTTTGTACCTCCGGAATATCAGTTACATCAAGTACAATCATGTCCATCGAGACTCTGCCAAGGACTTTGGCGGGCTTGCCATGTATACCAACAATGCCTTTACTTGAAAGCGACCGGAAGAATCCGTGCCAATACCCAATTCCACATATCGCAACCCGCGAATCTCGTGAGACAGTTTCGGTAAGATCGTAACCAATTTTGTCCCCACACTTCAGTGATTTCACATCACCAACAATCGCTTTCCAAGAGAGCACTGGGTCTAACGCAATACGTTTTTCTGCATATTGCTTTACTTCAGACGAAGGCCAGAGACCGTAGAGTCCAATCCCCACGCGGACCATATCAAAGTGTGATTCAGGCAGAAGCATCGTTGCCGCAGTCCCTGCGGTGTGTGCAATCAGCGAAAAACCAGCTTGCATAAACTGATCACGGCATAATTTAAACTGATTAATTTGCTCAAGAGAATACGGAGAGGAAGGACTTTCTGCCGCGGCAAAATGTGTGTACAAACCTTCAACAGCAAGCGGAGAGCGAGAAGCGAGAAGCGAAGAGAGAACGTCAGGAAGTTCTGGCAAAAGAAAGCCTTGGCGATGCAGGCCGGTATCAATTTTTATATGAATTTTAGGAAGTTTTGTCTTTAATGTGCTCACTGCATTCAACGAAGTGAAATTAGAGATAGTGACACTAATATCGTTTTCGGAAGCCAAAACAAATCCCTCTGGGGACGTAAAACCCAGTACTAATATCGGCTTTTTGATTCCAGCTTTCCGAAGTGTAATAGCTTCAGAGAGTTCGTCTACACCCAACCAATCCGCTCCAAGCGAATCAAGTTCTTTTGCATACTCAACCATCCCATGTCCATAGGCATTTGATTTGACTACTGCCATAAATTTGACTTCGGGTCTCAAAAGAGACCGAAAAGTGCGGTAATTGGCTCTGATCGCGTCTTTGTTGATCTCAACCCAAGTGCGAAATCCTCTCTGTTCCCTATCTTTCATAAGTGAAAACAGTATAAACGAAAAAGGAGAAAAAGGAACGCCGCTCTCCGAAAAGATCGGGAGCGGCGCGCGGAACCACTGGTCAACAGCATATGACTTGTTGGAAATGGAGAACACGAAACGAACAGAATTTCCACCCGAGAAACTTCGGCCAAAGCGCGTTAATTGCTTCAATTGCCTGTTCCGGAGTGTCACAGATGATGACTGCCTTTCCAGCACCTTGAGGCGAATCCCACATAAGTGCTACGGGAAAATCTTCCGGTGCGGGGAGATTGTCGATTGCTTGCGACTGACTAGCCGCAGGCAAAATCTGCGGAATGAGTATGGCGTTTTGCATAAGAACAAAAGAAAAGGGGGTTTCTGGCGTACTTTGCTATCAAGCATACGGGGAAGAAACAAAGAGTCAACTTACGCATGCACGTGGTACAATTCCCTTTAATGAATAAAGAGGAAAGACTCAAAAAACTCCAAGCGGAACTCGCACAAGCCCAACTGCCTCTTATGGAAAGCAACTTGGTCTTCGGCGAAGGGAATATAGACTGTGAAGTGCTCTTTATTGGCGAGGCTCCTGGAAAAACAGAAGACGAGCTCAAACGACCGTTTGTGGGGCGAGCGGGGCAACTGGTGAATAAATTACTTACAGAGATCGGATGGAAACGCGAAGACGTGTATATCACCAACATCGTCAAGCGCCGCCCACCGGAAAATCGAGATCCCCTTCCAGAAGAAATCGAGGCGTACAAACCCTTTCTTACGAAACAAATCGAAATCATTAATCCGAAGATTATCGCCACGCTCGGACGATTTTCAATGAATTATTTTCTCCCGTTTGCAAAAATCACGCGAGATCAGGGAAAAGAATTTGAAAATAATGGAAGAATTATCTACCCAATTCTCCATCCCGCTGCTGCGCTCCGCGGAACTACGATGATGAATCAATTTCGAGAAACATTTAAAAAACTCCCCGAGGTTGTTGCTCGATTAAAAAACAAGCCTCAAATTGACACTTCATCAAAACCAGAACCAATTGCACGAAAGAAAGAAGCTCAGGACAAGTTGTTTTAGAAAATTATTTTGCGGTGCGCCGAGAAGGATTCGAAGCTTACAGCTTCAATACAGGTTTCCCATCCGCTTTCAGCGGATATGGGAGAACCTTTTCGAATCCTTCACGTAAAACACGCACGGGAAGAAGTTTCGCTCCATACCGGAGCAGTTATCCCGATTGGATTTTTTCTTCGTCCTGTGGACTCGAAAAACTGCTCAATCGGGCTTCGAATCCTTCACGGAAGCGTAACACGCTTCCTCCTGCACAAAATTAAAGCGGGCTTACGCCCGCATTAATTTTGCGCAGGGAAGGATTCGAACCTTCGTAGCCCAATGGGCGACAGATTTACAGTCTGTTGCGATTGACCACTCCGCCACCTGCGCGTGGCGACATAATAACATAAAATCACACCGTACCCAACAAGTACGGTGTGATTTTAGATTCTGTTTTTATGCTTTCACGGTCTCTTCAACAACCAGTTCTTCCCCAACCAGTGATCCTTTTTTTCCTTTCTGAACATCAAATGCCAATTCCCCAGCTTTAACGCTCACCGTAATTACTCCTCCTCGTATCACCCCTTTTGAAATCATCATGGATGCAATCGGGTTAAGTAGTTTAGTTTGAATCAGACGCTTCAGCGGACGCGCTCCATATTGCGGATTGTATCCTTCTTTAGCCAAGAAAGTTCTCACCTCGTCATCAATAATAAGTTTGATATCTTTTTCTTTCATGCGGGCATCGGTCTGAAGAATCTGCAAATCAACAATTTTGCGTATCGCCTCCGTACTCAAGATATCGAAGAGGATAATCTCGTCGAGCCGATTGAGGAATTCTGGGCGGAAGTGATCTTTAAGCGCGTCCATCACTTTAACCTTTGCCTCCTCATACGCACTGCTTTCAGTAGGCTTCGCGGCAAATCCTAAATGCTCCATCTTGTCGATAAATTGCGCACCAATGTTTGACGTAAGGATGATAATCGTATTTTTGAAATTAACCACACGACCCTTCGCATCAGTCAGTCTCCCGTTATCAAGAATCTGCAACAGCACATTGAATACTTCAGGATGCGCTTTCTCAATCTCATCAAAGAGAATGACCGAGTATGGGCGGTGTCGAACAGTTTCGGTAAATGTCCCCCCTTCTTCATATCCGACATACCCTGGAGGCGCACCGATAAGTTTTGACACCGAATGCTTCTCCATAAATTCAGACATGTCAACGCGAATCAAGGATTTCTCATCATTAAACATGAATTCAGCAAGCGCTTTGGTCAATTCGGTTTTGCCAACCCCTGTCGGACCCAAGAACATAAACGAACCAATTGGGCGATTCGGATCCGAAATACCTGCCCGCGAGCGCTTCACGGCATCAGCAATCTTCTGTACTGCCTGATCTTGGCCGATAATTCGTTTCTTGAGCTCATCTTCAATACGGACCAACTTAATCGCTTCGGCTTCAAGCATGCGGTTAACGGGGATCCCCGTCCAACGGGAAACCACATTAGCAATATCATTTTCGGTGATATCTTCTTTAAGCATCCGATGGGATCCCTGCAAACGTTTCAGGCGCTTTGCTTTATTCTCAAGATCTTTTTCGAGTGCTGGGATTTTTCCATATCGAATTTCCGCCGCGAGTGCAAGATCAGCACGAGATACTGCAGTGTCAGACTCAAGCCGCAGAGATTCAAGTTTACCTTTTATTTCTTTGATGTCAGAGAGAGTTTCTTTCTCATTTTTCCACTTGAGTTCAATTTCTGCAGTCTCCTCTTTGAGGTCGGCAATTTCCTTTTCAATTTTCTTCACGCGATCTTTTGCGCGCTTGGAAGTCGAAGCTTCCTTTTTCAGTGCCTCGCGCTCGATTTCAAGCCGAGTCACCTTCTGATGTGTCTCTTCAAGAATCGGCGGCCTGCTCTGTAACGAAATCTTCAGTGACGAAGATGCTTCGTCAATCAAATCTACCGCTTTATCAGGCAAAAATCGATCGGTAATGTAGCGAGCACTCAAATTGACTGCCGACAACAGGGATTCGTCAGTAATGTGAACTCCGTGATACAGCTCATATTTTTCTTTCAGTCCACGCAAAATAGTAATCGCATCGTCAGTGGAGGGTTCAGACACATACACCGGCTGGAAACGGCGTGTGAGTGCCGGATCTTTCTCAATATGTTTTTGGTATTCTTTAAGTGTTGTTGCTCCGATTGCACGCAATTCGCCACGCGCTAAAGCAGGCTTGAGCATGTTAGATGCGTCCATCGAACCTTCGGCTGCGCCAGCACCGACAATCGTGTGGATCTCATCAATAAAAAGTATAAATTTGTTTTCCGAACGCTCAATCTCTTTCATAATATTTTTCAGACGCTCTTCAAACTCTCCGCGGTATTTCGTGCCGGCAATCAACATACCAAGATCAAGGGAAACAAGATCTTTGTCTTTGAGAGACTCGGGAACATCGCCAGCAACAATCCGCTGTGCCAATCCTTCGACAATCGCTGTTTTTCCGACACCCGCCTCGCCGATTAAAATCGGATTATTTTTTGTGCGGCGCGACAAAATTTGGATAATACGCGTAATCTCCTGATCGCGGCCGATTACCGGATCAAGTTTATTCTCCGATGCAAGGTGCGTGAGACTGCGCGTGTATTTCGACACGGCACGAAAACGCTTAGGCTGATTTACATCAGTAATCTTTGAATTGCGGAGTTCTTCAAGAACCGGCAAAAGCGCATTCTTGTCTATACGGAAACGAGTCAGTAATTCGCGCGCCTGTCCGGGAATGTCAAACATTGCTAAAAACAAATGCTCGACAGAAATAAATTCATCTTTGAGCTGTGCGGCAACTTTCGCTGAAAATTCTATAGTTTGCGCGAGTTCCGGCGTCAGATACACCTGATACGAGGGAGCGAGTACCGGCGCGGATTCCGGCGATTCAAGTCCTTCAAGTACTGACTCAGTCAGTAGCGCCGTATCGACTTCAAGTTTCTCCAGCAGAGAAAGAACGATACTGTCTTCCTGCATCAAAAGCGCAACTAACAAGTGAAGTGGGTTTACATGATTCTGGCCACGTTCAATCGCAAGCTCATGAGCCCGCCTAATTGCTTCTTTTGCTTTTGTAGTGAAATTTTGAAATGGTGGCATATATTCAGTGTACTATTACACTTTTGCGTAAACTTTATATACAACAATTAATTGCTAAAGTCAATCTATCGTGCCTTGGTTGAGCTTGCCTGCGCTGTCATATAACCTGCCAGTAGCGATGAAATCTTGTTGCTAGGCAAAAAAGGACCTGCTTCTCCGGAGAGTTTGAATGCTATTACTTCAGCTGACAAGTTCGTCAACACACCGTTATCTGCCGATCCAACGCGTATATTTGAAGTAATGTCAGTTACCGGTGCAGGAACTTGGGGTTCAGTTGAGCTTGCATCTAGTGTTACAGTCTTTGTGCGAAGATTTGAAATCAAGCCTGTTCCCACTGAATTTGTTTCAAGACCTCCGATATACACCACGGTCTGCCCAAGCTTAAGTTTATCCGAATCGGCAAGCACAACAGGTTGAAGGGAAATTTTGGAACCTTCAGGCAATTTGATTTTAAATAAAACTGTTTGTGTGGCTTCATAAGAGATGAGCCTATCAACCGGAAAAGAAGCCCCACTTGCCAATTCTACAGTGTAGTGTGCGTCGGAAAATACCTGCCAAGAATCGGCGAGTACCAATCCATCTTTGGACAAAATAATGCCGAAAGCTGCCGGTGTCTTCTGTCCATCAGATCCCACCATAGAGAAACGTACAATGCTCGGAGTATTTTCCTCAATCGAACTGACAATCAAATCATCTTCTTTCACCACTACGGTTTCTTTGGTCACCACCGCGGCTGACTGGGTCGGAACCTGCACCACCTTTTCAATCGTCCGCTCTACCACGCGATTTATAGTCTGTGTCATTCCCTGCGGAACCTGATCCATGAGTGCAACGGTCACAATTCCAGTTGCAATGGACGTGATAAAACTCACGAGGAGTGTTACCAATACTATTTGCTGTTTCGTGAGATTCTCCATGCGCTGATTGTAGCAGGACAAACAAGAAAATCAACTTCAAAGATCTTCTGCCATATCGTGCAACTGTTTCGTATTATTTTTTGCTATGGACGATACTTTCGAGTTCAGCAAGCACCTGCTTAATATCCGATTTTTTTGTCGTGATGCCCAAACTGAACCGCAGTGATGATTTTGCAGAATCGTCTGTGCGCCCAAGTGCGCGCACTACATACGATTCCCCTTCATCGCGCAAACAAGAACTTTTGGTCGAACAAGCAATCCCTGCAGCATCAAGCTGAATCACAGCGAATTCCGCATCAAGTTGAGAAATGGAAATATTTACATTTGCAGGCACTCTGGTCTCCTCACCCCCATTGATCAGAGCCGAAGGGATTCTTTGTTTGATCTCGGAAAAGAAAAAGTCTCTCAAGATTCTCAACCGTTTGCTTTCTTTTTCTCTGCGTGCGTGCGCAAGTTCAAATGCTTTTGCTAAACCAACTGCAAGCGGCACACTTTCTGTTGAAGGCCGTCTGCCCCGCTCCTGTCCCCCGCCGTCAAAAAGTGAAACGATTTCAGTTCCCCGCCGTACATAAAGTGCGCCTATGCCTTTCGGGCCACATATCTTGTGTCCATCAAAAGAGACGAAATCCGCGCCAAGATATTCCTGCCCCACGGGAAGATAAAGCGGCGCCTGACACGCATCCGTATGCAATAACACTTTTTGATTTGTCTTTTGATTCCATGCACGAATAATTCCTGCAAGTTTCCGAATCGGCTGAATAGTGCCGATTTCATTATTGACATACATCACCGAGACCAGCACTGTTTCCGGCGTAAGCAATTTCTCAAACTCATTTACACGCACAATTCCTTCTGTATCAACCGGAAGTATGCTAACTCGGACACCTTCACGTTCAAGGCGTTTGACACATTCACGTACAGAAGAATGCTCAATCGAAGACACTATAATATGCATCGAGGACAGTGCACGTCCTTTCGATTGCAGTTGCATAATATGTCCTCGCATCGCGAGATTGTTTGCTTCAGTTCCACTTGAAGTAAAAACAATTTCATCGGCATGCGCTTCGATCAATCGCGCAATCTTTGTTCGTGCGTCTAAAAGAGCTTTGCTTGCCACAACCCCTTCGTGGTGCACCGATCCCGCATTACCAAAATACTTGCTCCAATATGGACGCATAGCGCGCTCAACTTGTCGGTCAAGTGGCGTGGTAGACGCATAATCAAGATAGATCCGTTTCGACATAAAAACACTATAGGATAGCGCGATAGGATACGCAAGAAAAGCGGGCGT
>MHRF01000013.1:167804-211114 GCA_001820875.1 Candidatus Taylorbacteria bacterium RIFCSPHIGHO2_01_FULL_46_22b
CGCAAGAGCGCATACTCCATTGAGTCTACCAAACCCTCAAGACTTGCAGTGACGATGTTGTCGTCCACTCCGACCGTACCCCACTCACGTTTACCGTCAGTGGAAGTAATCAACACACGTGTCTTTGCTGCCGTACCAATTACTCCGTCGAGCATGCGTACCTTATAGTCGGTGAGCGTCACTTCTTTGAGTTGTGGGAACGATTTGACAAGGGCTGAACGCAAAGCGCCGTCGAGCGCGTGCACTGGTCCGTCGCCTTCCGCAACAGTATGGTGTCTTTCATTCCCCACTCGTACATACATGGTTGCTTCACAGATAGGGTCTGTTCCATTTCCACCACGCATCGAGACATGGTACGTCTCAACAACAAACGGTGGATCCGGATTGCCAAACACTACATGACGAAAGAGTAACGCGAGCGACGCTTCGGCTGCTTCGAATGCATAACCCTCACCTTCGCGTCTCTTCACCAGTTCCGTGATATCACGCGTCTCCGACGCATCCGATGTAAGTTGCAAACCAAACTCTAAGGCCTTCATCATAATATTGGAGCGACCAGACACGTCGCTGACCAACACACGACGGAAGTTCCCTACAGATCCCGGATTCACGTGCTCATAACTGCGCGCCACACGATCAATCGCGTGCACATGCATGCCACCCTTGTGCGCAAAAGCACTTTGCCCAACCCACGGCTGACGCGGATCGTGGCGGACATTAGCGATCTCATCCACGTATTCAGAAATTTCCTTCAACTTCGGTAAGGATTTTTCCGGCACACCACAGAACCCCATCTTCAGTTGTAGTGTTGGGATTACGCTGATGAGATTGCAGTTGCCGGTGCGCTCACCATATCCGTTGATCGTGCCTTGCACCTGTGTCGCACCGACTTCGACGGCGGCAATGGCATTGGCGACGCCGAAACCGCAATCGTTGTGTGTGTGAATGCCTACACGACAGTTCAACTTCCCGACTGCAAAGGTCGTGACCTGCGCGATCTCTCGAGGTAGTCGACCGCCGTTGGTGTCGCACAGCACGATGCATTCTGCACCCGCCTTTTCGGCAGTCTGCCAAGTGGCAAAGGCATAATCTGGCTGATCTGCGAACCCGTCGAAACTGTGTTCAGCATCATAGATCACCCGTTTGCCGTGATCTATGAGATACCGGATCGTATCGCTGATCATCGCGAGATTTTCATCCGGACTCGCGCGAAGAACGTCGGTGACATGCAAAAGCCATGTTTTCCCCACGATAGTGACCACCGGTGTTTCAGCGGCAAGAATCTCCCGTATCAATGGGTCATCCTCAACCGCGATGCCTTTGCGCCGCGTCATGCTAAACGCCACGATCTGCGCACTCTGCCATTTTTGCTTTGCAGCCTGCCTGAAAAACTCCATGTCTTTTTGATTGGACCCAGGCCAACCACCTTCAATGTAATGAACTCCGAACACATCAAGCTTCTCGGCAATGCGCAACTTGTCTGCCAGTGAGAAATTGATCCCTTCTCCCTGTGCACCATCGCGCAAAGTAGTATCGTAGATTTCGACTTGTGTAATCTTCATAGGATTTGATTTTCCAAAGAACCGTAGCTTTTCCGTCCCAAGTGCTATTTTGTCATTCCTCACACGAGGTAACAAAACAGCTCTTCTTGGGTGAAGAGCTGGCTTGTATCTGAACGAAAGTTTTATTTAGACACGAGCAAGACCTCCACCGTTTGGGGACGTAATAATAATTGCAGTAATAATGATCTTCTTGCTCATCTGCATAAATGTAATCCTACCCCTCTGCTAAAAAGATGCAAGTCCTTCTGCACAGTCTGGCTTATATGGCCGACTTATTGTATAATCTGATTTCCCCTATGTTGATAGTTCAAACTGATCTCGTTATTGGAGTGGTCTTAGCTATTGTCGTTATTCTCACGATATGGATTATCCTACTTGAACGCCGGATAAACCGTCTCTTGCGTGGCGGCAAAGCAAAAACTATCGAGGAAGCTCTTTCGCAGATGGAAAAAGAAGTTCGCGGACTAACAGTGTTTCGATCAGAAGTTGAAACCTATCTACAAACCGTAGAACAACGCCTCAAAAAATCGGTGCAAGGAATCGGCACGGTGCGCTTCCAAGCGTTCAAAGGAGGCGGGGGTGGTGGAGAACAAAGTTTCTCCAGTGCATTCGTCAACGAACAAGGCGACGGGTTAGTTATTTCAAGCATCTATTCAAGAGGGCTCGTTGGTATTTACGGCAAACCTATACAAAAAGGTGTTTCAGTATATGAATTGACCGAGGAGGAAAGAGAAGCGATCACGACTGCAATCCGCGAGTCGAAAAAGCAATGAGACGTGCAACACATGAAAAAAGAACAAACTCAAAAAGCAATAGTAAAGCGTGCGCCTGTGGTTATTGTCATGGGGCATATTGATCATGGAAAATCCACACTCCTAGATTACATTCGAAAAAGCAACACGGTAGACAAAGAAAAAGGTGGAATCACCCAGCACATTGGCGCCTACGAGGCGATCTTTACTGATAAAACTTCAACAGAACACCGACTTACCTTTATTGATACCCCTGGACACGCGGCATTCTGTTCGATACGCGAACACGGCAGCAAAGCTGCTGATCTTGCCGTACTAGTGGTTTCTGGCGAAGATGGAGTCAAGCCGCAGACACTCGAGGCGCTCGGCTGCATTAAAGCCGCAAAGCTCCCCTATCTCGTTGCTATCAATAAAATAGACAGACCGAATGTTGATATTGAACGTATCAAAGCAAATCTCGCCGAACATGAAGTATATCTTGAAGGGTATGGCGGGGACATTTCATGGGTTGCAATCTCTGCACTGACCGGCAAAGGAATTCCTGAACTTTTGGAGACCCTTGTACTTATGGCAGACATCCAAAATTTGACTGGAGATCTCTCACAGCCAGCAACTGGCTTCGTCATTGAAGCACATGTTGACCAGAAAAAAGGAGTCATTGCGACGTTGATTATCAAAGAAGGGACTCTGCATACAGGGGACATGCTCCTCTCTGGCAAATCATACTCTCCAGTGCGTTCAATCGAAATCTATCCAGCAATACAGACAAAAGAGGCTGTCTGCGGACAGCCGGTGCGAATCGCGGGATGGAATGAGCTTCCGGTTGTTGGAGATATATTCACCATTACTGCTTCCCGTTCTGAAGCAGAAAAACAGGTAGCCGCCTATGCGCAGAAAATCAAAAGCCTGAAGCAGCAGTCTGCAGTGGCTACGGAGATAGAAGGAGAAGTAGATACAGCAACAATCCCCTTAGTGCTCAAAGCAGATACCCTCGGGTCACTGGCCGCAGTCAAACATGAGATTGAAAAAGTAAAAATTGAAAATGTGATCTTCAAAATCCTCTCCAGTACTGTCGGAGCAATTTCTGAAAACGATATAAAAACCGCGAGTACCAGTAAAAACTCTCTCCTGATTGGATTCAATATAAAAACAGATCAATCTGCAAAAGCATCAGCCGAACGCCTCGGAATTTCTGTCATGACGTTTGATATCATCTATCGCCTGACCGAATGGCTTACCGAGGAAGCAACAAAACGGCGTCCTAAGAAGGAAATTGAAGAAGAAACTGGTCGCATAAAAGTTTTGAAATTATTCAGTGGCGAAAAAGGAAGGTTCGTCATCGGAGGAAAAGTTGAATCCGGAATGATCAAAAGCGGGGCAACTATAAAAATCCTGCGACGCGATACAGAAATTGGACGGGGAAAAATCAAAGGCCTTCAACACTTGAAAGACAAAGTTGACGAAGTCGGCACCGGAAAAGAATTCGGCGCAATGATTGAATCCAAAATTGAACCCGCACCCGGAGATCGCTTTGAAGCCTTTGTGGTAACAGTAAAATAACAGCATGAAAACAGATCATCGAAGCGAGCGTATACTTTCTCTTATCGCGCGATTTTCTGCAGAGTATATTGCACGCGAAACTGGAGGGCATTCGCTCATCACCGTCACACGAGTCGAGCTGTCAGACACCCTGAAGTATGCTACTATCTTTTTTACGGTCTACCCAGAAAGCGAAGAGGAAGCCGCGCTTAAGTTTTTACAGCGCCGCACTAATGATATGCGAGGATATATAGATGAGCACGTGCGCATGGCACAAGTTCCTCGACTCAAGTGCGAAATTGATTGGGGAGAAAAAAACCGACAGAAAATAGAAGATATCTCTGCCAAAGACCAAAAAAGGAAGTAGGGTTAGATTCCCAAAGCGAGAATCGAATCGTATACTAAAGTACACAGACGGCGTGGTGGCGAAGTGGTAACGCTGCGGTCTGCAAAACCGCCATGCGCGGGTTCGATTCCCGCCCACGCCTCAAGGAAGCGTAGCTTCCGTTCGGGAATCGAAGCCCGATTGAGTATTTTTTCGAGTTTGGAAAACGAAGAAAAAATCCAATTGGGATACTGAATCGGTACGATTCGATTCCCGCCGTGGCCTTCAGGTTAAACCCTGTATAACTTGCCCGGGTGGCGTAATGGCAGCCGCATCCGACTTAAGATCGGATTCCGTAAGGAGTGTGGGTTCAAGTCCCACCCCGGGCATACGAACGACTTTGTTTTCTTATGAGTGACCTGTAGTCGT
Source organism: Candidatus Taylorbacteria bacterium RIFCSPHIGHO2_01_FULL_46_22b (assembly GCA_001820875.1). Classification (GTDB taxonomy): domain Bacteria; phylum Patescibacteriota; class Minisyncoccia; order Phycocordibacterales; family DSPV01; genus 2-02-FULL-46-13. The sequence continues at coordinate 172,412 of MHRF01000013.1, forward strand.
AGACTAAGCGATTTAGAAAACAAGAAGTGCCCTTGTGGCGCAAAGCGAATGGGAGCCGTGTTTCCGTGTGGGACTTGAAAACCTTTTGAGCGTATTTTCGAGCCTGCGAAGAAAATACCCAAAAGGTGTACTGAATCTGTAAGATTCAAATCCCCTCCTTACAGCGCCTTCCGCCGATAGTATTCAACCGGTGCAAAGTCATCAGTCAAAACAGGCAAATCTTTTTCTATAGGCAGACGCCATAACAATTGCAACCGTCTCTGTGTTTCAAAATCTGAACTAATAAAGGTAGGTACAAAATCGCCTGTAAGCGCGACCAATATAAGATTCTGTGTTTCGTCACTCTTTTTTTCCGAATCCACCTGAAATACATACACGTGCGGGAAAAACTCCGAGTACGTTGTATATTGAGCGCGTAAAAACATTCCTTGCTCACCGGTAATTGCGGAAATGATATTTACCATCACTATTCCCTTAGGATTGAGCATGTTGTGTACATGTTGAATCGCTTCACGAGTGGTCAATTGAAATGGAACACTCGAACCGGAATTGAACGCGTCTATAAAGATAGCGTCGTATTTGCCTTCCTCCCTATTGAGAAACATTCTCCCATCTTCATGAAATATCGTGAGGCGCGAATTATCCGTAAGTCCAAAATATTCCCGCGCAAGATCGGTCACCCCTGAATCAATCTCAACTACATCCATAGTGGCTGCGGGAAATTGTTTTAAAAAATCATGCGGATAGGTATATACCGATCCGCCAATTAAAAGCGCGTGATTTGGTTGAGGGAAAAAGTAATCAACAAGGCGGTAAAACTTAGCGTACTCAAACACCAGATCGTCAGTCCCATCAGTAAATATCGCTGCTTGTGTGCCATACGGATCCATCATCAATCCCCGAATCGGTTTACTGGTATATGGATCTTGAGTCTCAAAAATTAACACTCTGCTGTATTCCGTATCGGTATCCACCATGAAAGCATACGCAGTAGGTGCAAAAAAAAGGTTAAGGGAGAGCAAGATCAAAACAAGAATCGTCGGAAGTAAAAAATGTGCCCGAAAAATTGCCTTTCCCAAAAGCAAAGCGGTAGCACATACCAGTACGAGAGCAAGTGCTAAAAGTCCAAAAGTTGTACCCCAATACGGTATCAGATAAAAACCCGCAAAAAAAGTTCCGGTAATACTTCCTATGGTTGAAAGCGCATACAAATTGCCCGCAGTCTGACCGGCGTGCGCAACGCTCTCCATACGAAGCCGGACCGCATACGGCGTCACCATGCCAAACAACACGCTCGAAGGCGCAAACAAAATAACCGCAAGCACCAGTGTTTTTATTTCAAGCATCACCGGAAGAGTTGCGGCAATCGCGGAAACGCTGTCTTTCAAGAGAAGCATGATCGAAACTGTAACTGCCGAACCAAGAATGATGCCTGCAAGAAATTCAATATGGGGCTTGCGATCCGCCAGCCGACCACCTAAAAAATATCCGAGGCTCAAGCTGGCCAACACCACTCCGATCAGACTTGTCCATGCGTATGTTGATGTACCCACGTATGGAGACATAACGCGCGAACCCAGCAATTCAAACACCATCACCGCCGCTCCGCAGATACCTGCTGCCACTTCCAATCTGTATTTTTGTATCAAAGTAATCATTGAGAAAAAATTAAGAATGTTTCGTAGGTAAAAGTATAGCATTATTGCGAAGCTATCAAAAAATTGCTACAGTTTCCCAATTAGACCGCCCATAGCTCAGTTGGTAGAGCTGCTCCCTCTTAAGGAGAAGGTCGCAGGTTCGACTCCTGCTGGGCGGATTATGGAGCGGAGCGAGGTAATCCGCCCAGAGCGAGCGAACTGCTTCGCTCGCGTCAGGAGTCGAAAACCTTCTCCAGATATTTTGGAGTCCGCAGGACGAACAAAATATCGGAAAGGCGTACTGACCCTGTAAGGGTCGAATCTTCTGCTTTGCGGACACAGGGACTTTTATAATAAAGCTGGGGTGGCGAAATTGGCAGACGCACTTGCCTTAGGAGCAAGCGGAGCAATCCATGGAGGTTCAAGTCCTCTCCCCAGCACACGAAGGAAATGAGAAAGCATAGGAGCGAGCAAATTATTTTGCTCGTGTATGAGGACTTGAAAACCTTTTGAGCGTATTTTCGAGCTTGCGAAGAAAATACCCAAAAGGTGTACTGAATCTGTAAGATTCAAGTCCTCTCCCCAGCACCAGAACACAAAACACCCTATTTGACTAGGGTTAAAAAGTATGCTATACTTTATATTGGACCTCGTAGTTTAACCAACGAGGCAAGGAGGAGTTTGTAAAATGAACATCTTGGTTGTAGACGATATACCCTTGGTCGGACAATTGATCAGGGAGATGCTGGAGGAGTTGGGAGGTCACAGAGTTACTGTGGCAGAAGGAAAGGAGCATGCGCTCCAAATCCTCGAAGAATCTCACCGAGAGATAGACACCCTCATCACCGACCTGAACATGCCCAAAGGCATTGAAGGCTGGGAGCTCATCCAATTAGTCCGAGTTCGTTGGCCGCATGTCGGATGTGTTCTGATGAGTGGCCGAGTAGAACAAGCACTGGAACTTATCGGGGGAAGCGACACTGTTCAAGTGCTCGCAAAACCCGTCAGATTCCAAGACTTTTCAAAAGTGCTCAAACCTCAAATCTCCGAACCGGTCGCCTGAACGCGACCAAAGCCGCCGCCCGCCGAGTGCTCACGCGCTCCGCGGGCGGCTTTTTTATGCTCAAACTTAGCCCTAAAATCATATATCAAATACTTGACTTTAGGTCAAATAAATGATATTATCCTTCACAGTTTTGAACATTGACGTGTGACTTTGTAATACACCGCCAATACCGAATCACTGAAAGAAAAACAAACCATCAAACCAAAAGGAAGTGTATGCAGCAACTGCTACTGTTGGTCCTACTCAATCTGTTCCTCTTGGGACTCATCGTGGGTCTCCTCATCGCGTTGCGACTGGCTCTTCGCTGGCTTTTAAGCGAAATGGCCAACCATAACAAATTCGTCACCTTTCGAACAGAAGGTGAGCTCAAAGCCATCATGCGCGGCGAAAAATGCGTACGGTGGATTATGTCTGTCGAGAACCACATCATTGATCCGAGGGACTTCGATATTGCCAAAGCCTCTCTCGACAATCTCACTCCCTACGCGCTACAACTCACAAAACAAGGAGCAGCGCGCCGCAAAGAAAGAGACTTAACCTTCAGTGAAAGAAAACTCGTCACAAATCCTGACGGAAGCTATCCGGATAGACCAAGGTTCACTGACGAATTCAAGGAAGAATTGCGCATAGCAAACTCCGAAACATGGTTCGAGAAACAATTCGGAGTAGTTTGGGTCGGCTTCCCCCCATACCATGTGTTCACCTACAGATTCAGGTGGATCAAGTACGGACAAGAGGAAACAGCGAGTGGTCAGCCTTCTGCAAACATCATCATGTCCCCTCGTGATGAACTAGTAGATTCGCTCTACTTTCATTACACGCAGTACGGCATCGTAATCGACGACGCCAAGACTGGAAAAGGGTCCTTGAATGAACTGCTTCAAAGCAAGGAAGCTGGTGCGCCCGGAGGAAATCCGACACCCCAGCAGACAGGACGCGAGCAAGTGGAGGTGGTTTTCAAACTCGTGATGGAGACTGAGACCATCAATCCGCAAAAGACCTTGTTCCGGACAGCCGGACTTTCGTCGGCGGGAGAGTGGCTTAGTGCCCTTTGCAATACCATCCGAGACGTAACTCGAGAGTGGACCACCACCCAAAGCTGGGATACCATTATCGACAAGCAGGAGGCGGTGCGCGATTTCTTGCAAGACCTGCGCGCTAAGGTGAACGAGGGTATCCCTGTGAAGAAAAAGGATGAGAAAGAGCCACGAGTGGTGAGTGCTGAAAGGGACTATGGGCAAAGAGTACTCAAGATTAATCTCATCAGTTGCTCTCTCAAAGACCAATCTCTACAGGCACAACTCGACGCCATCTTTGCAGAGAAACGGAAGGTACTCCAAGCCGAACAAAAGAAACTCGCTGCACTGCAAGAAGCAGAGGGAAAACAAGCCTTGGCTGCGGCTGACGGTCTTGGCAGAGCAAAGGGGTACAAGGCAATGGCTCAGTCTGGCGGAATGCAGGTTGCAATCGCAGAGGCCTTTGGAAGAGGAGGAATCAGAGTTCTCCAAGTTGGCGGAGGAGGTGGTATGGGAAATCTGTTGAACCTCCCGAGCAGTCTCACCGAGGAAACTGGAAGCACGCCGGCAAGTGAAAATCCGGACACCACAGGAAGTTCCTGAAATCATACGCACATTGGTAACAGCCGGCGCAAGTCAGACTTGCGCCGGTTTTCTATTTCCTTATATAAGGGTTGACAAAATCTATTTAATACCGTAAAATACACTCTAGAACACCTAACCTCTTACTTACCGAAAAACGCATGAAAAAACTGTTCCTTGTCATGATCTCTTTGGTCACCGTGTTGTTTCTTACGGTGACCTTCTTTCCACCACAATCCCCAACCTTCACAAAGGTCTGGCCCTACCTCAAGTGGTCTTTACTTCTCTCCCTGGCAGTCGCCTTGAGATTTAGCTACCCTAACTTGATCCCCCATAACTGGTGGTTCAACACAGGCCGCTGGATCGGAAAATCATGGGAATGGCTGAAGGGAAAGTACAGATCCCTGATCCCCCTTGTTAAAACAGCCCTCTCAAGTAGCTGGAAGTGGTTCTGGATTACGCTTGTGGCTGTTGTTATCAGCATCATACTTGGCGTCGTCTCCTTCTTTGTTTTGAAACAACCAACACAAGGGGCGATGGGACCAATGTACGCTACTACGGTAATCCTTACAGGGCTGGCTTTCCTTCTGACGATTGCTGTTGCCTGTGTTATCGGGGCGATCCGACACTTCTCAGCAATGCCACGACCGGGAGCGGCTAGACAACAAGCTCCAGGTGCAAGTGCCGGAACACCTACTCCCACAACCACACCCGCAAAAAAGTGGCGATGGTTGATTGGCATACCAGTGATACTCACAGTGATTGCGGTCTTGTGGTGGCAATTTGGAGACAAGTTGAAAGGTATCAGTACTCCTTGGGTAGTAGGTACCTTGGCTGGACTCACCTTATTCGGAATTGTTGTCTGGCTTCTGAAGGGAAAACCCTGGCGTGAGTTCTTGGAGGCATTGAATATCAAGGAAACTCTGATCTCTGCGGGGTTAGCCCTCGGGTTTGCGTGGATGATGATGCTTGCGATTGGACTTGGTCTTGGGACCAGTCCGTGGCAGTTCATCACTGGAAACTACTTCTTATGTTTCTGGGTCGTCATACCCCTACTCGGGATTGGCATCAGTCAGACCCACGGGAAGTTCAAGAAATTCCTCATCGGCATGGGGGTCTGCTACGCTATCGGATTGGTTGGACTTGCGGCCCTCAAGGATGGGAGCAAGGTCTTACTGGCCGAGCACGCGAAAATCCCGATGCTCCAGCGGCAGTGGGAGGTGTTCATACACCAGACCACCCGCAACGACTTGCCAGTCAACGATCGGATGTTTGGGTACCGAACCACAGTGTTTGAGTGGTCGGACACCAATGTCGTCTTCAGGGCGACCTACGTCCTCGAGACCAGCGGAATGCCCGCGGTCTTCACGTTCGTTGGCAGTAAGGCGGCAGACGGGACATTCCGAGGGGTCTGGGCTCAACCCGACATGGGTCGGGAAGGAGACTGGCAACTCGTCAAGAAGAATGAGCTGCTGTTTGCAGGCTCGATGACGAGCAAGCAGAGGGGGATTCCCATCCCCCTCCAACTCAAGGAAATCCTCGGACGAGGTGTTCTCCCGTAATCATTCGGGAAACGGTTACGCAGGCGGCTCGCACCTTTCAGGTCGAGCCGCTTTCTTTTTCTCAAAAAACAAAACCCTCTCCTGTCTCATCTCTTACGATATATCGCAAGAGATGAGACAAGGAACCAAAAACCTCGCCTAGAGGGCGAGGTTTTTGGTTTAAGATTTTAACTTAACTAGGGAAAGAGTCCGAGAACTGTCGACTGCACTATTTTGAGAATACCAACGGCACCCAAAATAATAGCGAGTCCGACAATTCCCCACAAGAGATGCTTTTGTCCTGTCTCACGTCCTTCTGGGTTGTCTGCCTTTGCGACAAACTCCACCAGTCCCCAAAGAAACACAATCACTGCAACACCTATAAGGAGGTTTACAAATGGATTCAGTATATTCTCGATGACTTTGTTAAGCACAATGAGTAGGAACTACGACATAAAGCACTCTAGACGCAAAAGGGTCACTTCCACTTCCCCGAAGAAAAACACTTAGATCTGAACTGATGGGACAGTCACACCAGTTGAGGTGTTGTTGAGCGCAAAGGTGTTGAGAAGGATACTGATGAGTCCCCAAACAGAGAACATCAAGAAGATACCTACCACGCCCCAGAGGATCTTCGAGCGTCCTTCCTTTCGCTTCTCTTCGTCTCCCGCATTGAGCACAAACTGGAAAATACCCCAGATGACGATAAAGACCGCGATGGTGACAAGTACCGGTACGATAATATCGAGAATCGAACCGATGGCCGCGGCCACCGTTGTGATACCTCCTTGTACAGTGACGTCAGCTGCTAATGCAAACGACGGCACGAGACTCGACAACCCTGAAGCAATATATGCTTTTTTCATTCTAAATTGATAATTAATAATAACTTTTTATAAAAGGGTATTGACCTTAGACTTTAAAAGCCTAGAGACCCTTTGAAAAGCTTATGCGCTTTTGCCCTATTAGAGTAACACGCTAGTGAAGAAAAACAAGAGTTCTGTGGATAACAGAATCCTGAAAACAACAGGAAATAACCTTTCATTTATGAGTACTGTCTCCCCAAAAGAAAGAGGCTTGCTAGTCGCTTTTATAGTGGCTGAAATCCTCCAGGAGACACTGAAGGGATTGTCCTACTATTTTCATTAGTCAAAGCAAACGTACTTAAAAGTATATTGATCAGTCCCCAGACAGAGAACAAAAGAAAGACTCCTATCACACCCCAGAGAATTCTTGATCTTCCTTCTGCACGCTTCTCCGCATCTCCGGCATTGACTACAAACTGGAAGATTCCCCAGATAATAACAAAGACTGCAATAGTCACCAATACCATCACGACAACATCCAAGACACTTCCAACATTATTGGCAAAATTCTTGAGGCCGCCGCCATCGGTGGTCAAATCAAAATCCACTGCTGCAAAAGCAAGTGAGGGCGCTAAAAGAGTAAGGAGTGGGAGTAAAGATACTTTTTTCATTATGATCCCTTTAAAAATAATGGGTTACTGCTTATAGTAGACTTTTCTTGCGTAAATACAAGCCAGTTGTGGAAAAACCAACAGCGACTAATTTGTATTAAATAACCTATTCTCGAGCTGAAATCCTGTCAAATCCCCTGCAGAAAAGAACGTGTTCAAAATAATACGAGTGAGTCCCCAAAAACTAAACATCACAAAAACGGCAATTAAACCCCAGAAAAGCAACTTCCCTCCCTCGGCAATCCGCTCGGGATTATCCCCTGCGGTGATATAGCGAAAAATCCCAAAAATGAGAAGGAACACGGCAATTGCAATAAGTGCGCTAATGACACTGCTGAAGGAGGTTAGTGTCGTATTCACAAAAGATTTGAAGTCCGCTGCAAAAGCGATTGTCGGAATCACCGATGACAGCGCTACTATATTTAGTATGTTCTTTTTCATAGGCACATTTTTAAATTAGGGCTGACCCAAAACAGAAATATAAGAACTTGGATTAGCCAGTCCTTTGAGAATCAGATCGACAATAAGCCATGCGGTAAGCACAAAAACGAGTCCAATCGCAACGTTGAGGAATATTTCATGCGCTTTGCTAATCTGCGAATGATCCCCGCGCGCAGAAAGATAGAGCCAGCCGGCATATGCAAATGCAATAGCGGCAATCGGGACAGAAATATAGAGGAAAAATTTGAGTATGTTGTCGGCAAGTACAATCAACTGTTCCCAGCCGCATGGATTTTCAAGCGTACCATTGCGAATCCCTGTGTTGCACGCAGGAACTAAGGGATTCGAGGGAACCCATGATCCCGCAAAGCCAAGCAGAGGGAAAAAACCGACTACAAGTAACATCAAAATCCCAAAGCTTGAAATAACGTATCTTCTCATTGTCGCGGTGAATAATAGCGTAATTGTTGTGCCGCAGTCGAGACTGCTGATGATGCCGAAGTAAATCCTGAAACTACTGACTCTATCATATCTTTGAATATAACGTCAGACTGCGCAGGATTAGGGTCAAGCCATCCGCGCGACACGAGCGCCGATTGGGAAAATACAGCTTGAAATGCATCTCCTGAAGACACTTTCACATCTTTGCGTACCGGCGGAAACCCACTAGCAGAAATCCATTCTTGATTGCTTATTGCACTCGTAAGTAATTTGATCGCTTCAACCATGCTTGCTCCCGAAACACTCGAACTCTTCAAGATAGCAAACCCATAAAGCCGACCGAGTGTACCCGTTACGTTGCCAGTCCGCGACTGGGGCAGTGATACCACATCAAAATTTAAATTTGGACTCTTGGCTCTGATGTCTCTTGCTTCGGATGCAAACCCAATGTAGAGAGCGAGGCGATTTGAGAGAAACATGCTCTGGGAATCCACCAGCGCGCGGTTCCATGTATACACAGGCTTTTGGGCATTTGAAAATTGGGTGTAGAAAGAGAGGACACTCGGCGCAAGACTGTCACTCTCTTGCAAATCAACGTTTGTGGAAGTGAGATCGCGATTCCACGAAACAATTTTATTCCCGCTCTGCAATATCATTGCCGCAAGAATATCTTTTGCATGTTTTACATTTCCATACTCCCCCAGTCCTATTGCACTTTGGGTTATCGTACCATTACTGTCTTTTTTGGTAAGTTTCGGGACTACCGAAAATACCTCATCCCAAAACCGAGGCGGAGTCCCAAATCCTTCACGCGAAAGCAAATCACGATTCCAATACATCACCAATGGGTCAACCGTAAAAGGAATTGCGAGCGCGCCTGTAGAACTCAAAAATAGCCTGCCCTCTTCAATAAATGTGTCATTGAAATCGCGCGCGGGATACAAATCATAGGGAATGGGTACGATAAGCGGCAAATCAGAGAGCAGAGAATCAAGGCGGAATAATACAATATCAGGGCCCGAGCCAGTCGCCACCGCCTGCACCAAATCATCGTCAAATGTCTTCTCGCTCTTTTCCACATAATTGACTTTCAGAAGCTGTCGCCCGCTCAACCCTTTGCTAATCACTCGTTGCATTTGTTGCCTATCGAGTGTTCCCCACACCGTCATTGAAATAGACTGCGTCTGGGAAGCGCCTCCTTTTGCTCCGTAAACTGAAACTACAATAATACCGACAATGACAAAAACCCCGAAAACAGAGAGTAGAATGAGTTGAAATATGCTGATGTCCCGCACGGTTAGTTTTTATGCATAATAAATGAGTAGTGATGGCCTCCGGCCGGAAGTTTCTTTTCAAACGCAAACCCAACTGCTTCAAAAAGGACCTGCGCGTTCTCGGCAGAAATCAAATGACTCCGATCAGGACCCGACAAATCAGAAGAGTCACTCCAATCAACCACTAATAGTTTACCATTAGATTTTACAATACGTGCGGCTTCGGCAGCAACTTTTCCTTGATCTTCCGCTTGAGACAACACGTCAGAAATAATGACTCGATCAATTGATGTATCGCGTAGATGCGTACCCCCCAGTTGTTCAACATCTCCCCACACAACCGAAACAGTATCGAGTCCGCGCCGCACCGCCTCATTTTTGAGGCGGTCAAGTAAATCTTTTTGTATATCAATTGCAAATACCTTACCTTGTCCATGCAGCATTTCAGCTGCGGCAAATGCATAAAAACCCGACCCTGTACCAAAATCAGCAATCTGCTGTCCGGATTGTATGCCAAGATGCGACAAATGTGATCGAGGGTGGATGAACATAGGAGAAAGCTACCCTTCTATTATACAGGATATATTAATTGCTGAAAGCGAAGAGCGAGTAGCGAAAAGCGATTAGAGGCAAGTGACTGAAGCGAGTCTGTCTCCCTCGCGCAACTTCATAATGCGAACTCCCTGTGTTTGGCGACCAAGCACCGGAATCTCTTTTGCAGACACGCGAATAACTTGGCTCTTTTTAGAAATTGCAACAATCTCGATTTCTTCTCCCACGAGAACTCGCGAGGCAATCAACGTGCCTGTCTTTGCGGTAACCTTTGCGGTCTTAATTCCTGACCCACCTCGTTTCTGGATTTTGTATTCTTTCAAATGAGTCGTCTTGCCAAATCCGTTTGCAGATACAACAAGGAATAGCGGCTCTTTATCATCTTTCTTTACAATATCGGCTCCGATTACTTTGTCATCTTTCTTGAGCCGGATCGCACGCACCCCGCCCGCAGCACGTCCCATGACACGAATATCAGATTCTTTGAAACGAATTGATTGACCGCTTGAAGTTGCGACAATAGCACTGTCCCCTTTATCAACAAACGCGACAGTGCGGAGAGAATCTTTCGGCGCAAGTTTCATTGCAATAATCCCGCTACGGCGCACATCGTGGAAACTTTCAGCGGCAACTTTCTTCGCCACACCTTCTGCGGTGATAAGCATCAAAGCCAACGAAGATTGTTTCAGTGCTTTGGGCATCGCAAGGACCGAGGTTACCTGCTCACCTTCAGAAAGCGAAAGGTAATTCATGATTGATTTTCCTCGTGTAGCTCGGCGACCTTCTGGAATTTCATACATCTTAATTTGGTACGCCTTTCCTTTATCGGAGAAAAAGAGCAAATCGGAGTGAGTGGACGCAGTCAAAAACATCGAGACGACATCTTCTTCTTTGGTATCAAGGTCCACCACACCGACTCCTCCGCGGCGCTGTTTGCGGTATTCTTCAGGATCGGTGCGCTTTACGTACCCACCTGCAGTGAGCACCAAGACCGATTCTTCGTCGACAATCGTATCTTCAAGCGAGAATGATTTCGCTTCGTGCTTCACCACTTTTGTCCGGCGATCATCTCCGTATTTCTTGGCAATATCTGAAAGTTCAGTTTTGATGATGGTCAGCACGCGAACAGATTTCGCCAAAATATCTTTGAGTTCTTTGATCAGGGCTTGGATTGTTTTAAGCTCGTCTTCGATTTTCTTTCGCTCAAGTCCTGCCAATTTCTGCAATTTCATATCCAAAATCGCATTCGCCTGCAATTCAGAGAATTTAAACTCTTTCATCAAGCTTGCACGCGCAGCATCAACATCTTTCGCAGCTTTTATCAGCTTGATAATGCGATCGATATGATCAAGCGCTTTGGTGAGTCCGAGAAGTATATGTTCCCTTTCCTCGGCGCGTCTCAAATCAAACTCGGTCCGGCGGCGCACCACCTCTTTACGATGCCGAATAAAGTTTTCCAGCATGCTCTTGAGAGAAAGCGTCTGGGGAACACCGTCAACCAGAGCCACACAGTTGTAATGGAATGTGTCTTCAAGCTGTGTGTGTTTGTAGAGATAGTTGAGCACAGTCTGCGGATGGCCACCATTTTTAAGATCAATCGCAATGCGAATATCTTTAGTTGATTCATCACGCAGTCCCCTGATACCTTCGATTTTTTTCTCGCGCACCAAATCTGCAATCGACATAATGAGATCAGCTTTGTTGACGCGGTATGGAAGCGAAGAAATAATTATTTGAAATGACCCCGCTTTTGTTTCTACAATCTCGGCTTCGCCGCGCACCACCACACCACCCTTGCCGTTAGCGTATGCATGTTGGATGTCTTTCTGCCCGTATGCAATACCTCCTGTCGGGAAATCAGGACCTTTGACGAATTCGAGCAAATCTTCTGTGGTCGCATCCTTGTGATCAATCAAATGAGTCAGTGCGTCAGTTACTTCGCGGAGGTTGTGTGGCGGAATTGAAGTCGCCATGCCAACCGCAATGCCGAGTGTTCCATTTAATAGAAGGTTTGGAACAGCGGCAGGAAGAACCACTGGCTCTTTGCGAGTACCTTCGTAGTTCGGACGCCATTCAACTGTTTCTTTGTCGATATCACGAAGCATTTCGCTTGCGATTCGGGAAAGTTTCGCTTCGGTGTATCGGTCGGCTGCCGCACTGTCGCCATCAATCGATCCGAAGTTTCCCTGACCGATGATCAGCGGATAGCGCATAGAAAAATCCTGCGCAAGTTTTACGAGGGCTTCATATGCGGCAACGGTGCCATGTGGATGATAGTTTCCGGTTACATCTCCGATAATTTTTGCGGACTTACGAGTTTTTGCACCGGCATGGAGTCCGAGTTCGTGACAGGTGTAGAGAATGCGACGGTTGACTGGCTTAAGACCATCGCGGACATCAGGAAGCGCGCGAGCCGTAATGACGGACATCGCGTAATCGAGATACGATTCGCGCATCTCAACAGTGATATTTCTTTCCAAAACGCCTTTATAGGGCGCTTTTTCGACTTCTTTTTTCTCCGACATGATAGGTCTATTCTATCAGAAATGGGGCTTGAAACAAGAGTTTTGAACATAATGAAATTATTGACAAAAGAGATATAAAATGCTATGATTAGGTTTGATAGATTTTCGTAGTTCTCAACAGTTCAACAATCAACCTTCATACCAACAGGACTCCGCTATGGACGCAAAAAAGTTTATCGCCTGTGCAAAGAAAACCCATCTCTTGCAACCCGTGTTCCTGAAATTCAACAGGGACGGAATCACTGGGGTCAGTCGTCTGATCGGTCTCACCCGCTCCTGCCCAGGGGTCAGAATTGACCAAGGAGATCTGACCGCCAGCATGGCTGTCGAGATGAGCCAAGACTGGGGAAATGAGCGCAATCGGACTATCAAAGTTCACGGGTTGTGTCATGTACACCCTGCTCTCTTGGAACCCATGGCTCGGGATATCGAGCAAGTCTCGGTCCCCGATCACGGTGCCAAAGCACTCTTTACGTCACGGGTGAGAACTTTCGAGGAAGCGGCGGCAAAAATCACCCGCGAGGTAATCACCCTTCCTTTGAGAGCTGAGATTGAGGGATGGGGTCTAAACATTTTCTCCGACCCGAGAACGCAGCGACTTGAAGATGGTTTACCGGGGATTGATTTCACTCTCCGCGACGCTGACGGTGGAGTCCTCGTCACCGTCACTTTGGACGGCTGGAGTGGCAGGATGGCTGTGAACGGGGTCTTCGGGGACGAATTGTATGTCCAACCGAAGCAACTCGAGAAACTCATTCGCACATCGCTCGAGGCCTGCCTCGAGCGAATGACGACGGCATAAGTTACAACTGCCGCACACAAACGAAGGGCGACGCAATCTGCGCCGCCTTTTCCTTTTCTAAAATCAATCTTCTGTCTCCTGTGATGCAGTACTCGTTGCTGAAAACATAATTTTGGATTCGCCAAATATGGAGAAGAGGTCTTTGAGCAATCCGACACTCTGTGTCAGCGCTTCGCGGGTTGCAGTAATCGGAGAAGTCGAAGAAACTGTGGCTGCCGGTTTTCTGTATGAGTAGACAAACCCGCCGGAAACAAACATAGACCATCCAAGTATCACTATGCCTGTAATACACAGAGCGGCTACTATCGCTACTTTCTTGCGATATGAATCGGACTCATTGCGAAGCCGCTCAAGTAATTTAAATAACATATGTGGTGAGAACCGCTCAATTAAAGTTAGGCGGACGCAAGCACGACTATCTCTCCCTCCTTCCCTTCCAAATCCTTCTTCTTAATAGTGAGTTTATCAATAGATTGCTTTCCTTTTTCACCCCCCTCTTTGAGAAAAACTTCAAGTGCGTTCTTCGCGCCGATCATACCGAAATGCATCGGGATAATTATCTTTGGCTCAAGTGAAACGGCGAGCTCGTACCCTTCAGTTGCAGACAATACACCGTCCCCTCCAATCGGTACAAACAAAATATCGATTTCATCAATCGCTTCGGTCGCTTCAGCGGGCAGATCTTTTTTCCCGAGTGCCCCCAAAAAACAGAGGTTCATTCCTTCCATCGAAACCATGTAGACAGTATTCACCCGCGCCTCACCTCCATACTTAGTCTCTGTGGCAAGTCCATGAACCGTCACACCTTTCAACTCATATTCACCAGCGCCCATAATCGCAAACGGTTTCTTGTCTCCAAGCGTCACGGCTTCAACGCCGTTAAAATCCGGAACATTGGTACTCACTAAAACTACGTCCGCGCCAAAACGCCCGCCTTTGAGTTTTGATTGTTTGGAAATGGGATTAAACGCGAGCGTTACATCGCCATACTGCACCTTGAAAAATTCCGCCCCTTGGTAAGTGATGATCATAGATAACTACTAGCTTATAGCTTTTAGCTTTCAGGAGCAAGTTGTGAATCTGTATCTCGAAAACATGGTCTTGCTAAAGTGGAAAAAATCCGTATACTGCTCCTACACCTCGTCCGCATATAGGCGGATGCATTACCAAAGGTGATTATTAAGAGAATTGAAAAGGAAATAACCTTGTCTGCATACGGGTATGAAAGTTGCGGACAAACATCCTGTTCAACTATCACACATGAAGAAAGACACAGCAGTGGTTGTCGAAGGGGCAACTGCAAACGGAACGGACGAACCTCTTGTATATCGTCCTGAAACACTCATGGAAAAAATGGGTGCAACTATCACGACTCCCCCATCAGTAGGAGATGTCATTGAAGGAAAGGTCCTTGGAAGCGCGCGTGCAGCCGTGTATGTCGACTTGCCTCCATTTGGAACTGGTATTATTTACGGCCGCGAATACATCAATGCGCGCGATCTGATCAAAAAGATCAATGTCGGCGATATTATCGCTGCAAAAATCATCAGCAATGAGAATGTTGATGGCTATATTGAGTTGTCGCTCAAAGAAGCGCGCACCGCACTTGTCTGGAGTGAAGCTGAACAAGCTATTAAAGAGAAGAGCGTGCTTGAACTTTTGGTCAAAGAGGCAAACCGCGGTGGACTCATACTTGAATGGCAGGGTTTGCAAGGATTTCTTCCAGCATCGCAGTTGAAGCCGGAACATTATCCGAGAGTTTCTGATGGCAATAAAGATCGCATACTTGAAGAATTGAAAAAACTTGTGGGTACGCGCATTAGCGTTTCCATAATCACTGCACTTCCGCAGGAAGGAAAACTGATTTTCTCTGAGAAAAGTCAGAGCGAAAAAGAGAAAGAGAAAATTATTGAGAAATACGCTGTTGGTGATGAAGTGGAAGGCACAGTTACTGGCGCTGTTGATTTCGGCATCTTCGTCAAACTTGAAGAAGGTCTTGAAGGCCTTGTTCATATTTCAGAAATCGATTGGGCACTCGTTGAAGATCCTCGCACCCGCTTCAAAGTGGCAGATAAAGTGCGCGTCCGCATCATTGAAATAAAAGAAGGAAAAGTGTCTCTCTCAATTAAAGCACTGAAAGAAAATCCTTGGGGACCAGCTGAAAAGAAATACAAGAAAGATGACTCCGTGAAGGGTGTGGTAATCAAATTCAACAAACATGGAGCGCTCGCCTCAATTGAAGAAGGTGTTGCGGGGCTTGTCCATGTCAGCGAATTTGGCAGCGAAGAAAAACTGCGCGAAACACTCGAGCTCGGCAAGACCTATGATTTCAAAATCACGTTGTTTGAACCAAAAGAACAGCGCATGACGCTCTCCTACGCAGGAACGAAAAAATAAAAGATGACGGCCTCGGAGCGTTTGCCCCGAGGCCGTTTTCGTATCAATTACTCCATGTCACCTTTTGACAAAATACCTCCTCGCACCGATTTAACCGTTTCTAAGGACCTTTCCATTTCCGTGATGTATCCTCGCCGCTTCTCAAGCGTTGAGTGCAAGAGGATTCTTATCTGCTCGAGAATACGCACCCCCAAACAACGTTCTCGGAAGGTGGCACTTCCGTCAGTGGGAACATCACAGAGATCCAAAACATCGAGTTTCACTGGCTTGACCTTGATTCTCTTGATGATATGGACCGGCGAGTAGTGCGCAAGTATGCCTGTTTGGCACTCTGCCCTCCACTCCATAAATTTCCCTTCAGTGGTCAGCAGTAAGTGGTGATCACAAAAAGTTGCGCCAGATTCCCACGGGGATTCTTTGTGCGTACTTGGACAAAGTGAAGACACTCGGATCCACTTGATCCCGTTAGGAGGAGTGTAACTTACTCCGTCGCCAAGTTCCATGTGATCCTCCCCGTGCTGATGAGACTCACAAGGACATCGCCGTTTGGCATACGTGGTTGAATTAAAAAAACCGGAGAGATGAGGAAATCGTGGCGCGGCATCTTCGAGAATAGCGCTCACGATTTCAACCCACTCTGATTGAATCAGATCGGTTGCCCTGATTTTCCTTCTGCGTCCCAAGAGGTAGTTGACTCGGGACAGGGTGAGGGATGGTTCCATTTTCGGACCTTTGTGTTTGCGGTTTATGGGAAGAACTCGCTCAGGATAGCTCCTGAATCACGAAATACTCCCGCCACAGATACTAGCGGGAAAAAGTAAGAAGTCAATTAAAATCAACTATTAAACTTCTGCATCGCTTCTTCGTGGCCGTCGGTCACGAGTACATGCAAGGCTTCGCAGGCCAGTTTTGAAACCTTTTTGAATTCTTTTTGTTCAAGAGGAGAAAACTTTGTCAGAATAAAGTCACCTACGGCTTTTTCTCCCACAGGCTTTTTCACTTTCCCCTTTCCTGCATCTTTGGAAATTCCGATACGTACGCGGACAAATGCTTCTGTTTTGAGTGCGCGCGTAATTGATTCCACCCCTCGATGTCCACCGGATCCCCGATTAAAAGAAATTTTGATTCGGCCAAGTGGCAAATCCAAATCGTCATGAATCACCGCAAGTAATTGCGCCGCTTTTACTGATTTCACAAAACGCGAAACCGCACCACCAGATTTATTCATAAAGGTGTCCGGCAACACCACAATCACATTTTCTTTCTTGATTTTCTTCTCCGCTACCTGCGCATTTGCTTTTTTATCATACGAAAACAACTCAAACTCCTCTTGTCCGGAAAACGCGGTGGCAATCATCCTACCAGTGTTGTGGCGCGTGCCGTCATATTCAGCTCCAGGATTGCCCAAACCTACAATAATGAATGACATGCAAATATAGTATCACAATCAACGCGGTCAACATCGTTGAAAAATATTTCAGAATGTTTCCGATCAATAAAAAGCTAATCAACACAGAAATTATTCTTGTGTCAAACACCTACCTGTATTACAATACGAACCATTATGGAACTACACGGCACCACCGGTGCGCACACGCCGCCGAAACAGGCAAGCAACTTCTGGGAAACCGTGCGGTTCGTAGCGATCTCCATTATTATCGTCTTTGCGTTCCGCACATTCGTGGCACAACCGTTTATCGTGAGCGGCGAATCAATGGTGCCCACATTTTTGGATGGCGAATATCTGATTGTGGACGAAGTAAGCTATCGTTTCAAAGAACCTAAACGAGACGATGTGATTATCATGCGCTACCCTCTTGATACAAAGACTTTTTTCATCAAACGCATTATCGGTCTCCCCGGAGAAACACTTGAATTCAACGGCAGTGCAATCACCATTACTCCCCAAAACGGTGACAATCCTATCAATCTTGCAGAACCTTATGTAGTACATGCCGGCAATGACTTTTTTTCCGTGACACTTGGATCAGATGAATATTTCGTACTCGGCGATAATCGATCTGCAAGCTCTGACTCACGCCGCTGGGGAGCACTGCCTGCAAAAAATATTGTGGGACGACCTTTTGTCCGTCTGTTTCCCTTTTCAACATTCTCGTGGTTCCCTGGAACGGCAATTGCACACTAGATATGCATAAAGAGAAACGCCGTCGAGAAAAACACACCCCCAAAGAGTTGTCAGCTGTGGCACTAAGTCACCTTGACCATGCCGCAGAAATCGCCTGCTACTATGGTTTCTCACCGATCAAAACACCCACTATTGAAAAAGGTGATAGCACCAAGGCACGACAAATTATCGAATCAGATGCACACAATCGCAATTATGCGCTGACAGACGAAAAAGATTTCCGTATAAAAGCAGAGGAGAAAATTGCTCTCCTGCGAATATGCGAGGAACAAAAATTGCTTACCGGCACGCAACCGGCAATGCTCTATTATGAAGGCACTCCGAGACGGAGCGATCAAAAAAAGAGTGCTAGTGGCGCGTACAAGCGAATCAATCTCGAAATTATCGGGACATCTAAAAGTATTGCCGAAGCCGAATTAATCAAAGTGGCGTTTGAAATACTCCGCGAATCCGGATTTGATGATCTGTATGTAGATATCAATTCTGTAGGTGATAAAGATTCGCTCGCTCATTTCACCCGCGAAGTTCATCAATTCTATCGAAAACAATTGAGCGAACTTCCCGCGCACTGCCGGCAAGAAATCAAAAAAGACTTGTTCTCGGCCATTGAGTGCGAAAACAAACAATGTCGCGAAGCCACCGAGCATGCACCGAAGTCCATCGCTTCTCTTACTGAACCAAGTCGCGCACATTTCAAAGAAGTGCTTGAATATCTCGAATCAATGGGCATCCCCTATAAAATAGACAATCACGTGCTCGGGAATCGAAATGTCTGCTGCCACACGGTGTTTCTCATAAAAACTCTGCACGCAGGCTCTGAAGAAACTCCTGAAGAAACATTGGGACTTGGATTCCGATACAGCGGACTTGCAAAAAAACTTGATCTCAAGCGCGACGTTCCTGCAGTTGGTCTCTCCATCATCTTCAAACAAGGAAAAACCGTCCACAAAAAATTCCATGCACCTAAAAAAGCACATGCTTATTTGATCCAATTCGGATTTGATGCAAAACGAAAGAGTCTTGAGATAATCGAATTGTTGCGGCGCGCAAAAGTTTCTGTCCAACAATCACTCACCAAAGACAAACTCACGAGCCAAATCGCCACTGCAGAGAATCTCGGAATTCCATTTGTCCTTATCATGGGGCAAAAAGAAGCAATGGAAGGAAGTGCTATTGTCCGCAACATGTCGACTCGCATGCAAGAGACTGTGCGCATTGAACTTTTGGCGGATTACCTTAAAAAAATATCAAAACGCTGATAATCTTGCGAAATACTGCTCTGATATGGTAGAGTGTTAATCTTATGGCAAGCATTCAAATAGAACGGACTAACAACGAAAACGGCCTTTCTCTGTTAAGGCGTTTTAACAAGCGCATACAGGGAGCGGGCATTGTAAAAGCCGTTCGCGGCAATCGCTATAAAGAACGTAACAAATCCCCTTTGACCCGCAAGAAACGCGCCTTAAACCAGCTTCGCCGCCGCACCGAAATCATCGCGCTCGTCAAACTCGGCAAATTGCCAGACAAGATGAGCAAGCCAAATTCATAATGCAGGGCGGTCCGCATTTCACTATTAAGAACGAAACAAAAGGCAAGCTTCCCCGCTTGCCTTTTGTCCGCATCAAAGAAAAAATTCTCGGAAAAAAATACGAGCTTGATTTCGTGTTCGTCACACCAGAGAGATCAAAAATGCTCAATCTCATTTATCGCGAAAAGAATAAGCCCACCAATGTGCTCGCGTTTCCTCTTTCAGCGTCAGCAGGACACATTATCATCTGTCCAGAGAAAGCACGTGTAGAAGCACCTGAATTCGACAAAACTCCTCTCGAATTCATCGGTTTCCTGTTTATCCACGCATTACTGCATTTGAAGGGACTGACACACGGTAGTAGAATGGAGAGTGAGGAAAGAAAATTTTACGCGCTCCTGATGCGCGGAAGTTCCCCCTCACGTATCCATGGCAAGAAAAATATGCGCCGGAATTGATATCGGCACCTATCAAGTTAAAGTCCTGATTGCAGAGGAAACCGAGCAAAACGGACGGACAGTTCCAAAAGTCATTGGGACTGGTTTTGCCGAATCGCGTGGACTCCGACACGGCTACATCATCAACCAACCTGATGTCACGAGCGCAATCAAGCACGCTCTCGGTCAGGCGGAAAAATCCGCGGGTATACGGATAAAAAATGCATATCTCTCAATCGGCGGGATCGGCCTTTCATCTATAACCTCAACCGGTACCGTCGCGGTCTCGCGAGCAGATTCTGAAATTAGTGAACTTGATATGGACAAAGCAATCGAAACCAGTCGATCCGCAATCCCGCAATCCGCTTCCATCAATCGTCGAATCATTCACACCATTCCCGCACAATATCGCGTCGATGGAAAATCCGTACTCGGCGCAAGACCCGTAGGCATGAAAGGAAACAAACTTGAAGCAAAAGTGTTGTTCATTACTTCGCTTGAAAATCATCTCAACGATTTGATACAAGCAGTTGAAGAAGCGGGTATCGAAGTAACGCAGGTCATCGCGGCTCCCCTCGCAGCATCTCTCGTCACGCTGACCAAAAGTCAAAAAATTGCGGGAAGTGTCTTGGCGAATGTCGGCGCGGAAACAGTCTCGATTGTAGTGTTTGAAAATAATATTCCAATATCGCTTGAAACATTCCCAATCGGATCAAATGACATCACCAACGACATTGCACTCGGCCTCAAGATTCCTCTTGAAGAAGCGGAACGAGTGAAAATCGGCGCAATCACTGGCGCAACATATCCGAAAAAGAAACTTGACGACATTATCGAAGCACGCCTTTCCGACATCCTTGATCTCATAGAAGCGCACCTCAAGAAAATCGGGCGCAACGGCCTCTTGCCTGCCGGCATCATATTGACCGGCGGCGGGTCAGGTGTCTCATTCTTTGAAGAGCTCGCAAAATCATCCCTTAATCTCCCTTCGCGCATTGCTTCAATGAACTGGAGTGGGAGCATGCGCGAACCCATCAAAGATGCCTCGTGGTCAGTCGTATACGGCCTCTGTCGCATCGGTCTATCGCAAGATGATGAAGTAAACACACTCGGCGTAGATATCGCTAAGAAAGCCGGAGGCACGCTCAAACGGTTCTTAAGACAGCTTTTGCCCTAACATACAGATAAAACACTAAAGTCCTCCTGAAAATTAGGACATGCTGTAGTAATTAATCAACCCTTTTCTTTTTGGGGGGTTTCTGTATGATACGGTTAAATTTTAAGACAGGAGCGTTAATCATAATTAATGCTCGTGTTTGGTCGTCTTGACCAAATGCGCGCGTTTCGTACCATGCCACAAATAAAACCAGAAATCGAGGCATTCGCGAGGATAAAAGTTCTCGGTGTCGGCGGTTCAGGAAAAAATGCAGTGAACCACATGATCAACTCTAAAGTACGGGGGGTTGAATTTATCGCTATCAATACTGACGCGCAAGATCTACAGAATTCGCTTGCCAAGAAAAAGATCCACATTGGAAAAAATCTCACGCATGGCCTCGGCACCGGCATGAATCCCGATCTCGGAAAACGTTCAGTTGAGGAAAACAAAGAGGAAATTCAGGAAGCGCTCAAGGGTGCAGACATGGTCTTCATCGCGGGAGGTCTCGGCGGCGGAACCTGCACTGGCGCAGCTCCGATAGTGGCAAAAATTTCAAAAGAACTTGGCGCACTGACTGTCGCAATTGTTACCAAGCCATTTTCGTTCGAAGGACAACAGCGCATGCGCTATGCCGAAGAAGGGTTGGATGAATTACGCAAGGCAGTTGATGCGACTGTGGTTATTCCAAACGACCGCTTGCTCGCAAATATCGCTAAAGACACTACTGCCCGAACCGCGTTTGCTATGTGTGATGACATACTCAAGCAGGCAGTTGAAGGTATTTCTGACCTCATCACAATCCCCGGCATCATCAATACAGACTTTGCAGACATCAAATCAATCCTTGAGAATGCTGGATCAGCGCTGATGGGTATCGGCACCGCGTCAGGCGAGAAGCGTGCGGAAGAAGCCGCAAAGACAGCGATCAACTCTCCCCTGTTGGATATTTCTATTCAGGGAGCAAAAGGAGTTCTCTTTTCTATCGCTGGCGGAGACGATCTCACTATGTTTGAAATTCAGGATGCTGCCAAAATCATTACCGAATCAATTGATCCGGATGCCAAAGTTATCTTCGGTACCGTGCGCGATGACCGGCTGAAGAAAAATGAGATCAAGATTACCGTTATCGCCTCTGGATTTCCAGAGAGTACGCATCGCCGTCTCTTTAGTGAAACCGTTGCGCCAGAACGAGCAAAAGGAAATAACATATTTAACACACTGATGTCAGGTGGAACAGGAACAAAAGAAAAGGAACAGGCAAAGGTGGAGGAAAAGAAACCCACCGTTGAAGCAAAGCCAACCACGCCAGTCGCAGACGACGATGATTGGGGTGCCGTGCCCGCATTTCTCCGACGCAAGAAATAACTTGTAGATATTAAAAAGAATTGGCCCGCCCTCGATAAAATCGGGGCGGGCCTTTTCGAATGCTGACTGTCAGCAAGTGAAACGCTTGTTGCAGTTGGGGCACTCAAGCATGTCTCTATCTCGCTCCAATCCCTGATGACACTCGGGACAAGAGCCGTCGCCCGGCGCCCGCGGAAACTCTGGCGGCTCATCCAGCGCACCTTTCGGGAGACCCCCGAGACTACTGGCAAGCTGCACAAACGGTGGCGGTGTGTGCGATGTTGCTGGCAACTCATCCCCTAGCAAAAGTGCCGGCTCCTTCAAAACATCTTTGGGTTGCGGCATATTGCGTATGGCGTGCCGAACACCTTCTTCAGGATGGGTGAAAAATTCCTTTAGAAACTCTTCGTGGGTACTGATTTCCTGCCACTCGCCGAGGGAGTCATCAAACTTCAGAGCCCCGTACGGTTCAAACATGACATGAACAACCGTGTGACAGTCGAATTGGCACACTTCTCTGGGAACACAACAGAAAGTCTTGGTGCCGACCTGAAAACAAACAAAGGCCTTCGGTGCTGTTTCCCTTGGAATCGGACTGGGAACGAAAGGCAGCACAATGATGCTACTTGGACGGACCTTACGGTAATAGCGGCCGGGTGTTTTCTCCAATCCACGGACGCAAATGAACGGTCTGACGTCAATCATAGCTTTTTCGCTTTCTCCTAGAGGGTTTGGGAACTCTAGAGACACCCTACCGTATCTCTCAAAAAATACAATATCCTGTTTTTAACTTGCCCCTCATCCCTAAACCCTGTACCCTATACCCTATGGAATACGATCTCGCTATTATTGGAGGAGGTCCTGCCGGAGTTGCGGCCGGCGTCTATGCGGCGCGCAAAAAACTCAAAACTGTTTTTCTCACCAAAGACTTCGGGGGGCAATCAATTGTCTCTGAAGACATCCAAAATTGGATCGGGACAGTCTCAATCAGCGGTTTTACGCTTGCGGAAAACCTTAAAAAACATTTAGAAGCCTACGCAGGAGATACTGTCTCAATAAAAGAAGGTTCCTTTGTTGAAACCGTAGAGAAAAAGGGCTCCAGCTTTGTGGTAAAAACCTCCGCCGGCGAATTTGAAGCCAAAACAGTGCTCGTGACCACTGGTTCAAGCCGCCGCCGACTTGAGGCAAAAGGAGCTGATACATTTGAACACAAAGGACTCACCTACTGCGCTTCCTGCGACGGACCGCTTTTTTCCGATCGCGATGTTGTGGTGATTGGCGGAGGCAATGCCGCACTCGAAACTGCCGCGCAACTCATGGCGTACTGCAAATCAGTGAAGTTATTTGTACGAGGAGATGATTTTCGCGCCGATCCGATAACAGTTGAAAAAGTCTCAAAAAACCCGAAACTTACTATATTCAAAAATACCCGTGTCATTGAAGTGAAAGGTGACAAATTTGTTTCCGGCATCATCTATGAAAATACGGCAACAAAAGAAATAAAAGAGATCTCTATCGACGGTATATTCGTTGAAATCGGCTTGCTTCCCGCAACAGGCTTCGTAAAAGATTTGGTTAAAACTGATCAATGGGGACATATTGTCGTTGATCCGAAAACACAACGCGCTCATCTTCTAGCAGACGAAATTGTTTCGGGGGGCATCTGGGCTGCGGGTGATTGCACTGATGGCCTCTATCACCAAAACAACATTGCCGCTGGCGACGCTGTGAAAGCACTCGAGGATATCTATATTCATCTCCACACAAAATGATTCCATCATCGATCGGCATACTTGAACTTTTGGTCACGAATGTCGGCATCACGATATCAGCAGTGCTCACAATCGGCATGGGGTTATTTGCGTTCATCAAAGGGCACCGGTCAGCAACCAACGCCCTTTTTTTCCTCATGTGTATTCCCCTTGCAATTTTTCTCGCTTCGCATGTCATCGGCATCAACTTGATCGATCCTGAACTATCACGATTCGCATTTCTCTTCCACATGCTGACCCCCATCACCTTTGTCGCAAGTGCGCATCTGATTGCTGTCGTTACCAATCGGGCAAAACAAGCCCGCACCATTATCATTTTCTTTTACACAACAAGTGCCGCTTTGATTGCTCTCTTTCTCTTTAATACCAACTGGTTCCTCCTACCCTCCGCCCCATTCCTCTATTTCCCTAATTACTACGTCCCCGGAGCCCTCTATCCCCTTCAGACCCTCTTTGAAGGCATTGTGCTCGTATACCTCTCGTTCATACTGTGTCGCTCATATACGGAAGGTGATACGGTGCAAAAAAACCGGCTCTGGTATTTTATGGCCGCATATATATTTGCGTACTGTGTCGGCCTCATACCCATTTTGCCTCTCTATCGCATCGGCATAGATCCAATCATGTCGGCGCTTTTCGGACTTTGGGTTATTCCGATCGCCTACGGAATTTTGAGACAAGATCTACTTGATGTAAAAATTGTCGCGCGTAGCGCATTCATCTATGTTGTCCTCGTGATTGCAAGCACCGCCGGACTTGTCGCGGTCAATATCGCAAACATTATTCTTCTGCAATATTATCCGAACTTCCCCATCTGGATTGTCCCCGCGGTCTCAAGTCTCTTTGGCATCGGATTTGGGATATGGATTTGGTTTAAAGCGCGCGAAAGCGACGTTCTGAAATATGAATTTATCAATATCATCAGTCACAAATTCCGAACGCCCATGACACATATCAAGCTCTCGCTTGACGAATTACGCACACAGAATGCAGATGAAAAAATGCGCGCCGAAGCGATTGAGCGAATCGAGCTTGCTAACAACAGTCTCGTTGAACTCACCGAGATTTTGATGGACACATCGCGTGCCGCGGACACGAGCCATTTCTACCATCTCCACGAAACTGATCTGAATGCGTTTCTCATTCCCCTTCTGGCGTCATATTCGAAAGAATTGCAAAAAAGAAATCTCACCTTTTTGACCAACTTCGCGCCTGAATTACCACCAGTGGCGATCGACACCGATCGCATCGGATCAGTCCTGCAGATTTTGATAGATAACGCGATCCGCTATTCAAACGACGGAGGGACAATTGCAATCAGCACCGAAGTGAAAGACAAACAAATAGTCACAAGCATAAAAGACGGTGGCATTGGAATCAAAAAAGAGGATGTGCCTCGCATTTTCAATCAATTCTTCCGCACCGCAAAAGCATCCTCGATTGATACCGAGGGGCTTGGCATCAGTCTGTTTATGGCGCGCAGGATTGTGGAACGCCATGCCGGCGCCCTATCTGCACGCTCGGAAGGAGAAAATAAAGGCGCAACACTCTCTATGGTTTTGCCGGCGTTGAAGTTGAAGAAGTAGAGCTAGACTTGAGCGTCCCTTTCCATTTTGGCTCTTCGAGATTTTCCGATTCTTTTGATTCGGTCTTCAGCAAGCAGCGTCCAACCTAACACGCCAATAGCAGTTAGAATCGCTCCCCGCTCGTCAGTGGTTAAAGATTTTTTATCCAGCATCTTTTTCAAGATTTGGATGGCTTTCTTGTCGGTCATAATATCAGAATCATAATTATTCGTTACCAAGTTCAAAGTTGCCAATCTGGCGGGGATGATGCCCGGAACTTTGAACCAAAAGCGTGGCTCAAATTCAAGGATATTGATGAAAGCATGCGCGAATTGAGGGTTATGTTCAAGCAACACCCTCAATGGTTTGAGGTGCCAAAGCCGAATTCAACCAAAGGTAAAAATGAGGTTGATTATTCGATCTAGCTTACGCTATTTTTGCGAAAGTTCGAATCGTAAAATATCAACTCTCTTTTCTAGCTCATCGTACAGAGGTTTAAGTTTTTCTTCCGAATGTCCTATTTCTTGCATTGTTTCCGCAGTCACCCCTTTCGCTTTCCAGCGATTCCATCCTTCCACATACTCAACAAGTTCATTATAAAACTGTCTCGTTTCTGGTTCGGCTAACCAGTAATTATCTCTGAAGATAGTTAGCATTTCACGATATAAAGGTAAAAATTCTTCTTCGAGTTGCTTATTATTATACTCAATCTCCCCACTTACAGATTCTGCTGATTGCTGAATCCCTTTTTGAGCGTTTTCTTTCCACTGTCTCCCAGATATCGTTTCCACCTTTAATCTAAATTCGCTTTTTGCGCGTATATATTTCCGTCTACCGAGGATTGGTGAGTAAAACTCTTTCAGTTGTTTCTCAATAAACTCCAGACGTTTTTCTATTTTAATCTGTTTGAAGCCATAGCGAACACCAATATATCCAGCTAATAGAGTTGCGAGTGGAGGGATAATAAACTTAATTGTATCGAAAAGTTCTCCCATAAAAATGACTTGAGTAGTCGTACTCATTTTAATTGTAAAAAGCCGATAATAATCTGTATTGCGCCAACAATAACTCCTACAGAAATAGCTGTCCACGCAATATACTCTGCTCTTTTCCCGCTTCTCTCTGCCTCCTTCAAGTTTAGGTATTGAACGGCAGCAGAAGTCCCTTTGGCTGTTATTACAAAAGTGTGTTCGTCATTTTGATAAAACAAGTGGTCGATTAGATTTTCACTTGACGGCATATTCGAACGAAATATTTTCTGCACCCATTGAAGTTGCTTATTATTCAACTTAAATTCATTGGTTAAATCTTCCCATGTAAAACCTGCTTCTTGTTGTTCGTACGCCCAAACAAGGATTCTTATATATAAAGATTCTTTTAATTTCATATAATTTATATTATTTCATACTCCCACCCCGGCCTCCAGGTTTTAGTCTTTCGCCAATCTTCAGCAAGCGCTTGTTTCCAAATCTTACCTTTCAGAAGCACATCGAGCGAAAGTTGAGGAGCTTTGTGCCCGACGATAGCTATGTGTTTGCCGTTGTAGTTCTTTTTTAGGAATTCAAGAAAATCAGCAACGCGAGCTTTTACATCTTCATAGCTTTCACCTTCCGGAAATGGCTTCTCAATACATTTCTCTTCCTGCATTGGTTCGACAATATCCGAAGATGCACCGTTTAGGGTGCCATAATTACATTCGCGCAGTCTCGCATCAGGAATGATTTGATATGTGCCTTCCCAAGCAAGCTTTGCAGAATCGTGGGCACGCTTTAGGTCAGAGCAGAAAACAACATCAAATTTCTGGTCTTTGGTCTGATCTTTGAGAGCAATTGATTGCTGTACACCAAGCTCAGAAAGCTCGACATCCTTCCAGCCGGAAGAAATATGCTGCTCGTTGTCAGTTGTGGTGCCGTGTACGAAATAAGTGATTTTGATTGTCATGAATCAAGAAAGGGTAATGGTCTCTGCCTTTTGAAGAAGCCAATCAATATCAAATCTCGTCGGATCTTCTTTCACAGTTTCATCTAAATTTCTTATAGAGTCGTAAGAAAGGTACTTCACTATCTTGTCAAGATTAAGATAGGGATTTGAAAATGTTGGCCGGTGTAATTCATTAAATACTTTTTGCTTTCGCTCTTTCGGTGCCACAATAAACAAGGGGTAGCTAGAATTCGGAGTCAGCGCCCGTAAGTCCGAAAGTCTTAGAATGCCTGAATAGACTGCGGTTGAGTTCTCAACTTCAAATGCAGCTTTTACTGATTGTCCCAGTTTCCAAACAGTATCGATATTCTTTATATACACTGGAACATCTAGGGTTTCGTGGAAATCTTTCAAAACCATTGGTCTAAATTGTTCACCATTCCATTCTCTGTGTTTGTCATTCTCTGGTACCCACACATCAAAATGTGACCTCAGTCCGAGCCGAATTAATCGCCACTGCATCTCACTATGTTCAGTAGGTTGTTTTTTTACCTCTTCATCAACAACCTCAAACACTCGGCTTTTATCGACTTCTATTTTTTCTACCACTTCGCCGTTTTGTAATTTTTTAAGTAAAGAAATAAGATCCCCGTATTTACTTAAAATTTGGTCTGCTTTTGTCTGCTCAATCGCCATAAATCCTTGCGGATGATAACTCTCTTTGTATCCAAAATACTCATTTAACTTTTTGAAATCTATATTAAAATCAACTTCATTTATCATGAAGTAAACTAATTCCCAGGTTTTCCCCTCAGAATCTTTTTGCCACAAATATTCTGCGAGAGAAGGATTTTTCATCTTCATTGCTATTTCCGCCGCAAGTATAATCTTTCCTTGTCGATAAACCATAACGTAATCTCCAGGTTCCATTGCTTCCCAGTTTCGTATATTGCCACTTCCTGGAACAGCACCCCAAACCGCATAAGGCCGCCCGTGGGCATAAGTTTCTAGCAGGCCAACCTCCTCTGGTTTCAAAAATTTAGCTAACTCATTAGTTGAGCGTTTATTTTTAATCGTGTCGTAATAATGACGGTCAGTATCATGACCACCGCCAGCCATTACAAAGAAAATTTTTCGTGTTTTTTTCATAGTTTCACTTAGGTTAAAAGTTTCCAATCTGATGGAAGAGGTGGTTAGAAACTTACAGTTTCAGTATACCTTTTGGCTAAAATTCTTGCAGATTGATTTTAGGCTCAAAAGGTTTTCAAATCCCACACGCAAACATTCCCATGTTTGCTCACCTACCTCGTCACTTCGTTCCTTCGGAGGAGGTGGGATTTGAACCCACGAGGAGCTTTCACCCCTGCCGGTTTTCGAAACCGGTGCCTTCAACCACTCAGCCACTCCTCCATATATTCGCTCTGCTCACATGGAGGCCGCTTGCGGACCGTGACTTCGTGGTCTCTCGCTTCGCACCACAAGGGCACTCCCAATTTCTACACTCGCTTCTTCGCTCGTAAGAAATTTTGGTCGCTCGCGGATAGACATAAAGCAGTTTATGTCTATCCCATCTCAGCCACTCCTCCAGTCCGCAAAATATAGCATTTTTGCGGTTTTTTCAAAAGATGCTATATTTTCTCATGTAGTTAGTGGCCCTATCGTCTATCGGCTAGGACACGGCCTTTTCAAGGCTGGAAGCGGGGTTCGACTCCCCGTAGGGTCAAAATAAATCAGATAGATTTTTATATTTGTTTTTGGTAGAGTGTGTGAATTAACGCGCGCTTAGCTCAGTTGGTAGAGCATCTCATTGACGTTGAGAGGGCCGGGGGTTCGAGTCCCTCAGCGCGCACAATGATTCGCAAGGACAGCTGGGTAGCTGTCCGAGCGAGACATCAT
This sequence comes from Candidatus Taylorbacteria bacterium RIFCSPHIGHO2_01_FULL_46_22b, assembly GCA_001820875.1. Classification (GTDB taxonomy): domain Bacteria; phylum Patescibacteriota; class Minisyncoccia; order Phycocordibacterales; family DSPV01; genus 2-02-FULL-46-13. The sequence goes on from MHRF01000013.1 coordinate 201,930, forward strand.
TTTGACGTGCTGAGGGACTCGAAAGCCGGAGTCCACGAAGGTGGACGAGGCGGGGTCGCACAAATTTTCAGCAGAAAATTATGTGTGACCGAGTCCCATTACTATCTCCTCAGTATAGAGATTCCCTCTTATTTTTTGATTATGCTATAATTTCCCCATGGAAAATTTTGATATAAAACAGCATACGACACCAAACAAGTTGGAACATTATAGTTTTATTTGGTCAGAAGTACGCTTAGTCATTGCCGCAATCGCCCTCTTTCTCGGAGGATATCCAGTGATCTTCTTCGTACTTCCTATCAGTCCCCTCTATGGACTACTGACTATTCTACTCAAACTCGCATGGATCATTTCAGGAGCCGCATCAGGATATCTCTTGTATCGCTGGGCTATCGGAACTAAAACAGTGTTCGGCGGGAAAGATTCGCGCGATACTACCGCATTTTTCATCAGCGTCGTTTCGGGCATCAATCTCGGAATCACCGGACTCCTCGGTACCAATATCGGCATGTCCATCTCATCAAGCAAACTTATTTTTATTCTCGTCGGCATCCTCTATCTTCTCGCCGCCGTCCATCTCTTCCGCCGCTGGAATTCTTCAGGAAGGAAAATTATTTAAATTCATTTGAGGTAAAAGGAAAGCGCCCTGCCGAAGGACAGGGCGCTTTTTCGTAAAAGATCACCACTCAAAAGGGATGTCGTCGGCTTCCGCTGCTTCCTCTTCCGGAGAAAGCCACGTGCGAACGAACCCTCTACGCGACTTTGCGGCTACCGTAGCAGTGCTCGACAGTCGAAATCCGCGCTGTTTGTTTTCGATAAAAGAACATTCCGGCGGCATCCATGGTGGGCGGGTCGGCTCGATCCGGCGCGGAAGCGATGCTTCACCAGCAAATTTCTGAAACCATGCAAGCTCGCGTTGTTGCGGCATGAACGGTGCGTAACTTCGCGGAACAATCGGAAACACCGGATGAAACGGATTTGTGTCTGCTACACCAAGCGTCAAATTCCCTCTGATCCCCGAACTGATAAATCTAAACAGAAGATGGAGAATCAAACTCATATCTTTCTGTATCAGAATGACAGGGATATTCGGATGTTCCCGCACACGCTCAAAATCCAAGAGAATCGCAGGCGGTGTGGGCTGTGATACAACAGTGCACTTCCCACACAAAAACGGATAATCATGCAAAAATTCTGCATGAAGCGGGGCAATTTGCTTGCAAACACTCTGCAAAAAGTTGACACACGGGGTCCAATCGGCAACCCCTCGGCCCGAGCGTGCAAGACGCCACTCTTTTTTTGTCATAGTTCATTCCTCCTCTTAACGGGGTTAACTTCCGCAAAAACAATACTGCGAAATCTGACGTATGTCAAAAGGGGTTGAATATTGTGACGTAGTACGCTAGTATAGCGCCAACACCGCTTGAGGTGTTTTTTAGTGAGTATGAACAAGATACAACTCGTCATTCTCGCCGCCGGAAAAGGAAAACGCATGCAATCGGAACTCCCGAAAGCGCTTTTGCCGCTTGCCGGAAAACCCCTCCTCCAGCATCTCTTGGATGCCGTAGATTCCTCAAAATTAGACGTGCCACCAACCCTTGTCGTGGGAGTCGGGAGCGATCAAGTCAAATCTGTCGCTGGACCCCGCTATCAATATGTATTTCAAAATGAACAGCTCGGCACCGGACATGCGGTGAAAATCACCGAGGAACTCCTGAAGGATAAAGCGACGCACATCATGGTGCTCTACGGCGATCATCCTCTTGTCGATGCTGAAACAATCAATAAACTCGGCGAAGCACACCTGAAAGGGAAAACGCCGATCACCATGGCGACAGTGCACATCCCCGATTTCGAAAGCTGGCGCGAGGGCTTCCGCGATTACGGACGCGTTATCCGAAACACCCTTGGCGAGATAGAAAAAATCGTCGAACGAAAAGACGCGAGCCTGCAAGAACTTTTAGTACGCGAAGTGAATCCCTCTTATTTTTGTTTCGATGCCAACTGGCTCTGGGAAAACCTCAAAGAAATCAAAAACGACAACACGCAACAGGAATATTACCTGACCGATCTCCCCTCGCGAGCGCACAAAAACGGCGAACGCATTACCACAGTCTCAATCGACCCTGTGGCGGCTCTCGGAGCAAACACCCGCGAACAACTCACGGTACTTGAACGAATACTGTCCGAGGGTAGATAATAGAACAACGATGATACTTCTTGGCATCACCGGACACCCTTCCGCCGGCAAAGACACTGTCGCGGATTACCTCGTGCACCAGCACGGGTTTATATTTGTTTCCACCAGCGACATGATACGAGATGAAATCAAGCACCGAAGCTTGGGCGAACCAACGCGCGACCTCATGCATACCGTTGTAAATGAACTCCGCGCCGAGAAAGGACCAGATGTGCTCGTCAAGAGAAGTGTAGAAAAATTCAAAGATGCTCCACGGCTGTGCCTCGGAGGTATCCGCGCAATCGGCGAAGCGCAAACCATACAAACCCTTGGAGGAAGCATTGTTGTCGTTACTGCACCGCTTGAAATCCGTTTTGCCCGCATGCAAGCGCGAGGACGAACCGGCGACGGCGCGACTCTAGAAGAATTCAAAGAGAAAGAAGAAAAAGAGACTGCAAACGCGAAACCGGAAGCGCAAAACGTCAGCGGAATTATCGCAATGGCTGATTACACAATTTCAAATGAAGGAGACAGAACGAAACTTGAAACACAGCTGGACGCAATGATGACGGAGCTTGTGGGTAAAGCTCTCTAAGCCTTCCCGATTATGATTATATTAGGAAATAAAATCCGCTCGTTCATACCCGCCGCAAGCGGACGGAATATGAAGCGAGCAGTTTTTTATTTTGAGAACCTCTCGGTTCTCAACGCTCACTCGAAGACTCGCTCACTGCTTTCCTCCGCGGGGAAACTCCCGTTTCCCCGACCCCCTTCCCACTGCCGCATTCATTCCCGCGGCAGAACCGTCGGGGAATTCTGCGTGCAGGTTGAAACTTCGTGTGACGACCCCGTAGCTCGGGATGCAACGGGGCGAGGAATGATAATGTGATATACGCTTTGTATACAATAGTTTTATGATTATATTAGGCATTGAAACTTCATGTGACGAAACCGCGCTCGCACTCCTCGATTGCACAGGCACGGCGACTCTTCCGCATTTTAAAGTTCTCTCTGAAGTGATCTATTCGCAGATCGCCGTGCATGAAAAATTCGGCGGAGTATTTCCCATGCTTGCAAAACGCGAGCATGCGCAAAATATTGTTCCCCTCTTTCTCTCTCTTCTTGAAAAGGCACATCTTAAAGAAGGGACTTCGGTTTCAAACATTTCCGATTCTGAAACATTTCTCAAAAATATCGGTATCGAATCAAAGCGTGAGAGCGAAATGTGGAAACAATTTTTCGAAAAAATCCCTCATATAGGAAAACTGAACATTGATGCAATCGCAGTCACTGCAGGTCCTGGGCTTGAGCCGGCACTCTGGGTCGGCATTAATTTTGCAAAAGCGCTCGGCGCATTCTGGAATGTTCCGGTGTTTGCAACTAACCATATGGAGGGTCACATTACGTCAGTACTGCTCTCTCCGGAAATCACTTCCGCAGATATCCGCTTCCCGCTTATCGCACTCCTCGTCTCCGGCGGGCACACAGAACTCGTCCTTGTCGAAGATTGGCTTTCATACAAACTCTTGGGACAAACACGAGACGACGCGGTCGGCGAAGCATTTGATAAAGTAGCACGCATCTTGGGACTTACCTATCCTGGGGGGCCTAAAATTTCGAAACTTGCCGAAAGTGCGCGTGCAGAAAAACCGGTTTCTCCGATCTCATTCCCCCGCCCTATGATGCAAACAAAAGATTACGACTTTTCATTTTCGGGTTTAAAAACAGCCGTGCTCTATCATGTGCAGAAAGCTGGAGACCTTTCCGAAGAAATGAAAGCGGATATCGCACGTGAATTTGAAGATGCCGCAATCGAAGTGCTGTATAAAAAAACCGAGCGCGCGATAGAAGAATACGGAGCGAAAACCTTAATTATTGGTGGTGGTGTGGTGGCAAATAAGCACTTGCGCGAACAATTCACACAGCTTGCAAACGAATGCGCGGATTGTAAACTCCTGATTCCCACGCTCCCGCTCTCAACTGATAATGCCGTTATGATCGCTGCCGCCGCATATCTCCATGCCGTGCGAGGAGAAAAAGGAAACTCTGACATCCGCGCAAAAGGGACACTAAAACTTGCAGCTCGCTTTGCTTGACACCTGCTTAAGGAAAAAGTAAATTATTCTTGGAACGACAGTCGGACTTGTCTGCCACTCGCCTCCAAGTGGGCATCCCCACGTCCACACCGCAGACGCCCCCGCAGGGTGTCCACTGTCCTCCATTGACGCGTTTCTCTTAGGCCAGCCAGCCGTGGGAGAACGCGTCTCTTTTTTTTAATACAACACAAGACATTATTTGACCTAGTGGGTGTAATAGATATTATAGGTAAGGCATCCAAGCATCTGCTAACCCTCGGAGGTAAAGATAGGGAGCCCAGTTCCCTCTGCCGTGCGTTTGGTGTATATACGCAAAACTGTGCAGACATCTCCGGTGTCTAGCAAATGCAAACGATCCACGCTCCAGTACCGCAAGGCGCTGGAGCGGTCTGATTTTTGAAAAAGCACCACCAGTCTGTTACTATGAGAGACACTAACCATGTCTGATATACCTAAAAAAGAGCCTTCATATCCAGTCCCCGATGCGCTCCTCAAGCCCTACAACCCCGCTGAAGTCGAAGATCGGCTCTATGCCGAGTGGGAAAAAAGCGGCTACTTTAATCCCGATATCTGCGAACAAAAAGGGGTTATTGATCCCACACTCCCTTATTTCTCTATCGTCTTGCCTCCCCCCAATGTCACCGGCGTCCTGCATATGGGATCGGCCTTTATGCTTGCAATTGAAGACGCCATGGTGCGATTTGCCCGCATGCAAGGAAGGAAGACCTTATGGATCCCTGGGACCGATCACGCCGCCATCGCTACACAAGCAAAAGTTGAGAAATTAATCTCAAAAGAAGAAAAGAAAAACCGACACGACCTCGGACGGGAAGAATTCCTTAAACGAGTCGAACAATTTGCAAAAGAAAGCCACGACGTAATTGTCAAACAAATACGCAAAACCGGCTGTTCGATCGACTGGAGCCGTGAAGCATTCACGCTCGACGAAAAACGAAGTCTTGCAGTCAAAACCGCGTTCAAACGAATGTATGACGACGGGATTATTTACCGTGGGTATCGTATCGTCAACTGGGATCCGAAAGGTCAGACTACTATTTCAGACGATGAAATCGTGTATCAGACAGAGAAAACAAAGCTCTATACGTTCCGTTACGCAAAAGACTTCCCCATCGCAATTGCAACCACGCGTCCAGAGACTAAAATCGGCGACACGGCAGTTGCCGTGCACCCTGATGACGCCCGTTACAAAAAATATGTCGGAAAAGAATATGATATTGATTTTGCGGGCGTACATCTCCACATCAAAATTGTAGCGGATTCCGCGGTAAATCCTGAATTTGGCACTGGCGCAGTCGGCGTTACACCTGCACATAGCATGACTGACTGGGACATAGCTCAAAGGCATCATCTGCCGCTTGTTCCGATTATCGACGAGCGAGCGCGCATGATGGAAAGTGCGGGATCGCTGCACGGCAAAAAAGTCGCGGAGGTGCGCATTAGTGTAGTCGAGTGGCTTGCCAAAGAAACCCTGATTGAAAAGGAAGAGGAAATTGAACACAATATCGCGACCGCCGAACGCACCGGAGGAATTATCGAGCCGATGCCCCGCTTGCAGTGGTTCGTCAACGTCAATGCAAAATTCAAGAATCAAAGTGAAAAATTAGCGGGTATCAAGAAAGGAGAGGAGGTTACACTCAAAGAATTAATGCTTGCGGTCGTGAAAAACGGCCAGACAAAAATCCTTCCCGATCGATTTGAGAAGGTATATTTCCACTGGATTGAAAATCTGCGGGATTGGTGCATCTCGCGGCAAATTTGGTACGGCCATCAAATACCCGTCTGGTATAAGGAAAACAAGATGCATTGCGATATCAGCGCGCCAAAAGAAGACGGATGGGTGCAAGATGAGGACACGCTTGATACATGGTTTTCATCCGGACTCTGGACATTCTCGACCTTAGGCTGGCCTGAAGAAACTGCCGATCTCAAACAATTCCACCCCACCACCATACTTGAAACCGGCTATGATATTTTGTTTTTCTGGATCGCGCGCATGATACTCATGAGCACGTATCTTCTTGGCGATATTCCATTTAAAACCGTTTACCTGCACGGACTCGTGCGCGACAAAGACGGAAATAAAATCTCAAAATCACTCGGCAATAACCTCGACCCGCTTGAAATAATCAGCCAGTACGGCGCAGATGCCATGCGCATGTCACTTCTGGTTGGCACCGGCCCTGGGAACGACTCTCGTATTTCAAATGAAAAACTGAAAGCCTATAAACACTTCGCAAACAAAATCTGGAATGTGGCACGATTCCTCGTGGGAACCACACTATCAACCGACACTGATCTTGCTTTGCTTGAACCAGCAGACAGAGAAACCTACAACACATTTTCTGAATTCAAAAAGGATATTACGAGCGATTTCGAGAATTACCGCCTCTATCTTGCTGCCGAGAAGATATATCAGTATCTCTGGCATACGCTTGCTGATATTCTCATCGAAGAGAAAAAACCAATTCTCTCTGGAGAAGACTCGCCAGCAAAGAAATCGGCGCAAGTGCTCCTCCAACGAATTTTCACTGACTCACTTAAACTTCTCCACCCCTTCATGCCATTTATTACTGAAGAAATCTGGTCTCTCATACAGTCTAAAGACACTGTGGAGAAACGGCTCCTCATGACAGAGCGCTGGCCGGAATAATCCAGTATAATAATAGGGTGACTGTTCCATTCTATTACATGATTATTGCGGCAGCAGGAGGCATTTTGCCGGCACTAGTTTGGCTCCTTTTCTGGCTCCGCGAAGATCGAAAGCATCCCGAACCTATTTGGCTTTTGATTACCACCTTCCTCGGAGGCATGCTTGTGGTTATACCTGTTTTACAGCTCGAAAGCCTTGTGCATGACACTGTCGGCGGAAGTGCGCAGCGCCTAATTCTCTGGGCCGCGATAGAAGAATGCGCAAAATTCCTTATTTGTTATGCAATTGTACTTCGGCGCAAAGAAGTGGATGAACCGCTTGATTACGTGGTGTATATGATTACCACTGCCCTCGGGTTTGCGGCAGTCGAAAATACGCTCTTTATCTTCAATCCGCTTGCACAAGGATTAACAGCTCTAAGTATCTTGACGTGGGACATCCGTTTCCTTGGCGCTATGCTTCTGCATATTGCGGCTTCAGCTGCCATAGGTATTTCTATGGCATTGGCATTTTATCGCAATTACCGCCTGAAACACCTGTACCTCTCTATCGGACTTATCCTCGCTGTTGCATTGCACACTGCATTTAACTTAATTATAATGATAGGCGACGGTAACTATAGCTTGCTTGCATCATCAGTTGTGTGGATTGTCGTCATCATCGTTCTACTTCTCCTAGAAGAGGTAAAGCGCATCCACCCCGCCGATTCGGTGCATTATTCATAAAAACTATTCTCTATGGCCAAAGACAAACGATCATTTTTTGAACGATTGACAGGAACCGTCAGTGTTACCGAGTCGGAAGGAGAAAGTGAAGAGAAAATCCAGCTCGATACGCAAAAAGAATGGATCGCTGACGAAGACAATGGCGAAGCAGGCCAGCTTGCTGTTGATGTCTATCAAACCCCAGAAGATATTGTCATCAAAACCATGGTTGCCGGTGTACGACCGGAAGATTTGGATATTTCGATTACCCGAGACATGGTAACCATCAAAGGAACCCGCGAAGCTGCCAATGAAGTCACCGAAGATAATTTCTTTTTCAAAGAATTGTATTGGGGATCATTCACCCGCACCATCGTACTTCCGCAAGAAATTGAAGTTGAAGAAGCGGAGGCAGTCGAAAAACATGGACTTTTGATCATCCGACTGCCAAAAGTGGACAAGGGGCGACAAACAAAACTCCGCGTAAAAACTACATAATTCATATATACACAAAAACCGCCGTTAGGGCGGTTTTTGTTTGGGAATAATCTCCTATGTTATAGTGTCTGTGCGCCCCCGTAGTTCAACGGATAGAACGGACCCGTCCTAAGGGTTTGATGTCAGTTCAATTCTGGCCGGGGGCATAGAATTGTCTCTATATAGTAGGAAAACGCATTGAGCAGAGAGTGTTCCTTTGCTACTATGGTATACATGGAAGACGAAGATAGAAAACTACTTGAGGAAGTGCTCGAATTGAGCAGAGAAAATCAACGGATGATCAAAAGCATGTATCGTAGCCAATGGTGGTCGCGGATATGGAAATCTCTCTACTGGATCATCATTCTGGGTATCGCATTCGGTTCATTTTATTTCCTGAAACCCTACCTTGATAAGGTCATGGAATTATTTGGAAAGACTCAAACCACACTAAATACGGTGCAAAAAGTGACCGATACCTTTTCACCGTAATCACGCCGAGCTTAGAAAATTAAGCTTGTGTATTCGCATATATTCTGTAAAATGCCTATATTCTGCCGAGGTAGCTCAGTTGGTAGAGCATTCCCCTGAAGAGGGAAGGGTCACCAGTTCGATCCTGGTCCTCGGCACCAAAACAAAAACACCCCCTGTGGGGGGTATTTTTGTTTAATAGTTCTACTTTACTCCAACAAGTTCCTTTAATCTCGGTTCATCAAAACCCACTATGACATCATCTCCAACAGTAATCACCGGGACCCCCATCTGACCACTCTTTTCAACCATTTCCTGACGCCGTTTCAAATCTGTCGCCACATTATGTTCGGTAAATGATATTTTATTTTGTTTGAAAAATGATTTTGCCGCATTGCAAAAAACGCACGTTGGTGTTGAGTAGATGGTTACTTCTTTCATGGGTGAATAGTATTAGTGAGTAATTAACAGGAAAATTATTATACCATTGACCTACCACTTGCACACAACTAAAAAAAGTGGTGTCACCTGTTTCCACCAGTTTTCTGTCATTCTGATGTGCCTCTTAAAGGAGGTTCGCACTTATT